>NZ_CP014205.2:309285-618571 GCF_001594225.2 Pseudomonas glycinae
TTTCCCGAAGATCGAGCTGCGCCTGCAGGGCCATTCCCATACGCTCGGCGGCGTTCTCGCCTTTGTCGGTAGGAGGAATTACCCCGTCGATCAACGCCAGATGGGTGATGCGTTCGGGCAACGAGCCAGCCAGCACCAGCGAAACAATGGCGCCCATGGAGTGCCCGAGCAGGCCGAAACGCTTCCAGCCCAGTTGTTCGGCGACCTGCAGCACGTCATGGGCGTAATCCCACAGTGCGTAACCGGCGCCGTTCGGCCGGTGCCCGGAATGCCCGTGACCGGCCATGTCCAGCGCCACGATGCGCAAGCCTTTGAGCTTGGGCGCCAGGCGGGCGAAGCTGTTGGCGTTGTCCAGCCAGCCGTGCAGGGCGATCACCGGCAACCCGTCTTCCGGGCCGAACAGGTGCGCTGCCAGTTCGATATGCGGCAGGCTCAGGCGCACTTCTTCGACGGCGGGGTTCATGCGCAATCCTTGTCTTGCCGGCGCTCCCAGCGATTGAACAGGTTTTTCAGCAATTGTGCGGTGTCCTGCGGACGCTCAAGCGGAAACATATGGCCGCCGGGCACGGTCAGCGACTCGCCTTGAGGCAGGCGCCCGACGAACCGGGTGTGGTGGTTCATCACCACGCGGCTCTTGTGCCCGCGCACCACCGCCAGCGGTACTTTCAATTGCCGGGTATGCGCAGGACTGGTGTGCGGCACGCCGCGATAGATGCTGATCTCGGTCGCAGGATCGAAGCGCAGGCGCAATTTGTCGCCGACCTTGTGCAGACCATGCTGCAAGTAGGCATCGAAACATTCCGGATCAAAGCTGCGAAACAACGTCTTGCCGGCAAAATAACCACGGGCGCTGTCCAGGTCGGCAAATTCTTCGCGCCGCCCGAGCGTGCGGCCGGCCGGCGTCAGTTTGTCGATGAAACCAAAGCGCTTGGCGGCGCGGATCACCCATTGATCGGTGCGGGTCAGCACCGGCGAGTCGAGCATCACCACGCCCCGATACAGTTCCGGGCAACGCAGTGCGGCGTGCAGATGCAGCATGCCGCCGAAGGAATGGCCAACACCCCACACTGGTTCATCTTGTTGTTGCAGGTGATGGATGAGTTCATCGACCAGGTGGTACCAGTTGTCACCCGCCGGGAAACGCGGGTCATGGGCGTGTTGTTCCAGATGCGCGACCCGGTACTCGGGCGCCAGCGCCGCGAACAGTTTGCCGTAGGTGCCCGAAGGGAAACCGTTGGCGTGGGCGAAGAAGATCGGTTGCGACATACCGGCAAATCCATGAGCGGAAAACAGGCGTTGATTGTCCGTAAGACCGTGTCCCACAGCAATGACCGTAACTGCCAGGAATGATGACAGTCCGGTCAGGGCTATGACGCTCGCGCCATCAACGTGCCGGCGGTTGTTCTCCCAGCGGCACCACCGCCATGGTCAGGCGCGACACACAACTGGCCTTGCCTTCATCGCTGGTCAGGCGAATGTCCCAGACGTGGGTGGTACGGCCGATGTGGATCGGTTTGGCCACCGCCGTCACCCGCCCGCTGCGCAGACCACGCAAGTGGTTGGCGTTGATTTCCAGGCCCACGCAATAGAACTTGCTGGCGTCGATGCACAGGTAACTGGCCATCGAGCCGACAGTCTCGGCCAGCACCACCGAGGCGCCGCCGTGCAGCAGGCCGTAAGGCTGGTGAGTGCGATGGTCGATGACCATGCTGGCCGTCAGGGATTCCTCGTCGAAGGACTCGAAGCGGATGTCCAGCACTTCGCCGATGGTGTTTTTCTGGATTGCGTTCAACTGCTCGATGTTCGGAGTGGTGCGCCACAAGGTCATCGCAGGCTTCCTTTGTTGTTTTGATCGACGCTCAATCCTGCCACAGCACCGCCTCGCTGCGCTCGCTCCATTCTTCGAAACGTGCTCCGTAGGTGTCTTCGATGATGTTGCGTTTAATCTTCAAAGTCGGCGTGAGGAAGCCGTTCTCCACTGCCCAGCTGTCCTTGACCACCACCAGTCGGCGCAGGCGCTCGTGCTTGTCGAGTACGGCGTTGACCTCCTCCAGCAGTTTTTCCAGACTCGAATGCAGCGGCGCGCGGGGCTCTTCCCGGCCCACGGCCGAGAGCACGCATAACCCCAGCGGCGCACTCAGACCGTCGCCGACCACGCAGACCTGTTCGATCCGCGAATGCACCGCCAGCCGGTTTTCGATCGGCGCCGGGGCGACGTATTTGCCCTTGCTGGTCTTGAAGATTTCCTTGAGCCGCCCGGTCAGGCGCAAACGTCCTTCAGCGTCCTGCTCGCCCTTGTCGCCGGTGCGCAGGAAACCGTCTTCGGTGAGGGTCTCGGCGGTTTTCTGCGGTTCCTTGAAATAGCCGAGCATGTTCGCCTGGCTGCGCACCTGCACTTCGCCGGACTCGTCGATCCGCACTTCAACTTCGGGGCACGGCCGGCCAATCCAGCCTTCCTTGTATTGCCCCGGCAGGCAGATGTGCGAATACCCGCAGCTTTCGGTCATGCCGTAGACCTCCAGCACGTCGAGCCCGAGTTTCTGATACCAGCGCAACAGGGTCAGCGGCACCGGCGCCGCGCCAGACAGCGCTACGCGCAAGGCATCCAGCCCCAACCCCGCCAATACCTTGTGGCCGATCCGCTTGCCGATGAAGGGCAGACCGAGCAGGAAATCCAGACGTTTCGCCGGGATCTTGCTGTAGACGCCCATCTGGAACTTGGTCCAGATCCGCGGCACCCCGAACATCGCCGTTGGTCGCGCCCGCTTGAGATCGGCAAGAAAGGTGTCGAGGCTCTCGGCGAAAAACACCGTTTGCCCGGTGTAGATCGACGCCAGCTCAACGAACATCCGCTCGGCCACGTGGCACAGCGGCAAATACGACAGCAGCCGGTCGTTCTCATTGAGGCCGAACAGCTGCGTACCGCGCGTCGTCGCGAACCCGAGATTGGCAAAACTGTGCATCACGCCCTTGGGCAGGCCGGTAGTGCCGGAGGTGTAGATGATGGTCGCCAGTTGCTCGGCGGCGGGACGCGGATCGTCCTGGATCGGCGAGCTGCGTTGCAGCTCATCCCAGTTGAAATCGAACGTGCCCGGTGGGTGCAGCGGCAGGCTGACGGTGGTCAGGCCCGCCGGCACGCCTGGCGACATACCCGGCCAGTCATCGAGTTTGCCGATGAACGCCAGCACGCTTTCCGAGTGGGTCAGCACCTGATTCACCGATTCGGCGGTGAGGTTCGGATAGAGCGGCACCGAAACGTGTCCGGCCATCCAGATCGCCAGGTCGGCGATGATCCAGTGCGCGCAGTTTTTCGAGATCAGGGCGATGTGGCTGCCTGGCGGCAATTCCCGGGATCGCAGCCAGTGCGCAGTACAGCGGGCCTGATGGCCGACGTCGGCCCAGGTCAGTGTCTCGACCTGCCCGCCGCCGATCGGCTGCACCAGAAAACGCTGACGCGGGTGCCGGGCCTCGCGTTCGTAAAACACGTCCAGCGGCAAACGGAAGGCGGAAGACATTCGACTCGCTCCTGTTTTTTGGTCTGGAGCAAGCGTAGTCAACCAAGCAAGTGCTTGGTTGACTATTTCATACAAAAAATTTCAGGGATGTTTAAGGCTGTTGAGCGTCATCGAGCCGATCAGCAACTCGCTGTTTTCAAGCTCGGCCAGCCCGGCGGTGCTGACCTTTTCCGGTGGGTAGCCGGCACCGTGTTGCAGGTAGCTGAGCAGATTGCCCACCAGCGGATTGTGGCTGACCAGCAGCACGTTGCTCACCGACACCAGTTGCTCGGCCACGCGGTCCGGGTCAACTTCCGGCGTCAGCCACTCGACTGTGCGGATCTCAGGCTCGAAGCCAAGGGCTTCGCGCACCAGTTGCGCCGTCTGCTGCGCCCGCAGGTAAGGGCTGGCGTAGATGGCGGTCAGCGGCTGGCCGATCAAGCGGGCCGCGCTGCTCAACACTTCCTGGCGACCGTGGGCGGTCAGCTCCCGCTCGGAATCCGGGCGCGAGCCGTAGGGCTCGGCCTCACCGTGACGCAATACCCAGAGTTTCATAGCTTGGGTTCCTCATCCCGAACCGGATGCGGTGCCGGCGCGACGACGTGTGGCGCCTCACCTTCCGGCGTACGCGGCGCCGGCCAGTCGGCGAACGGCCAGGGTTTCTGGTCGCTGTGGAAGCTGCCGAAACGGCCGATCTGCGCCAGAAACTGGCTCAGGCTGTCGCCGAAATTCATCAGGCTGGCGCTCGGGGCGCCATAGATCAAACGATAGATCAACTGCACCAGCACCACCGCGCCGAGGATGAACTGCGCTACCTGCCAGACCAGGACGTAAACAATCATCCACAACACCCGCAGGAGGATGGATTCATATTTGGCTTCGGTTTTCGGATCGTTCATGGCCTGCTCCCTGCTGAATCAGTTGAAACCACTGGTGGAAATAAAGTCGACATCGGTTTTCGGTTCGGCACGCATCAGCAGACCGATCACCTGCTCAAGCGTGCGCCCTTCGAACAGGATTGCATGCAGTCCGGCGACCAGCGGCATGTACACGCCGACCTCCTGGGCCTTGGCCTTGAGCACTTTCAAGGTGTTGACGCCTTCGGCCACTTCACCCAGGCGCGACACCGCTTCGTCGAGGCTCAACCCCTGGCCGAGGGCAAAACCGACCTGGTAGTTGCGGCTTTTCGGCGACGAGCAGGTGACGATCAGATCGCCGACCCCCGCCAGACCGAGGAAGGTCATCGGGTTGGCGCCCTGATTCACCGCAAACCGGGTCATCTCGGCCAGGGCGCGAGTGATCAGCATGCTCTTGGTGTTCTCGCCCATCTCCAGCGCCACCGCCATGCCGGCGATGATCGCGTAGACGTTTTTCAGTGCGCCGCCCAGTTCCACACCGAAACGGTCGGCGCTGGCGTAGACGCGGAACGTGCGGCCATGCAATGCGGCCTGCACGGCTTTGCAGAGTTCTTCATCTTCGCTGGCGACCACGGTGGCGGTCAGCGCGTGTTCGGCGATCTCTCGCGCAAGGTTCGGCCCGGACAGCACGCCGATGCGCGCCTCGGGGGCGATCTCTTCGAGGATCTGGCTCATCAGTTTGAAGGTGTGGGCTTCGATGCCCTTGGTCAGGCTGACCAGCATCTTGCCGCTCAGGCGCTCGGCATGTGCCGCCAGAACCGTGCGCAGCGCGCTGGACGGCAACGCCACAAAACACAAATCGCAGGCGTCGAGGGTTTCCTGCAGGTCGGTGACCGCAGTTACGCCCGGCAGAATCTTGATGCCTTTGAGGTAACGCGGGTTCTCGCGATTGACCCGGATGGCCTCGGCCTGTTCGGGGTCACGCATCCACTGCCGGACTTGATGGCCGTTCTCGGCCAACAGATTGGCCACGGCGGTACCGAAACTTCCGCCTCCCAGGACCGCAATCGGGCGCTGTTCAGTCATATGTAATCCGTTAATCCATACCAGTGGCGATGCCGGCATTATACGGAGCGTCCCCTTCTCGGACAGCCCCGGCGTCAATTACCCGCACATGTAGGAAGAAGACCAATAAAACCGAGGAAAATGCCTGCAACGTGACTGGAAAAGTCGTCGACCTCGGTTAACATGCGCGCCAATTCTTTGCTATCAAGGCTGCGTCGTGTTTTCTGGCCCCCCTTCTCCGCGTTCGTCCCTGCTGCTGGCGCTGCTGTTCAGCCCGGTGCTGCTGGCGGACGACCTGTTTGTCGACAGTGAGGCCTTGCCGCAGATCCTGACCGCCACGCGGCTGAAACAGTCGCCGGCGGAAGTTCCGGGCAGCATGACCGTACTGGACAGCGAACTGATCAGCGCCAGCGGTGCCCGGGACATCAGCGAGCTGCTGCGCCTGGTGCCGGGGATGATGGTCGGCAACATCAGCGGCAATCAGGCGGCGGTGAACTATCACGGGACCAACGCCAGCGAAGCCCGGCGCATGCAGGTGTTGATCGACGGCCGCTCGGTGTACCGCGCCGGTCTCGCGACGGTGGACTGGAGCGACATTCCGGTGGCCATGGAAGATATCGAGCGCATCGAAGTCTTTCGCGGCCCGAACACCGTCAGCTACGGCGCCAACGCGCTGATGGCGGTGGTCAATATCATTACCCGCAATCCCGCTGACAGCCATGGCACGCGACTGAAGCTGACGCGCGGCCAACGCGGCATCAACGACTTCTATGCCAGCCAGAGCACCGGCTGGAATGGCGGCGATCTGCGTCTGTCGCTGTCCGGCCAGGAAGACGACGGCTTCGACAGCGACCGTACCGGCGCCGATTACCGCGACAACCGCCGCTTGAACCGCTTCAGTCTCGCCGTCAGCCAGACCCTGAGCGACAACCAGAGCCTGGACTGGCAGATCAACGCCAAGGACGGGACCAATCAGCGGCCTTACACCTACCGCCCGGTGTTCTCCGGGATTACTGCTGCCGGGAACAATTCCGACGTGGTTGCCAAGGACTACGCCGGTTCGGTGCGCTGGAATCTGGACCTCAATCCCGATCACAGCCTTTACGTGCAAGGCTCGGCGCAACACTGGGATCGCCAGCAGACCTGGCGCGCCTGTGACGCCGAAGTGTCGTTCAGCCCGCAGCTGACGGAGCTGTGGCAGCTCAACCCGAACTACACCGAACGTCTGGCCCGCAACATGACGCTGTTCACCGGCCCCGGCGCACCCGCCGGCACGCCGCAGGAAATGACCCTGGCCAATCAGGTGCTGGACCAGTGGCGCAACGGTGCGCGCCAGACCCTGTGTGGCGACATCGACCAGAGTGCCCGGGAATCGCGTTACGACCTGGAGTTGCAGGACACCCTCAGCCTGTCCGATAGCCTGCGCCTGGTCAGCGGCCTGAACTATCGTTACGACCGGGCCGATTCCGAGACCTATTTCAACGGCACGCTGGACGACACCACCTGGCGCGCCTTCGGCCAACTCGAATGGCGCGCCAGCGAACACTGGCTGCTACAGGGCGGCGCCATGTTCGAAGACACGCAATTGATCGGCAGCTCATTGACGCCCCGGTTTGCGGTCAATTACCTGATCAATCCACGCCACAGCCTGCGCGCGGTGTATTCAGAGGCCATCCGTTCGCCGGACATGTTCGAGAACAACGTCAACTGGAGTTATCAGGTGACCAACCTGCGGCCCGCCGCCTATGGCCAGTCTTCGGCCCGCTACTTCGTCAAGACCAGGGGCCCCGGCGATCTGGACCAGGAGCACATGCGCTCGCGGGAGCTGGGCTACAACGGCTACTTCCCGGAGTGGGGCCTGGCGCTGGACGTAAAGCTGTTCTACGACGAAATCACCGGGATGATCAGCGAACCGCTGCGCAACAATCAGTACATCGCCAGCAATGCCAACGATTCGCGCTTTCGCGGCACCGAAACGCAACTGGACTGGCGCCTGAGTGCGGCCGACCGCTTGCGCCTGACCTACGCCTTCGTCGACGCCGAGGCGAGCAATCCGCTGGATCAGCAGTTCACCGCACGCAACAGCGGCTCGGCGGGCTGGCTGCGCGATTGGGGCCACGGCTGGAACAGTGCCCTTTTCTATTACGGTGACAACGCGCTCAACGGTTACCGCTTCGAGCGGGTCGATACGCGGATCGCCAAACACATCGCCCTGGGCAAGGCCCAACTGCAACTGGCCGGGGTGCTGCAGCAACGCCTCGATCATGAGCCGACCACCTTCGTCGACAACAATTACGACGAACGCCGCGTGGTGTATTTCAGCGCCGAGCTGGAGTTCTAGATGCGTTACGCCATGTCACGGAAGATGCCAACGCTCGGCCAATGGCTGGCCGGGCTGTGTCTGTTCCTGACAGCATGGCTGCATGGCGTGGCGGTGCAGGCGGCCGACATTCTGCTGACTGGCGCCGAAGAAAGCCCCGGCGTGCAGTCCTTCGTCCAGGCCCTGAGCGAACTGCGCCCGACCGACCGCGTACATTTCCAGCCACTGGCCAGCCTGCCGGCGCCGGGCAAGCTGCCGTCGAGCCTGCGCCTGATCCTGCTGGATCTGCCGAGTCTCGACTGGCGCATGCAGGAAAGCCAAGGGCCGGCAACTTTGGTTCTGCGTATCAGCCGTTTGCAGGCCCGGCAACGCTTCGGCGAAGCACAACCACCCCACTTGAGCCTGCTGTGGGCCGATCCACCGCTGAGTCGTCAGTTGCAATTGATCCGGCGGATTCTGCCCCAGGCCGCACGCGTCGGGGTGCTGTTCGACCAGCACAGTGAGTTTCTGCTCAAGGAGCTGCAATCGGCCGCCCAGCCGCTGAGTCTGCAAATCGTCCCGCAACGCTGGGATAACACTCACGACAGCCGCCCCTTGCAGACCGTGCTAAAAAACAGCGACGTCTTGCTGGGCCTCGACGATCCCGATCTGTACAACCCGAAAACCGCAAAAAATCTGTTGCTCAGCAGTTACTCTCGGCAACTGGCGCTGGTCGGGCCGAATATCGCGTTCGTCCGTGCCGGCAGCCTGGCCAGTACCTACAGCGATCAGAACGACTGGCTGGCCGTCCTCGACGAATTGCTCGACCGGCCTCCGGCCACCTGGCCGCGCACGCTCTACCCCGGGCGTTTTAAAGTCTCAAGTAATGCGCAGGTGGCTCGTTCCCTAGGGATAGAACCGATCAATGAAGCGTCTGTCGCCGCAGAACTGGCCGAAGGAGAGCGCCGCCCATGATTTTCCGCCGTTGGGACATCAACACCCGCACCCAGTTGATCAGCCTGGGCCCTGCGCTGTTGCTGACCTTGCTGCTGATCAGCTTTTTCACCTTCGTGCGCATTCAGGATTTGCGTCAGGAGCTGAATCACACCGGCCAGTTGATCGCCAACCAGCTCGCACCGGCCACCGAGTACGGGGTGATTTCCGGCAACAACGAAGTGCTGGAAAGCCTGCTCAAGGCCACGCTGGCCACGCCGAACGTGCGGTTTCTGGAAGTGCAGGACAGTGCCAATCGGATTCTCTCTTACGTCGAACAGCCGGCGGATGCGCACAATCGTCCGCATCAGGTCGAGGTGTTCCAGGCGCCGGTGCGGCTGCAACGCATCGCCTTGCACAATGATTTCTTTCAGGACGGCAAGAGCAGCCCCGGCGTGGCCAGCGAGGACTATCTGGGACGGGTGATCGTCGGTCTGTCGAATGACGCGTTCAGTCAGCGCCAACAGGAAATTTTGCTCAAGGCCGGGATTCTCGCGCTGTTCGCTCTGCTCTTCACGTTCGTCCTGGCGCGGCGGCTGGCCGGTAGTCTGTCGCAGCCGATTCGCGACATCGGCAATGCGGTCAAGGCGATTCAGGACGGCGATTACAAGACCCCACTGCCGATTGTCGATGACACCGAGCTGGGCGCCCTGTCCCAGCACATCAACAACCTGGCCCAGGCGCTGGAACAGGCCAGCCGCGAGCAGCATCAGGCGATGGCGCAACTGATCCAGACCCGCGAAGAGGCGGAGAAAGCCAACAATGCCAAATCGGATTTCCTGGCGATGATGAGCCATGAACTGCGCACACCGATGAACGGCGTCTTGGGCATGCTGCAGTTGCTGGAAACCACCGACATGACCGAGGAGCAGGTCGAGTATGCGGCGCTGGCTTCCGAGTCCACCGAGCATTTGCTCAAGGTGATCAACGACATTCTGGATTTCTCGCGCATCGAGCGTTCGGAACTGGAGCTGGAGCACATTCCGTTCAACCTCGCCGACCTGATCGGCGCCTGCGCCCATTCCTTCCAGCACAGCGCGGCGCAACGCGGGCTGGCCCTGCAACTGCGGATCCCCGATGACATGCACGACTTGCAGGTACAGGGCGATCCGACGCGGATCCGGCAGATTCTGGTCAACCTGGTCGGCAATGCGCTGAAGTTCACCGAGCAGGGGCGCGTCAGCATCGAGGCGCAATGGCAATCGCTGGATCACGAATTGCTGTGGTTCACCTGCGCGGTGCGTGACAGCGGCATCGGCATTTCGTCAGAGAGCCTGGAACTGATGTTCAACGCGTTCCAGCAGGCCGACAGCTCGATTTCCCGTCGATATGGCGGCACCGGTCTGGGCCTGCCGATTGCCCGCACGCTCGCCGAACGGATGGGCGGCACCTTGCGCGCCCAGAGTGAAGAAGGTCGCGGCTCGGTGTTCACCCTGGAAATACCACTGGCCTTATATAAGCAGGCGCTGCCCGCGCTTGCCGCACCGCGCACATTGAACGGTGCAAGTCACGGCGAAGGCCGAAATGTGCTGCTGGTCGAGGACAACCCGGTCAACCAGACGGTGATCGAAGCGATGTTGCGCAGCCTGGGCTTTACCGTCAGCGTCGCCACCGATGGCGTGCAGGCGGTGCGCAGTGCCGGGGACAGCCGTTTCGAAGCGATTCTGATGGATTGCCGCTTGCCGCTGATCGACGGTTACGAAGCGACCCGGCGGATCCGGCAGCTGCCCGGCTGCGGCCAGGTGCCGATCATCGCCCTGACCGCCAATGCTTTACAGGGCGACCGGGAAAACTGCCTCGCGGCGGGCATGAACGATTACCTGGCCAAGCCATTCAAACGCAATGATCTGCAGCAGATTCTGCAGCGATGGGTGCAGTAACGGGGCCCTTTCGAGCATCTGCGACTGGCGTGAAAAGCGAAAGTGCGGCAGTCTTAGGCACCCGAACGAGCCTCAAAAGGGGCTTGATTAAAAATTTCAGTGCACAAGTGTACATTCATGTCCTTGGTGCTGTGACTTTCACCACAACGCAATAGTCTATGAGTAGGCTGCCGGTTCGAGGCATGAACGCGTCGATCGGCCGGGAAGATTTGCCCCACCTGCCGCATGGGATTATTGAGGAGCTCGCATGACCAAACAAAACGCCTTTACTCGGGAAGACCTGCTGCGCTGCAGTCGCGGTGAGCTGTTCGGCCCAGGTAACGCGCAACTGCCCGCCCCGAACATGCTGATGGTGGATCGCATCACCCTGATCAGCGAAGAAGGCGGCAAGTACGGCAAAGGTGAATTGGTCGCCGAGCTGGATATCAACCCTGACCTGTGGTTCTTCGCGTGCCACTTCGAAGGCGACCCGGTGATGCCGGGCTGCCTGGGTCTGGACGCCATGTGGCAATTGGTCGGCTTCTTCCTGGGCTGGCAAGGCCTGCCGGGCCGTGGCCGTGCGCTGGGTTCGGGCGAAGTGAAATTCTTCGGCCAGGTCCTGCCGACCGCCAAGAAAGTCACCTACAACATTCATATCAAGCGCGTCCTCAAGGGCAAGCTGAACCTGGCCATCGCCGACGGTTCGGTGACTGTCGACGGTCGCGAAATCTACACCGCCGAAGGCCTTCGCGTCGGCGTGTTCACCTCCACTGACAACTTCTAAGGGTTATTCGCATGCGCCGCGTCGTTATCACTGGTCTGGGCATCGTTTCGTGCCTGGGCAATGACAAAGAGACCGTCTCCGCTAACCTGCGTGCAAGCCGCCCTGGCATCCGGTTCAACCCGGAATACGCCGAAATGGGTCTGCGTAGCCAGGTTTCCGGCTCCATCGACCTCAACCTTGAAGAGCTGATCGATCGCAAGATCTATCGCTTCGTCGGCCACGCAGCGGCTTACGCCTACCTGGCCATGAAAGACGCCATCGCTGACTCCGGTCTGACCGAAGAGCAGGTATCCAACCCGCGTACCGGCCTGATCGCAGGTTCCGGCGGCGCGTCGACCCTGAACCAGATGGAAGCGCTGGACATCCTGCGCGAGAAAGGCGTGAAGCGCGTCGGCCCATACCGTGTAACGCGGACCATGAGCAGCACCGTTTCGGCCTGCCTGGCCACGCCGTTCAAGATCAAGGGCCTGAACTACTCCATCGCTTCTGCCTGCGCCACCAGTGCTCACTGCATCGGTACCGCCATGGAACAGATCCAGATGGGCAAGCAGGACATCGTGTTCGCCGGCGGCGGTGAAGAGGAGCACTGGAGCCAGTCGTTCCTGTTCGACGCCATGGGCGCTCTGTCCAGCAAGCGTAACGACACCCCGGAACAAGCCTCCCGCGCCTACGACGCTGACCGTGACGGTTTCGTCATCGCTGGCGGTGGCGGCATGGTAGTGGTCGAGGAGCTGGAACACGCCCTGGCCCGTGGCGCGAAGATCTACGCGGAAATCGTTGGCTACGGCGCGACTTCCGACGGCTACGACATGGTGGCCCCGAGCGGCGAAGGCGCGATCCGCTGCATGCAGCAGGCGCTGTCCACCGTCGATACCCCGATCGACTACCTGAACACCCACGGCACTTCGACTCCGGTCGGTGACGTTGCGGAAATGAAAGGTGTGCGTGAAGTGTTCGGCGACAAGGCCCCGGCCATCAGCTCCACCAAGAGCCTGTCGGGTCACTCCCTGGGCGCCGCCGGCGTTCACGAAGCGATCTACTGCATGCTGATGATGGAAGGCAACTTCATCGCCGGTTCGGCCAACATCGACGAACTGGACCCTGAAGTGGCCGATCTGCCGGTGCTGACCAAGACCCGCGAGAACGCCACCATCAACACCGTGATGAGCAACAGCTTCGGCTTCGGTGGCACCAACGCCACCCTCGTGCTGAAGCGTTGGGAAGGCAAGTAATTCCCTCCCGCTGAGCCGCACATGAAAACGCCCCGACTGGTTCGGGGCGTTTTTTTCGCCTGGAGGAAAGCGCTTATCCCCGTGGGAGATGGCTTGCCAGCGATAACGTCGGCACAGCGAACATCCATGCCGGCTGACACTCCGCAATCGCTGGCAAGCCAGCTCCCACAGGGGACTTTGGAGCTTCTGAAGATGAAACGTTTGTCATGCAACTTACCGCCCTGCGACTGAATGTCGCGGTTTCTGCGGGCTCCAGCGCTGTTGCAGATTTCGCAAGAATACATTGCACGAATCGGACGTTTACTTAGCAGGCTAACAAAATCTATAACAGAGTCCTGCACACGCCTTGCTGCAGATAACTTGAGATTTGGAGCTAGCAGATGACTGTAAAAGTAACTGAACGCGACGATTCACACATGTCCCATGAAGGCGTAGCCGCCGGCGTACGGATCTGGGATGTGCATCAACAAGACTTGCTGGTCGGCATGTTCCACAACGAGATCGACGCCCACAATTACAAGGCCGAACTGGAACTGCAGGAACAGCAGCGGGATCGGAAATCCGCCTGAATCAAACCACAGCTTTGAAAACGACAAACCCCGCCATGAGCGGGGTTTGTCGTTGTTGGGTGCTTCAGGGCCGCTTCGCAGCCCGACTGGACACGATTACCACATCAGATCATCAGGGATCACATAGGCCGCGTACGGATCGTCCTCGGCATTGACCTCTTCGACCTTCTCGTTGAGCTGCACGATGCGCTGTGGATCGCGCTCCTGGATCTTCAGGGCCGCCTCACGAGGAATCACTTCGTAGCCGCCGGCATGGTGCACGATCGCCAGCGAGCCGCTGCTGAGCTTGTTGCGCATCAGCGTGTTGACGGAGATGCGCTTGACCTTCTTGTCGTCGACGAAGTTGTAGTAGTCCTCGGTGGTCAGCTTCGGCAGACGCGAGACTTCGATCAACTGCTTGACCTGCGCAGCGCGGGCCTTGGCCTCGGCCTTCTCCTGCTGCTGACGGTTCAGCTCCTGATCGCGCTTGACCTTCTCGGCCATGGCTTCCTGGGCAGCACGCTGCTGGGAGTCATCCAGTTCGATCTGGCCTTTGTGGGCCAGGCGCTGTTGTTTCTGTTTGTCTTTGCTGACCTGCTTGGCCTGCTTTTGGTTGACCAGTCCTGCCTTGAGCAACTGGTCGCGAAGGGAAAGGCTCATTGATGCTTACTCACTTGGGCAACGGCTCAGCCACAGCTGGGCGAATTCTTTTCCTGACGTTTGGCTTCACCCCACAGGGCGTCCAACTCTTCGAGGGTGCAATCTTCCATGGGTCGGTGGGTATCGCGCAATGCCTGTTCGATAAAACGGAAACGTCGTTCGAACTTGGCGTTGGCGCCACGCAATGCGGTTTCCGGATCGACCTTCAGGTGCCGGGCCAGATTGACCACCGAAAACAGCAGATCACCGATCTCGTCGGCCACCGCTTGCGGGTCATTTTCGGACATGGCTTCGAGCACTTCATCGAGCTCTTCCCGGACCTTGTCCAGCACCGGCAAGGCATCCGGCCAGTCGAAACCGACCTGCCCTGCGCGCTTCTGTAACTTGGCCGAGCGGGACAACGCCGGCAACGCAGCCGGCACATCGTCGAGCAGTGACAGTTGCTGCGGCTCGGCGGATTTCTCGGCTCGCTCTTCGGCCTTGATCTCCTCCCAGCGCTGCTTGACCTGCTCCTCGTTCAGACGCGGCACGTCCAGCGGCGCATACAGATCGCCAGTGGGGAACACGTGCGGATGGCGACGGATCAGCTTGCGGGTGATGCTGTCGACTACCCCGGCAAATTCGAACCGCCCCTCCTCCCGCGCCAACTGGCTGTAATACACTACCTGAAACAGCAGATCGCCCAACTCGCCCTGCAAGTGGTCGAAGTCGCCGCGCTCGATGGCGTCGGCAACTTCGTAGGCCTCTTCAAGGGTGTGCGGGACGATGGTCGCGTAAGTCTGCTTGATGTCCCACGGGCAACCGTACTGCGGGTCGCGCAGACGGTTCATCAGGTGCAGCAGGTCTTCAAGGCTGTACATCATTTATCTGTCTCACCACAAAACCTTGTGGGAGCTGGCTTGCCAGCGATGCAGGCACCTCGGAGTTCAGCAGAATCGAGGTGATGCAATCGCTGGCAAGCCAGCTCCCACAGTTGATCGGGGTTGCTCTTCAAGGCGTCCGGTTACGCCGCGTTTCGATGATGTTCGGCAACTGGGAAATCCGCCCCAGCAACCGCCCCAGCGCGTCCAGACCCGGAATCTCGATGGTCAGGGACATCAGCGCGGTGTTGTCCTCCTTGTTCGAGCGGGTGTTGACCGCCAGCACGTTGATCCGCTCGTTGAGCAGCACCTGCGAGACGTCACGCAGCAGACCGGATCGGTCGTAGGCGCGGATGACGATGTCCACCGGATAGGTGAGCACCGGCACCGGGCCCCAGCTGACCTGGATGATCCGCTCCGGCTCGCGCCCGGCCAGTTGCAGCACCGAGGCGCAGTCCTGACGGTGAATGCTCACGCCACGGCCCTGGGTGATGTAACCGACGATCGCATCGCCCGGCAACGGCTGGCAGCAGCCGGCCATCTGGGTCATCAGGTTGCCGACGCCCTGGATCTGAATGTCGCCGCGCTTGCCCGGCTTGTAGCCGGTGGCCTTGCGCGGGATCAGTTCCAGCTGTTCGTTGCCGCGTTCCGGCTCGACCAGCTGTTGCGCCAGGTTGACCAGTTGCGCCAGACGCAGGTCGCCGGCCCCGAGAGCGGCGAACATGTCTTCGGCGGTTTTCATGTTGGCCTTGTCGGCCAGCTTGTCGAAATCCACCGCCGGCAGGCCGAGGCGACTGAGTTCGCGTTCGAGCAGGGTCTTGCCCGCCGCGACGTTCTGATCGCGCGCCTGCAACTTGAACCAGTGCACGATCTTCGCCCGCGCCCGGGACGTGGTGACGTAGCCCAGGTTCGGGTTCAGCCAGTCACGGCTCGGCGTGCCGTGCTTGCTGGTGATGATCTCGACCTGCTCGCCGGTCTGCAGGCTGTAGTTGAGCGGAACGATGCGCCCGTTGATCTTCGCGCCACGGCAGTTGTGACCGATTTCGGTGTGCACGCGGTAGGCGAAATCCAGCGGCGTCGCGCCCTTCGGCAAGTCGATGGCGTGACCGTCCGGGGTGAAGATGTAGACCCGGTCCGGCTCGATATCGACCCGCAGCTGTTCGGCCAGACCACCGATGTCGCCCAGCTCTTCGTGCCACTCGAGGACCTGACGCAACCAGGAGATTTTCTCTTCGTAGTGGTTCGAGCCGGACTTGACGTCGGTACCCTTGTAGCGCCAGTGCGCGCAGACGCCGAGTTCGGCCTCTTCGTGCATCGAATGGGTCCGGATCTGGACTTCCAGCACCTTGCCTTCCGGGCCGATCACCGCCGTGTGCAGCGAGCGGTAGCCGTTCTCTTTCGGGTTGGCGATGTAGTCGTCGAACTCTTTCGGGATATGCCGCCACAGGGTGTGGACGATGCCGAGCGCGGTGTAGCAGTCGCGCATTTCCGGCACCAGCACGCGCACCGCACGCACGTCGTAGATCTGGCTGAATTCCAGACCCTTGCGCTGCATTTTGCGCCAGATCGAATAGATGTGTTTGGCCCGGCCGCTGATGTCGGCTTCGACGCCGGTGGCCTGCAGTTCGTCCTTGAGCTGGGTCATCACGTCGGCGATGAAACGCTCGCGGTCGAGCCGCCGCTCGTGCAGCAGCTTGGCGATCTGTTTGTATTGATCGGGTTCCAGGTAACGGAAGGACAAGTCCTCCAGTTCCCATTTGATATGGCCGATGCCGAGTCGATGCGCGAGCGGCGCATAGATGTCGAACACTTCCCGGGCGACCCGGTTACGTTTTTCGTCGTCGGCGGTTTTCACCGCGCGGATCGCGCAGGTGCGTTCGGCGAGCTTGATCAGCGCGACACGCACGTCGTCGACCATCGCCACCAGCATCTTGCGCAGGTTTTCCACCTGGCCCTGGGTGCCGAGCACCATCGACTGGCGAGGGCTGAGGCTGGCGCTGATTGCCGCCATGCGCAGCACGCCGTCGATCAGTTTGGCGACCACCGGGCCGAAGCGCTGGCTGACCGCCGCGAGTTCGATCTGGCCTTCGCGTACGCCGCGATACAGAACCGCGGCAACCAGCGAGTCCTGATCGAGCTTGAGGTCGGCAAGGATCTCGGCGATCTCGAGGCCGGTACTGAAACTGCCGCTGCCTTCGGACCAGAGATTCTTCGCCGCATTGGATTGTTGCTCGGCCTGGCGAGCGAACTCGCAGGCCTCTTTCAAGGCTTCGCGATCCAGTGCCAGATCGACACTGACCGCATGATCGAGCCAAGCCTCGAGATTGATACTGCCGTCAGTGTTGATCGGCTGGTGTGCTCTCACCTGTACCATCTTGCTTTACCTTCCCTACGACGCAGATTCAATGCGTCAAATCACTGACCGTCAATGCCCGTTCGCGCTCGCGGGGCCAAGGCGAGCGCTACGGACGACCAGTCGGATCAGACGAGCCATCCTGGCTCGCTTCAAATAACGCCATGGCCTCGACATGTGCCGTCTGAGGAAACATATCGAGAATCCCGGCACGTTTTAACCGGTAGCCCTGCTTGATCAATTCGACCGTATCGCGCGCCAGAGTTGCAGGGTTGCACGACACGTACACCAACCGTTTGGCGCCCAAGGCCGCCAGCTTGCGCACCACCTCGAAAGCACCGTCGCGCGGTGGGTCCAAGAGTACCGCAGAAAAGCCGTTTCCGATCCACTCGGCATCGGTCAAAGGCTGGGATAAATCGGCCTGAAAAAACTTTGTGTTATGCAAATTGTTGCTGGCGGCATTCGCTGCCGCGCGATCGACCATGGTCTGCACGCCTTCGACCGCCACCACTTCACGCGCAGCTTTCGCCAGCGGCAGGGCGAAGTTGCCCAGACCGCAGAACAGGTCGAGCACGCGCTCATCCGCTGTCGGTTTCAACCACTCCAGCGCCTGGGCGACCATGGCCTCGTTGACCCCGGCGTTGACCTGAATGAAATCTCCCGGCCGATAGGCCAGTTGCAGGTCCCATTGTTCCAGGCGGTAACCGAGCGACTGCGCATCATCTACCGGCTGCGGCTCGCCTTCGCCATGCAGCCAGAGCTGCGCTTCGTGGAATGCGCAGAAATCCTTGAGGATCGTCAGGTCGGCCTCGGACAGCGGCGCCATGTGACGCAGCAGAACAGCGAGTGACGAGCCACTGAACAATTCGACATGCCCCAGCGCCTGAGGTTTGCTCAAGCGACGAAGCATCTCCGGCAAGCGGGTCATGATCGGCTGCAAGGGCTGTACCAGCACCGGGCATTCACTGATCGCGACGATGTCCTGGCTGCCGGCGGCACGGAAACCGACTTCGAGCTTTTTGGCTTTGCTGTCCCAGCGCACGGCGATCCGGGCACGGCGACGGTAGCCGAATTCGGGCCCGGTCAACGGCGCCGCCCACTCCTCGGGCTCGGCACCGGCGACTCGCGACAACTGCTCGGCGAGCATGCGCTGTTTCAGGGCAAGCTGTTCGTTGTGGGGCAAATGCTGGACGCTGCAACCGCCGCAACGGCCGGCATGCTGGCAAGGTGTGGGACGACGCAATTCACTGGCGCTGAATACGCGCTCGGTACGCGCCTCGACCACTTTGCCGTGGGCGCCGAGCACCCGCGCTTCGACCTCCTCCCCCGCCAGAGCGCCAAGGACGAACCAGGTCTTGCCTTCAAAAAACGCGATGCCGCGACCGTCATTGGCCAGGCGCTCGATGCTCAGGCGCTGCTTTTTGCCGGTCGGGATTTGCGGGGCCTTGCTGCCGCCGGTGGGCTGGAAGCGCAGGCCTCTCTCATGCTTGGCCATCAGTTGGGCGCGTCGAAAATGCCGGTCGACAGATAACGGTCGCCACGGTCGCAGATGATCGCAACGATCACCGCGTTTTCAACTTCTTTGGACAGGCGCAGCATCGCTGCCACCGCACCGCCCGAGGACACGCCGCAGAAGATGCCTTCTTCGCGGGCCAGACGCCGGGTAACGTTTTCGGCCTCGCTTTGCGCCATGTCGACGATGCGGTCGACGCGATCGGCCTGATAGATCTTCGGCAGGTATTCCTGCGGCCAGCGGCGGATGCCGGGAATGGCCGAGCCTTCCATCGGTTGCAGACCGACGATCTGCACCTTGTCGTTCTGCTCCTTGAGGTAACGCGACACGCCCATGATGGTGCCGGTGGTACCCATGGAGCTGACGAAATGGGTGATGGAACCCTGGGTCTGACGCCAGATTTCCGGGCCGGTGGTGGTGTAGTGCGCTTCAGGATTGTCGCCGTTGGCGAACTGATCCAGCACCTTGCCACGGCCTTCGGCTTCCATCCGCTGGGCGAGATCGCGAGCGCCTTCCATGCCCTCTTCCTGGCTGACCAGAATCAGCTCCGCGCCGTACGCGGTCATCGCCGCCTTACGCTCGGCGCTGGAGTTGTCCGGCATGATCAGGATCATCTTGTAACCCTTGATCGCGGCGGCCATCGCCAGGGCGATCCCGGTGTTGCCCGAGGTCGCTTCGATCAGCGTATCGCCTTCGTGGATCTGCCCGCGCAACTCGGCACGGGTGATCATCGACAGCGCCGGACGATCCTTGACCGAACCCGCCGGGTTGTTCCCTTCGAGCTTGAGCAAAAGGGTGTTGCTGGTGACACCGGGCAGGCGCTGCAAACGCACCAGCGGCGTGTTGCCGACGCAATCGGCGATGGTTGGGTACTGCAAGGTCATGGCGTTTTTTCGCAATCCGGACTGCGGGGGCGCCTATCATACCGGCAAACCTGCGCAGGCCATATCACGCAAAGTGTGGTGCTTATGGTTTCTTGGAATAAGCAGTAAAAGTCGCGCCAGTGGCGAGACTTTTGTGGTGTTCACACAATCTGCTGGCGACTCATGTCCACTGTGGGAGCTGGCTTGCCAGCGAAGACGTCGGGACTGACAGCACTGTCATCCGCCACCAAGCGCAGATTCAAGCGCAATCCCGACGGGCCATTCTCGGCCCACAGGGTTCCGCCCTGGCGTTGCACCGCGTTCCTCGCGATGCTCAGGCCCAGACCAAATCCACCGTCCCCCGGCCGCGAGCCGTCGAGGCGGATGAAGGGCGAAAAGATCCGCTCAAGATCCGCGTCGGCCACACCACCGCCCTCGTCCTCCAGCCACAGATGCCAGTAATCGCCATCCCGCCGACCTTCGAGCCGCACAATGCCGCCCGGTGGCGAATGGCGAATGGCGTTGCGCAGGATGTTTTCCAGGGCTTGGGCCAGGGTGTTGAGATTGCCGCGTACCCAGCAGGACGCTTCAACGCCGCACTGCAACTGCCCGGCCGGCCAGCAGCTTTCGTAGCAGGCGTTTTCCGTGAGCATTTCCCACAGCGCCTGAATCTGGATCGCTTCGTCCGGCAACGGTGCGCGTTCAGTATCGAGCCAGGCCAGTTGCAGGGTGTCCTCCACCAGTCGCTGCATCACGTCGACTTCGCGACCGATGCGTTCGCGCAACGGTTGCAGCTGCTGCTCGCTTTCGCTGGCAACTCGCAACCGGCTCAGGGGTGTGCGCAGTTCGTGGGACAGGTCGCGCAGCAGCTGCTGTTGCAGGGCGACGGTGGATTGCAGGCGTTCGGACATCGAGTCGAAGGCTCGGGCCAGTTCACCGAGTTCATGGGGGCGCTGGGTAATGCCGCTCGACAACCGCACATTCAATTGATCGGCACGCCAGGCATTGGCCTGCTCGCGCAGATTGTTCAGCGGCACCACCAGCAGGCGATACAGGCCGACGCACAGCAGCAAGGTGAACAGACCGGGAATCACCCCGTTGGTGATGACCCGCCAGAACAACCGGTATTTTCCCGGCAGAAATCGCTCGGGCAACTCGATCACCAGACTGCCGGCAGTCGGGTCACTGGGGAACGGTACGCGCAGCCACGGCCGACCCTTTTTGTGAATCGGCCAGTCAAGGCCGCGCAGGAAGGTCAGGTGCTGCAGCGCCTGAGCGTTCAGTGGCTGGCTGCCCAGCGACTGTAGATTGCCGCCGATCACGCCGACCCAGCCGGCCTCGCGCAGCTCCATGCTTTGCAACCAACTGTCGATGCCATCGCGCCCGCCCTGCTGCCAGGCGCGCTCGGCCTCGGCGGCATAACGGCTCAACGTGCGACGGGCGTCATCGGAGAGGAACTGATTGCGCTGCTCCATGTACCGGCCCCAAGACCAGCTCAGCCAGATCATCAGCAGACAGAACGCCACCAGCAGGCAGGCGAGTTTCCAGAACAGCGAGTGCCGGCCCGGCAGGTCAGACACTTTCATCGACGGCACTCAGAACGTAACCCTTGCCCCACACCGTGCGCACTTCCCGCTCGGTGTAGCCGACCGACTTGAGTTTGCGGCGGATCTGGCTGATGTGCATGTCGAGGCTGCGGTCGTGGGCCGCATAACCGCGCTGAAGAACGTGCTGATAAAGGAAGGCCTTGCTCAGCACTTCCTCGTCGTTGCGATTGAGGGTTTCCAGCAGGCGGTATTCGCTGCGGGTCAGGCCGGCGGGCTGGTCGAGGTAGAACACATCGCACTGCTCGTCGTCGAAACGCAGCCCGCCGACCGGCACCACCGCAGCGACGGCCGTCGGGCGACGATCAAGGGCGACCCGGCGCAGGATCGCTTCAATGCGCACATGCAGCTCAGCCATGCTGAAGGGTTTGGGCAAATAGTCGTCGGCGCCAAGGCGGAACCCGCTGATACGGTCGGCCTCGGCACCGAGGGCCGACATCAGCAACACCGGGGTGGAATGGCTCTGACGCAGTTGGGTCAGGACATTCAGTCCATCGAGCCCCGGCAACAGAATGTCCATCAACACCACATCGAACGGCTGGCGTCGGGCGATACTCAGGCCTTCGCTGCCGTTCTGGCACCAGGTGACCTGAAAGCCGCTGCGGCCCAGATGTTCATGGACATAGGCACCGAGGACGGGGTCGTCTTCGATGGAAAGAATGCGGGGTTGGCCAATGGAGACAGGAGTCATGACTATCTGCAAATAATTCTCAGTTGGGCGATTATTCAAGATTGCCCCGCGCCCGGCAACCCAAGCTTGACCTGTCGGACAGATGACAGGTGCCCAAGCGAAGAACAACGACATCATTTTTCCCGACAACGTCCCTGAGCAAATCGCTACACTGCGCCGATACCGCGTGCCGGACGCACGTGTGAGTCAACAATCAGCGGGATGCAGGAGAAAGGCGTGCTCAAGAAACTGGGAATCAAAGGTCGCGTGTTGCTGCTGACCCTGTTGCCGACCAGCCTGATGGCACTGGTGCTGGGCGGGTATTTCACCTGGACGCAGCAGTCCGACCTGCAAGCCCAATTGATGCAGCGCGGCGAAATGATCGCCGAGCAACTGGCCCCGCTGGTAGCCCCGGCCATGGGCCACGGCGATGCCGAATTGCTCGAGCGCATCGCCACTCAGTCCCTCGAGCAACCGGACGTACGCGCCGTGACCTTCCTCGCGCCCGACCGCTCGCCACTCGCCCACGCCGGCCCGACCATGCTCAATCAGGCGCCGAGCGGCGACAGCGCGCATTTGCTGCGACGCAGCGGCAACGACGCCACCCGCTATCTGCTCCCGGTCTTCGGCAAACACCGCAACCTCGCCGGCGAGCTGATCCCGCAAGAATCCGACCGCCTGCTCGGCTGGGTTGAACTGGAGCTGTCGCACAACGGCATGTTGTTGCGCGGCTACCGAAGCCTGTTCGCCAGTCTGTTGCTGATTGGCGCGGGGCTGGCCGGCGCCGCCTTGCTGGCCTTGCGCATGGGCCGCACGATCAACCGCCCGCTGAGCCAGATCAAACAGGCCGTCGCCCAGCTCAAGGACGGTCACCTGGAAACCCGTCTGCCGCCATTGGGCAGTCAGGAGCTGGATGAACTGGCGTCCGGCATCAACCGCATGGCCGGCACCCTGCAGAACGCCCGGGAAGAATTGCAGCACAGCGTCGATCAGGCCACCGAAGACGTGCGCCAGAACCTGGAAACCATCGAGATCCAGAACATCGAACTGGACCTGGCCCGCAAGGAAGCGCTGGAAGCGAGCCGGATCAAATCCGAATTCCTCGCCAACATGAGCCACGAGATCCGTACACCGCTCAACGGCATTCTCGGTTTCACCCACCTGTTGCAGAAAAGCGAGCTGACCCCGCGCCAGCTCGACTACCTGGGCACCATCGAAAAATCCGCCGACAGCCTGCTGGGGATCATCAACGAGATCCTCGATTTCTCGAAGATCGAGGCCGGCAAGCTGGTGCTCGACCATATCCCGTTCAACCTGCGCGACCTGTTGCAGGACACCCTGACCATCCTCGCCCCCGCTGCCCACGCCAAGCAGCTGGAACTGGTGAGTCTGGTGTACCGCGACACGCCGCTGTCGCTGGTCGGCGATCCGCTGCGCCTCAAGCAGATCCTGACGAATCTGGTGAGCAACGCGATCAAGTTCACCCGCGAAGGCACCATCGTCGCCCGCGCCATGCTCGAAGAAGAAAACGACGACAGCGTGCAGTTGCGCATCAGCATTCAGGACACCGGTATCGGGCTGTCGAACCAGGATGTACGCGCGTTGTTCCAGGCCTTCAGCCAGGCCGACAACTCGCTGTCGCGCCAACCCGGCGGCACCGGTCTGGGGCTGGTGATTTCCAAGCGCCTGATCGAACAGATGGGCGGCGAAATCGGGGTCGACAGCACGCCGGGTGAAGGCTCGGAATTCTGGATCAGCCTGAACCTGCCCAAGACCCGCGACGATGCCGAAGACCTGCCCGCCGCGCCGTTGCTCGGGCGCCGGGTGGCGGTGCTGGAAAATCACGAGCTGGCGCGTCAGGCCCTGCAGCATCAACTGGAAGACTGCGGCCTCGACGTCACGCCGTTCAATACCCTGGAAAGCCTGACCAACGGCGTCACCGGCGCCCATCAGACCGATCAGGCGATCGATCTGGCGGTGCTCGGCATCACCAGCAACGACATGCCGCCGGAACGCCTCAACCAGCATATCTGGGACCTTGAGCACCTCGGTTGCCGGGTGCTGGTGTTGTGCCCGACCACCGAGCTGACGCTCTATCACCTTTCGGTGCCCAACCCTCACAGCCAGCTGCAATCGAAACCGGCCTGCACCCGCAAACTCCGTCGGGCGCTGTCGGACATGGTCAACCCGCGCCAGTCGCGCAGCGAACCGGGCGAACCGCTGTCGAGCCGCGCGCCGAAAGTGCTGTGTGTCGACGACAACCCGGCCAACCTGTTGCTGGTGCAGACGCTGCTCGAAGACATGGGCGCCAAGGTGCTGGCCGTGGAAAGCGGTTACGCCGCGGTCAAGGCGGTACAGAGCGAAAGCTTCGATCTGGTGCTGATGGATGTGCAGATGCCCGGCATGGACGGACGCCAGAGCACCGAAACCATTCGCCAGTGGGAAAGCGAGCGCCATTGCACGCCGCTGCCGATCGTCGCCCTCACCGCCCACGCCATGGCCAATGAAAAACGCGCGCTGCTGCAAAGCGGCATGGACGACTACCTGACCAAGCCGATCAGCGAGCGGCAACTGGCGCAGGTCGTGCTGAAGTGGACGGGTCTTGCACTGCGCAATCAGGCGCCGGACCGAGGCGGTGAAAGCCTGCTGGGCAATCAGGAACTGCCGATTCTCGATCACGAAGAAGGTTTGCGCCTGGCTGCCGGCAAGGCGGATCTGGCGGCGGACATGCTGGCGATGCTGCTGGCCTCGCTCGAAGCCGACCGGGAAGCCATCCGCACCGCCCGCGACCATCAGGATCAAAACGCTCTGCTTGAACGGGTGCACCGCCTGCATGGCGCCACTCGTTACTGCGGTGTACCGCAATTGCGCGCCGCCTGCCAGCGCAGCGAAACCCTGCTCAAGCAGGACGATCCCAAGGCCTCGACCGCGCTGGACGAGCTGGACCGGGCGATCAATCGTCTGGCAGCCCAGGCGAAGATCAGCGCCTGATCCACGGCAATACCGATCAACGCCGACGCGGCTACAGTTGTCGCGGGTGAATTGCGCCCGCGTCGATGCTCCAGGAGGATTTCATGCGCACGATCGTTTTCAGCAGCCAGACCTACGACCGCGACAGTTTCCTCGCCGCCGACTGCCCGGCCGGGATCGAACTGCACTTCCAGCCAGCCCGGCTCAGTCTGGATACCGCAGCGCTGGCCGAGCATCACGAAGTGGTTTGCGCATTCATCAACGATGACCTCAGCGCCCCGGTGCTCGAACGTCTGGTGGCCGGCGGGACACGCCTGATCGCCTTGCGTTCGGCGGGTTACAACCATGTAGACCTGGCCGTCGCCAAACGCCTCGGGCTGGCCGTCGTGCGGGTACCGGCCTACTCGCCCCATGCGGTGGCCGAGCACGCGGTGGCGTTGATCCTCGCCCTCAACCGACGCCTGCACCGTGCCTACAACCGCACCCGCGAAGGCGATTTCAGCCTGCACGGCCTTACCGGCTTCGATCTGGTTGGCAAGACGGTCGGCGTCATAGGCACCGGGCAGATCGGCGCGACCTTCGCGAAGATCATGCACGGTTTCGGCTGCGAACTGCTGGCCTACGACCCTTATCCTAACCCTGCCGTCGAAGCGTTGGGCGCCCGCTACCTGAGCCTGCCGGATCTGCTGGCGCAGTCGCGGATCATCAGCCTGCACTGCCCGCTCAACGAACAGAGCAGACACCTGATCAACCGCGATTCGCTGGCGCACATGCAACCGGGGGCGATGCTGATCAACACCGGGCGTGGCGGTCTGGTGGACACGCCAGCGCTGATCGACGCCCTGAAGGACGGCCAGCTCGGTTATCTGGGACTGGATGTGTATGAAGAGGAAGCGCAGCTGTTCTTCGAGGACCGTTCCGACCTGCCGCTACAGGACGACGTGCTGGCGCGGCTGCTGACGTTCCCCAATGTGATCGTTACCGCGCATCAGGCGTTCCTGACCCATGAGGCGCTGGGCGCGATTGCCGCGACCACCCTGCACAACATTGCGACCTGGGCGGCGGGCACGCCGCAGAACCAGGTCGAAGGCTGAACGAACGGACTCAGACCGGAGGCGGCGTCGGCGTAATCGCCACGCACAGGATCAACAGCGCCAGCCAGCCGAATCCCAGCAAACGTTGTTTGAGGGAGTGCCCGCTGCGCAGCAGGAACCAGACAAACACCAGCGGCATCAGAAACGCCATGATCTTCAGCCAGCCTTCCACCGGGCGCGAGCCGTCCGGGTTCAGCACCGGCTCGACCGGCTGCGAACGACGACGTCGCCCCGCAGCAGCCGGCATGATCTTCGGCCGCTCGGGGGCCGGCGGCGGAACGAAGGCCTCGGGCACAGCCTTGTTACGCGGCAGGCTGCCAAAGGAAATCGTCGATGTGCCCTTTTCGGCTTGAGGCGCCTGCGCCTCTGCCAGCGGAGCTCCGCAATGAATGCACGCCGTGGCTTCGGAGCTGATGCTCCGCTTGCATTCATAACATTCGATCAGCGCCATGTTCCGTTCCTTGAAAATGAAGGCGGCAGTTTGCCACGACTGCGGTGTCGATTTGAACCGGATCGAAGGTCGCACGCGCGCATCATTCTGCAATCAAGCCCGTGCTAGCATGTCGCGCATATTTGGAGGACCCATGGTCGAACACGATTTCCGCTACACCCTGATGAACCCGCAACATACCCTCACCGAATGCCGCGCCCTGGTTCCGGGCCGCTATCAGGTCACCGGCAACGGTGGCTCGATCCGCATCGGCGACGTGCTCGTCGTGACCCTTAAAGGCAGCAAGGACTTGTCCATGCGCCTGACCGTCGACACTGTCCGCCACTTGATCAATCCGCCAGGTCAGTGGACTGCCATGACCACCGGCCCGGTATTTGGCGAACTGGCGATCCACACCTGGCAGGTCAACTGCGACAGCTGCGCCAAGGAACTGAGCTTCGAATTCGCCGTGGACGCCAAGCTGGGCAAACCTGCGGAAAAACCGGCCGCCACTGCCCGCATCGCCGAACTGGGCTGGAAAGCCGTCGGCGACAAGCATCTGTGCCCGAAATGCCAGGAGCCGGCGTGATGAAACACCTGGCCCTGACCGCCGCTGTCGGCGCCGGCCTGATGGGTTGCGCCGCAGAGCCTGTGCAACTGCAGCAGAACCGCAGCTACATTCTGGAGTGGATCGGCGAGCGTCCGCTGATGGACTACAGCCACCTGACCGTGACCCTCGGCGATGATGGCCGGGCGTATGGCAATGGCGGTTGCAACCACTGGTTCGCGCCGTACACCCTGGAAGGCGACAAACTAAGCTTCGGCAAGATCGGCAAGACCCGCAAACTCTGCGCACCGGCGCTGATGGAGCAGGAGCAACGTTTCCTCCAGGCCCTGGAGCACGTGGAACGCTGGGACATCTCGCCGATCGAGCAGATGCGCTTCTGGCCAGCTGAAGGCAAGCCGTTGCGCTGGTGGCTGGAAGAAGGCTGATCCTGCTGCACTGAATGATCGTTCTCACGCTCTGCGTGGGAACGATCAGCGACGATCAGCCAAGGCGAATCAGTTGGTCGCCTGCAATGCCTCGAGCTTCGCCATCACCCCCGCCGCCGTCTGCTCGCCCATCAGCTGTTCCCGCACCTTGCCCTTGTTGTCGATGATGTAAGTCACCGGCAAGGCTTCACTGCGCGGCAGTTCGAACAGGTCCGCCGGATCCTGCGCCAACACGGTGAACTTGATGCCCAGTTTTTCGCTGGCGCTCTTCAGCTCTTCCCCCTGCACGTTGTCGAAATTGACCCCGAACACGCCGATCTTCTTGCCCTTGAGCTCATCGGCCAGGTGATTGAGTTCCGGGATTTCCGTGCGGCACGGGCCGCACCATTCGGCCCAGTAGTTGAGCACGACCCATTGTTTGTCGAGGCGCTCGGACGCCACTTTCTGCCCGTTCTGGTCGATGCCGTAGTCGTTACCGCAGCCCCCCAGCATCAACGCCCCGATGATCGTCAATGCCGCTGCCAGTGCCCGTGTCATGTCGTGTTCCTTGTGAAAAATTGAATGCGCCTGCGACCCATCGCCTCCCAAGGTTCTGGATTGCGCGCTGCACAGTTAGAATAGCCGCCACTCTACGCAAGAAGCGACCCGCCCATGACCGATCTGACGCTTTATCACAACCCGCGCTGCTCGAAATCCCGCGGTGCGCTCGAACTGCTCGAAGCCCGTGGCCTGACGCCGACCGTGGTGCGCTACCTCGAAACCCCGCTGGACGCCGCGCAGATCAAGGCCTTGCTCGGCAAGCTGGGCATCAGCGCACGGCAACTGCTGCGCACCGGCGAAGACGAGTACAAGACCTTGAATCTGGCCGATGCCAGTCTCACCGAGAAACAATTGATTGAAGCGATCGCGGCACATCCAAAGCTGATGGAGCGACCGATTCTCGAAGCTGGCGACAAAGCCGTCATCGGCCGTCCACCGGAGCAGATCCTGGAGCTGCTGCCGTGAGTGCGCCGTACATTCTGGTTCTGTATTACAGCCGCAGCGGCTCGACCAACGAGATGGCCCGGCAGATTGCCCGTGGCGTCGAGCAGGCCGGCCTCGAAGCGCGACTGCGCACCGTGCCGGCGATCTCCACCGAGTGCGAAGCCGTGGCGCCGGACATTCCGGATGAAGGCGCGCTGTACGCCACTTTGGATGACCTGAAGAATTGCGCCGGCCTGGCCCTCGGCAGCCCGACCCGTTTTGGCAACATGGCCGCGCCGCTCAAGTACTTCCTCGATGGCACCAGCAACCTGTGGCTGACCGGCGCGCTGGTTGGCAAACCGGCCGGAGTGTTCACGTCCACCGCCAGCCTGCACGGCGGTCAGGAAACCACCCTGCTGTCGATGATGCTGCCGCTGCTGCACCACGGCATGCTGATCACCGGCCTGCCTTACAGCGAGTCGGCGCTGCTGGAAACCCAGGGCGGCGGCACGCCGTACGGCGCCAGCCATCACGCCGGGGCCGACGGCAAAAGCGGCCTCGATCAGCACGAAGTGGCGCTGTGCCGCGCCCTCGGCGCACGTCTGGCCAATACGGCCCGGAAACTGGGGAACTGAGATGGCCAGAAAGCCGAAAGTCCTGCCCGCCGTCGAGTGGCTGGAGCCACGGGTGCGGGCGATGCGGGTGATCAGTCTGCTGTGCTTTTTCGGCCTGGCCGGACTGCTCGCCGCGTATTACCTGGTGTTCGCCGACCTGCATGGCGCACGGCCGTGGGTGATTCTGCTGATCGAGCTGATCCCGTGGATCGTGCTCGCACCGGGCATGATCATGGGTAGCGCACGCGGGCATTCGTGGATGTGCTTTGTGGTGAATCTGTATTTCATCAAGGGCGCGCTGGCGGCGTATGACCCGAGCCGACAGCTGTTTGGCGTGCTGGAGATGATTGCCAGTCTGGCGGTGTTCTGCTCGGCGCTGTTGTATGTGCGGTGGCGGTATCAGTTGAATCGCAAACTGGCGGGCGAAGGCGAAGTCTCCGTCGCCTGACAGACCGCTATCGCTGGCAAGCCAGCTCCCACAGGTTCCGGGATCGTTCCCACGCTCTGCGTGGGAACGCATAAAGAGACGCTCCGCGTCTCAGGGACGCAGAGCGTCCCGGGCGGCGTTCCCACGCAGAGCGTGGGAACGATCAAGTCACTCTGAGCTCAATGGTTGACGGTGTACGCCAGCATCATCGAGATCTGGCTCATCGGCCGACCACCGCTTTCTTCGTGCCACTGGTTGAACGCATTCTGCACCGTCGCCAGATCCCGCAGGCTGGTCGGCACCTTGTCGACGATCTTCTGTGCATTCAACGCCGCGACCACGTCGTAGCTCGGCACGAAGGTGTCTTTGCCAACCATCCGCAAGAACCGTGGCGCCGACAACCCGCCCAATTGATGGCCGTGCTTTTTCAGATAGGTCCACAAACCGACGATGTCGGTCACCGGCCAGTCAGCGAGCAACGCGCCGAAGCTGCCCTTGTCTTTCTCGACGTCCAGAATGAACTGCGCATTGCGCGGCACACTCTTGAGCTTGCCAAGATGACGGATGATCCGCGCATCCTGCATCAGCCGCTCAAGGTGTTCGGCGCTCATCAGCACGACCTTTTCCGGGTCGAACTTGAAGAACACTTCCTCGAAGGCCGGCCACTTGGCGTCCACCAGACTGTGCTTGAGCCCGGCACGAAATACCCGCAGGGCCATGGTCGAGAGATAACGGTCGTCGCTGATCTTGCGCAGTTGCGCCGGGGTCTTGGGAACGGGCAGATGGGCTTCCAGTTCAGCCGCCGAACCGAAGCGGTTCAGACAGTATTCGTGCAGCCACTTGTAGTCGCGCATGCCCTCTCCTTTTGAATGAAACGAAAAACCAATGTGGGGAGCGGGCTTGCTCGCGAAAGCGTCGTGTCAGCCGGCATCAACACTGGATGACACACCGCAATCGCGAGCAAGCTCGCTCCCACAGTGACGGTGTTACAGGTTCACCACATTGACGAAACGCGAAGCCGCCGTCTCGTCGATCTTCAGGCTGGTGAAGTCAAACAGGTTACGGTCAGCCAGTTGCGACGGGATCACGTTCTGCAGGCTGCGGAAGATGCTTTCGGTGCGGCCCGGGGTCTTGCGCTCCCAGTCCTGGAGCATTTCCTTGACCACCTGACGTTGCAGATTTTCCTGGGAACCGCAGAGGTTGCACGGAATGATCGGGAATTGCTTGAAGTCCGAGTAGGCCTGGATGTCTTTCTCGTTGCAGTAGGCCAGTGGACGGATCACCACGTTGCGCCCGTCGTCGGCGCGCAGCTTCGGCGGCATGGCCTTGAGACTGCCGTTGAAGAACATGTTGAGGAAGAACGTCTCGACGATGTCGTCGCGATGATGACCGAGGGCCATTTTGGTCGCGCCGATTTCGTCGGCGAAGGTGTACAGCGTGCCGCGACGCAGGCGCGAGCACAGCGAGCAGGTGGTCTTGCCTTCCGGGATCAGTTCCTTGACTACCGAGTAGGTGTCCTTCTCGACGATGTGGTACTCGATGCCCAGCTCTTTCAGGTAGGCCGGCAGCACGTGCTCGGGGAAGCCCGGTTGCTTCTGGTCCATGTTCACGGCGACGATCTCGAACTTGATCGGTGCAACCTTCTGCAGGTGCATCAGCACGTCGAGCATGGTGTAGCTGTCCTTGCCCCCGGACAGGCAGACCATGACCTTGTCGCCGTCTTCGATCATGTTGAAGTCGGTGACGGCTTCGCCGGCCAGGCGGCGCAGGCGCTTTTGCAGTTTGTTCTGGTTGACCGTAAGAGTGCCCATGACGCGAAATCCGTGAGGTGTGACGAAAGGCGGGCATTTTACGCAAAAACACTTGGCTTGTGGCCACAGGTTGTCGCCCCTTCGAATGCCCGTTTGCACAGACCCCGACGCGATTACCCCGAAGTTTTACAGCGCGATTTGCTCTAAGCCCCTACCACCTGTGCGGTTAAGACCTTTCTATACTGCGACATAAGGTCGCACACAATCTGAAGACCTGTATTTGCTCGGCCGCATTGGCCCGTAGGCGCTCCGCTGGGGGGCGATGGCAATAACGAGAGGAGTGACTGGCATGATCCATCACGTAGTGGGACTTTTTACCCACCCCGATCAGGAATGGAAGGAAATCCGTGGCGACCAGGAAGAAAGCATCAGCCACATGTACCTGACGCACACGCTGATTCTGGCGGCGATCCCCGCTGTTTCGGCATTTATCGGCACGACTCAGGTCGGCTGGGTGATCGGCAACCGCGCACCGGTGATGCTCACCGTCGAAAGCGCGTTGTGGATGACGATCATGTCTTACCTGGCGATGCTCGGCGGGGTCGCGGTCATGGGTGCCTTCGTGCACTGGATGGCCCGCACGTATGACGCCAACCCGAGCCTGGCCCGTTGCGTGGCATTTGCCACCTACACCGCGACACCGTTGTTCGTCGGTGGGCTGGCGGCGCTTTATCCGCACATGTGGCTGGGGATGATCGTCGGCACGGCGGCCATCTGCTACACGGTGTACCTGTTGTATGTGGGGCTGCCGACCTTCATGAACATTCCGTCCGACGAGGGGTTCCTGTTTTCCAGCTCGGTGCTGGCGGTGGGTCTGGTGGTGCTGGTCGCCATCATGGCGTTTACCGTGATTGTCTGGGGACTGGGCGTGGGGCCCGTCTACACAAATTAGAGAGCCACGAATTAGCTGGCCGCAACGCCGAGAAGAACAAGATCCGCCAACACAGGCCGCCGCAAGGCGGCCTTCTCATGCCTGGAATAAACGTCGCGACCATTCGGCAGTTTGGCGATACGCAACGCCGAAAGGTTGCGGCATACTCCAAATCTCTGGAGATCCATCAAGCATGCCCGAGCAACTCAATACCCGCGTCGAAGACTGTTTCCAACTCGCTGAATCCTTTTTCAAACGTCCCTTCAAACGCCCCGTGGTGAGCCTCAAGCTGCGCGGGCAAAAAGCCGGGGTCGCGCATCTGCACGAGAACCTGCTGCGCTTCAATCCGCAGCTGTACCGGGAAAACACCGAACATTTCCTCAAGCAGACCGTGGCCCACGAAGTCGCGCACCTGATCGCCCATCAGCTGTTCGGCGATCGCATCCAGCCCCACGGCGAGGAGTGGCAACTGATCATGCGCGGCGTTTACGAATTGCCGCCGGACCGTTGCCATACCTATGAAGTCAAACGGCGCAGCGTGACCCGCTACATCTATAAATGCCCGTGTGCGGATAGCGATTTTCCGTTTTCGGCCCAGCGCCATAGCCTGGTCAGGCAGGGGCGGCGCTATCTGTGCCGGCGTTGCCGCAACACATTGGTGTTCAGTGGCGAGATGCGGGTGGAGTAAGCCCCCATCTCGTTCCCACGCTCTGCGTGGGAATGTATTACGTGACGCTCTGCGTCACAGTGGACGCGGAGCGTCCATGGCGGCATTCCCACGCAGAGCGTGGGAACGAGCTACAAAACCACTTTCGCGGCACGCAGTTCGGCAATCCGCTCAGGGCTCAAGCCCAATTCCCCCAACACCTGATCCGTATGCTGCCCCAGCGCCGCCCCGACATGCCGCGGCGCCGGCAACGCCTCGGAAAACTTCAGCGGACACGCGATCTGCGCCTGCACCGAGCCATCCCCACGCGGCACCTGCGTCACCAGTTCCCGCGCCTGCAATTGCGGATGCTGCACCGCCTCGCCCAGGTTCAACACCGGTTCGACACAGGCATCGATCCCGGCGAACAGCTCGCACAGTTCGGCAAAGTCATGCTTCTCGAACTCGACCTTCAAGTCGTCCTTGAGCGCCCGCTGCTGCTCGGGTTTGGGCGACAAACCCTGCGCCGCCAGTTCCGGCCGGCCCAGCGCCGCACACAGTTGCTGCATGAAGGCCGGCTCCAGACTGCCCACCGACATCCAGCGCCCGTCGCGGGAGCGGTAGTAATCGTAGAAGCTGCCGCCATTGAGCATCTGATCTTCCCAGCCCGGCTCCTCGCCGCAGGCCAGATACCCGGCACCGGCCATGGCATTCAGGCTGAACGCGCAATCGGTCATGCTCACGTCCAGATGGGTGCCCTGCCCGGTTTGCTGGCGGGAAATCACCGCCGCCAACAGGCCGATTACCCCGTGCAGCGAGCCGCCCGCCACATCCGCCACCTGCATGCCCAGCGGCAACGGCCCGCTGTCGGCGCGCCCGGTGTAGCTGGAGAGCCCGGCCAGCGCCAGATAGTTGATGTCGTGGCCGGCGCGATCCTTGTACGGTCCGGTCTGGCCGTAACCGGTGATCGACACGTAAATCAGCTTCGGATTGATCGCCTTCAGCGTCTCGTAACCCAGCCCCAGGCGCTCCATCACTCCGGGTCGGAATTGCTCCAGCACGATGTCGTAATCCACCAGCAACTGCTTCACCAGCTCCAGCGCCTCGGGCTGCTTGAGGTCCAGGGCCAGGCTGCGCTTGTTGCGATTGAGATAAGCGTGACTGGCCGAGACACCGTGATCGTGGGGCGGCAACACCCGCACCAGGTCGAGACGGGTCGGCGACTCGATGCGCAGCACTTCGGCGCCCATGTCCGCCAGCAGCAGCGAGGCGAACGGCCCCGGCAGCAGGGTCGAGAAATCCAGAATCTTCAGTGAGGCCAACGGTGCAGACATGGGCAATCTCCATCAACGATGCATGCAGCCTAGGCAGCCCTCGGCGATGGGGCAATTACCGGATGCATCAGTTGCGCTGACCGTTGCGCTCAAACAGCAGGCAAGAAAAAACCCGCCGAGGCGGGTTTTTCCATTCAAGCGATGCTTACTTCACATTGCTCGGGGTCGGGCCTTCGGCCACACCCAGGTCATCTTCTTCACGCTCGTCGGAGATACCGCGACCGCCCGAGGCCAGCTCGGATTGCAGCACGTCGGTGTCCAGCTCCTTGACCCACTTGGCCACAACGATGGTGGCAACGGCGTTGCCGACCAGGTTGGTCAGGGCACGGGCTTCGGACATGAAGCGGTCGATACCCAGGATCAGCGCCAGACCGGCCACCGGCAGGTGACCTACCGCCGACAGGGTGGCCGCCAGCACGATGAAGCCCGAACCGGTCACACCGGCGGCGCCTTTGGAGGACAGCAGCAACACCACCAGCAGGGTGATCTGGTGAGTGATGTCCATGTGGGTGTCGGTCGCCTGAGCGATGAACACGGCCGCCATGGTCAGGTAGATTGCGGTGCCGTCGAGGTTGAACGAGTAGCCGGTCGGGATCACCAGACCCACCACCGATTTCTTCGCGCCCAGACGCTCCATCTTGATCAGCATGCGTGGCAGTACCGATTCCGAAGAGGAAGTACCCAGGACGATCAGCAGCTCTTCTCGGATGTAGCGGATCATCTTCAGCACGCTGAAGCCGTGCATGCGAGCGATACCGCCGAGCACGATCAGGATGAACGCCAGGCAAGTGATGTAGAAGCAGATCATCAGTTGACCCAGCTGCACCAGCGAGCCGACACCGTAGGCACCGATGGTGAACGCCATCGCACCGAAGGCACCGATTGGCGCGAGCTTCATAATCATGTTGATGATGTTGAACATCACGTGGGCGAAGCGATCGATGAAGTCCAGGATCGGCTTGCCGTAGGCACCCAGGCGGTGCAGGGCGAAACCGAAGATCACCGAGAACATCAGCACTTGCAGGATGTCACCGGTGGCGAACGCGCCGACGATGGTGGTCGGGATCACGTTGAGCAGGAAGCCGACAACGCTCTGGTCTGCGCCTTGAGCAACATAGGTCGCGACTTTTGAGGCGTCGAGGGTGCTGACGTCGATGTGCATGCCGTTGCCCGGTTGCACGATGTTGACCACGATCAGGCCGACCAGCAGGGCGATGGTCGAAACGATTTCAAAGTACAGAAGTGCGTAACCGCCGGTCTTGCCGACCGATTTCATGTTCTGCATGCCGGCGATACCGCTGACCACGGTGCAGAAGATGATCGGGGCGATGATCATTTTGATCAGTTTGATGAACCCGTCACCCAGCGGCTTTACGGCCACGCCGAACTGCGGGTAGTAGTGGCCGAGCGCAATACCGATACAGATTGCGACGATCACCTGGAAATACAGGGATTTGTACAGTGGCTGACGAGTCGTCATTGCAAAGTTCCTCAAGAGTCCCGCGTGGCAACATCCATCTGTTGAACGCGAAACCTGAATTGCGAACCCTCCTGCACTGGAGGGATTTGTTGTGTCGAACGGCGCTTTTCCGGACCGGCTCGGCGCACGCTTCTGTCGCTCTTATCGCAAACGTCGTGCCACTTTGGTGCAAATCGCTGCAAGCCTTTTGATATCAGGGGATACGGCATTTTCTGTGTCACCGTTCGGTTACTCAAGTGTGGCGGATTTCCGCCAACTCGCCCGACCTCGTCCTACAATTTGGCGGAAATCCGCCTTGTTACCGATCAAAGGCAGCCGCTACCATCGGTCGCCAGAGGAAGGATCTGCCGCTCATGCGCGAACGCACCATCGCCAGTCACTTTGCCCGCGCCGCCCTCGGTGGCGCGCGGCGCTCGGGTTACGACTATTCGGACCTGCTGCAGCAACTGGGCATCAGCCCCGAACTGCTCGACGAGCCGCGCGCGCGGATCGCCCCGGAACAATTCACCCAGTTGATCCAGAACCTGTGGCTGGCCCTGGACGACGAATACCTGGGCTTCGGCAACGCGCCGAGCAAGCCCGGCAGCTTTGCCATGATGTGCCACGCCATCATCCATTGCCGCAGCCTGGAGAAGGCTCTGCAACGCGGCTTATTGTTTTATAGCCTATTCCCCGAAGCCCCGCGCCTGACCCTGACCCATGAAGACGAATGGGTACGTCTGAGCCTCGACGATGCGCAGTTGTGGGATCCGGATCACTTTCTCAGCGAGAGCCTGCTGGTGATCTGGCATCGCCTCGGCAGCTGGCTGATCGGCCAGCGGATTCGTCTGGAACAGGCGAGCTTCAGCTACCCGAAACCGGCGCACGGGGCGGAATACGATCTGCTGTTTTCCTGCCCGCTGGAATTTTCGGCAACGCAAAGCAGCCTGGTGTTTCACAGCCGTTATCTGCACATGCCGCTGTTGCAGGATGAACGCACCCTCAAGTATTTCCTCGAACGCTCCCCCGCCGACCTGCTGTCCCGCCCGGACGACGGCAACAGCCTGAGCAGCCGGCTGCGCCGCTTGCTCAGCCACGACAGCGCACGCTGGCCGGACCTCGAAGCCGTGGCCGCGCACCTGCACATCAGCCCGCAAACCCTGCGCCGGCATTTGCGCGAGGAAGGCACCAGTTTTCAGGAATTGAAGGATCAGTTGCGGCGGGACATCGCGATTTATCACCTGGGGCGGGCCGATCTGTCGTTGCAACAGATCGCCGAACAGCTCGGGTTTTCCGAGCCGTCGGCGTTTCACCGGGCGTTCAAGAAGTGGACGGGGCTGACGCCGGGGGCGTATCGGGCGCAGGAGCAGTGAGGCCAAAGATCAAAAGCCCCCTCACCCTAACCCTCCCGAAACGTCGGACCGCCCAGAGGGAGAGGGGACTGATTGGGGGATGCTCAATAAATACGCCGACCTGAAAGCTTGCTGTTGAATCCATATTCGATGCAAATCGCTCAGGTCGATCATTTTCTAGAGACACTTCGATCAGTTCCCTCTCCCTCTGGGAGAGGGTTAGGCGGGCGGCGTTCCGATGAGGGCCGATCGTTTTCACACCGCAGGAAAATGAATCCTGAACGCCGCCCCACCCATCGGTGAATCCCCCAGGGTCAACTTGGCGCTGTAGCTCTCGATGATGTCCTTGACCACCGCCAGCCCGATCCCCTGCCCCGGGTGCTGACGGTCCAGGCGTTCGCCGCGTTCGAGAATCCGTGCGCGCTGATCCGGCGGTACGCCGGGGCCGTCGTCTTCGATGCACAGTTCGATTCCGTCCAGACTTTCGCGCACGCTGATGCGCACTTCGCCCAGGCACAGGCGATAGGCGTTTTCCAGTAGGTTGCCCATCATCTCCAGCAAGGCGCCCTGCTCGATCGGCACGTAACAGTGCTCCGGCAGATCGAAGGCGACGCGCACGTGTTTGTCGCGGTAGACCTTGTCCAGCGTGTCGCACAGGCTTTGCAGCACCGGGCGCAGGCGCACCTGATGGCGCACCAGACCGCTTTTGCGCAGGCTGGCGCGTTGCAACTGGTAGCCGATCTGCTGGCTCATGCGTTCGATCTGCGTCTGCAGCACCCATGCCTGGTCGCGATCTTCGGGGCGCTGGGCCATGTCTTCGCTGACGCCTTGCAACACCGCCAGCGGGGTTTTCAGGCTGTGGGCCAGATCGTCGAGGGAGTCGCGGTAACGGCTGCGCTGCTGACGTTCGCTGTGCAGCAGGCGGTTGAGGGAGCCGGTCAGGCGCAGCAGTTCGCGCGGGTGTTGTTCGCTGAGGCTTTCGAGGGTTCCGCCTTCGATTTCGTCGAGTTCCTGACTAAGCCGGCGCAAGGCTTTCAGGCCCCAGGTCAGGCCGATCCACAGCAGTGCGAGCAGCACCAGCAACGCTGCGCCAAAACCGAGGTAGAGATTTTCCCGCAGCCCTTCGAGGGTGGTTTCGTATTCGCGCACCGGTTGCAGGGCCACGATACTGAAGGCCGCGCTCTTGCCACCAAGCAGTTTGACTTCAACGTCGTAGACGAAGAATTCCTGGCCGTTGGCTTCGCGGATCCGCGCGAACTCGTTGCCGAGGCCGTCGTAGCGCGGCGTGTAGTTGATCTTCTCTTCCTGAGTGCCCTTCGAGCGCCAGACCAGGTGCCCTTCGCGGTCATAGATGTAGCCGAGCAGGCGATTGTCCGTGAGGTTGAAGCGCTCGTCGGGCAACTGTGCCGGCATCATCAAGCGGTTGTTTTCAACCCGTGCGGCGGAGATCAGCGTGGTGACATCGGACGCCAGCCGTTGCTCGATCGAGTCCTGCAGCGCCAGGCTGAAAGCGCCCTGCATCGCCGGGAGCAACGCGAGCATGAACAACACCGCCAGGGTGGTGGCGGCGAGCATCAGCCGGACGCGAAGGGAACGGATCAAGTGCAGCGCTCATTGAACAGGTAACCGAGGCCGCGCACGGTGTCGATCGGCTTGAACCCGGCCGGGCCTTCGAGCTTGCGGCGCAGACGGCCGACCAGCACTTCGATCACGTTCGGATCGCGCTCGTCGTCATCCGGGTACAGCTGCTCCATCAGCCGATCCTTGGGCACCACTTGCTGGTGATGACGCATGAGGTATTCGAGAATCCGGTATTCGTAGGCGGTCAGCGCCAGCGGTTGCTCGTCGAGGGTCGCCTGCTTGCGATTCAGATCCAGCAACAGCGGGCCGGCGACGATGGTCGACTGGGTGAAACCGCTGGAGCGGCGCAGCAAGGCATTGAGCCGCGCTTCGAGTTCTTCGAACTGGAACGGCTTGACCACGTAATCGTCGGCGCCAGCGGCCAGGCCTTCGACCTTGTCCTGCCAGTTGCCGCGCGCGGTGAGGATCAGGATCGGAAACGTCTTGCCACCCGAGCGCAGCTGGCGGATCAGGTCAAGCCCACCCATGCCCGGCAGGCCAAGGTCGATCACCGCCAGGTCAAAGTTGAATTGCCCGGTCTGGTACAACGCCTCTTCGGCATTGGCCACGGACTCGACCACGTGACCGCTCTCCGTCAGGCGGGTTTGCAGGTGATGGCGCAACAGCGCTTCATCTTCGACAACCAACAGTTTCATGACGCTCTCCCGGGTAAATCGACAACTCCAAAGGCTTTCGCCTCACATGGCTGCGCCGGGTCGCCCCTCGAAGGACGACCCGGCGCGGGCCTGACGCCAATCGCTTAGAAAGCGTAGTTGGCCGACAGGTAAGTCTGGGCGCTGCTGGTCAAGTCCAGCGAGCCTTGCTTGCTGCCGCCGCTCTCTTTCATCTCGGTGCTGGCGTTGCTGCGCAGGTAACGGTAACCGAGTTCGACCGAGGTGTTCTGCGAGACTTGCTGCAGCACACCGAACTGACCGCCGACCGCGTAACCGATGTCGCTGTCGCGGCTGTAGCCCGGCGAATCCTGGGTCAACTTGGTCAGACCGGCCGTGGCACCGCCGAACAGCTTGGTGCTGCCGCCCACCGGGTAGAACAGATCGTAGCTGCCCAGCAGGTTTTCCTGGCGCAGTTTAATGCCATTGTGCGAGCCCGACACGTTGTCGTAGGTGGCGTAGTAGCGACCCTGGCTGTTTTGCTGACCCAGGCGCAGGCCGTAGGTGTTGTTGCCGTCGATGGCCGCAGTGGCGTCCGGGTGGTCGAGGTTGTCGTTCAGGGCGTTGGATTTTTTGATCTTGTCGCTGGTCTGGCCAAAGGTCAGGCCGGCGAAGTTGCTGGTGGTGTCGGCGTGGGCCGCGATACTGGCGCTCATTACGGTAAAAGCCAGCAGCAGTTTATTTAAACGAGTCATGGAGTTTCCTCTTTCACAGTGCTGTTTGGGTATGGCGCAAGGTTACTGCCCCTCCCCTGTACCGCCCCTGAACGCTCTCTGAACCTGGCCTGAATGAAATGAACTAGGCTGTTTTGACCCTTTATTGTCAGGAGACCCGATCATGCGCCTGCTTCTAACCCTCGCCCTCCTTGTCTTCAGCGGCCTAAGCCAGGCTGCGATCAAGACCGAGGAAATCCCCTATCAGAGTGCTGACGGCACCAAGCTGATCGGTTACTACGCCTACGACGACGCGATCAAGGGCCCGCGCCCCGGCGTGGTGGTGGTGCATGAATGGTGGGGACTGAACGACTACGCCAAGCGTCGCGCCCGGGATCTCGCCGGGCTCGGCTACAGCGCGCTGGCCATCGACATGTACGGTGAAGGCAAGAACACCGAACACCCGAAAGACGCGATGGCGTTCATGCAAGCCGCCACGCAGAACGCCGATGCAGCGAGCAAGCGCTTTCAGGCCGGGCTGGATCTGTTGAAGAAACAGCCGCAGACCGATAAGGATAAAATCGCCGCCATCGGTTACTGCTTCGGCGGTGGCGTGGTGCTGAATGCCGCGCGTCAGGGTGTGCCGCTGGCCGGCGTGGTGAGTTTCCACGGTGCGTTGGCCACCAAGACCCCGGCTGCGCCGGGCAGCGTGAAGGCGAAAATTCTCGTCGAACACGGCGCGCTGGACAGCATGGTCACCCCGGACAACGTCGCGGCGTTCAAGTCGGAAATGGACAAGGCCGGCGCCGACTATCAATTCGTCAGCCTCGACGGTGCCAAGCACGGCTTCAGCAATCCTGACGCGGATCGCCTGAGCCACGGCGATCACGGTGGCCCGGATATCGGCTACAACAAGGCCGCCGATGAAAAATCCTGGTCGGACATGCAGGCGTTCTTCAAGAAAATCTTTGGCTGAACCCCTGTTGCTGATCGTTCCCATGCTCCGCGTGGGAATGCATACAGTGACGCTCTGCGTCACACGGCGAAGGGACGCGGAGCGTCCCGGGCTGAATTCCCACGCAGAGCGTGGGAACGATCATGTCGGCACTATCCAGCCTGAAGACAACCCGGCAAAATGCCGACATGACTGCCAGCCCTTTCCTCCCCGCCTGCTGCACTCCGCTCGATGCCCATTGGCCGCTGCCGAAGGTATTGCCTGACACCGTGCTGTTGAGCACCCATTTCGACCCGTCGCAGCTGCTCGGCGATGACTTCCGCCGCAGCGCCATCGAGCCGCCGCCGAGCATTCAGCGTTCGGTGGCCAAGCGTCAGGCGGAATTTCTTGCCGGGCGGATTTGTGCACGGGCGGCGTTGCAGCAGCTGGAAGGCTCGAGCATTGTTCCGGCGATCGGCGAGGATCGCGCGCCCATTTGGCCGGCGCACATCTGCGGCTCGATCACCCACAGCACCGGCCGTGCAGCGGCGATTGTCGCCAACAGACAGCACTGGCGCGGACTGGGCATGGATCTGGAGAACCTGCTCAACGCCGAACGCGCCGAACGACTGGCCGGAGAGATCCTGACCCCACCGGAATTGCAGCGCATGGCCGCCGGCTCCCGGGATCAGATCGCGTTGTGGGTGACCCTGACCTTTTCGGTGAAAGAAAGCCTGTTCAAGGCGTTGTACCCGATCGTGCAGCAGCGCTTCTACTTCGAGCACGCCGAGGTGCTGGAATGGAATGAACAGGGTCAGGTGCGGCTGCGGCTGCTCACGGATCTGTCCAGCGAATGGCGCAACGGTACGGAGCTTGATGCGCAATTCGGTGTGCAGGACGGGCAGTTGCTGAGTCTGGTCAGCATTCCTGCCTGAAGTTTTTAGCGCCTGTTCGGGCCTCATCGCTGGCAAGCCAGCTCCCACAGGTTCGAAGGTGTACACAAAGTCTGAGTTCATCGCAGGCACTGTGGGAGCTGCGGTGCGACGATTCGACTTGCCAGCGATGAGGCCAGCGAAACCCACACAACCTTCAGCGCCGCTCCTGATTCCTCGGCCAACTCAGACTGAAACACGCGCCGCCCAGACTTTTGCTCTTGCCAATCAACGCCCGGCCGTCGTGCCAGTGGATGATCCGCCGCACGATCGACAGGCCCAGCCCGTGTCCGCCCGAGGCCCGGGTGCGACTGTCGTCCAGACGCAGGAACGGCGTGAAGATTTTCTCCCAGGCGGTTTCCGGCACGCCGGGGCCGTCGTCCTCGACATCCACCCGGCAACGCATCTGCCCGACCTGATAACTGACCGTGACCTTCGAACGCGCATGGCGCATGGCGTTGCTCACCAGATTCTGCAAGGCGCGGTGCAGGTAACGCGGCTCGGCCTCGACCCAGGCATCATCGCAATCCGCCGCCGACAGGCACAGACCGCGTTGCACCGTGACTTCGGCACGCAGAGGCGCCAGCTCTTCGATCACCTGATTGACCAGCGCATCCAGATCGATGCGCTGGAAGGTCAGCGCCGGTGAGCCCTGCTCCAGCCGGGCGTACGTGAGCATTTCGTCGACCAGCTTGTCGAGGTCCTCGATGTCGTGGTCCATGCCCTCGCGGTATTTTTCCAGCGCCTGCGGGGTGGTGGCCGAGCCGATCATCTCCAGCCCGAAACGCAGGCGCGCCACCGGCGTGCGCAGTTCGTGGGACACCGCGCGCACCAGTTCACGCTGAATGGCGAGCAACTGCTGCAAGTGCTCGGCCATGCCGTTGAACGCTGCCGCCAGCTTGCCCACCGAGTCGGCACCCCGGGCCGGCACCCGAGTTTCCAGACTGCCCTTGGCGATGCGCGTGGCAGCCGCTTCGAGCCCGCGCAGACGCCGTTCGAGCTGGCGCACCAATAAATAGACGATCAGGCCGATCAGGGTCAGGCCGAGGGCGGCGATCAAAACCAGCCATTCCGGCGGGTACGGGTTCATCTGATACAGCGGCCCGATTTCCAGTACCCACGGCGTGCCGACCATCCCGGCGAACACCCGGATCGAATCGCCGCCCTTGCCCAGCGCCATCACCGTATCGCCTTCGGATACCCGACGGCTCTGGTCTTCGTCCATGTCCGCGTCGCTGACGGTGACCAGCCGCAAATCAAAGCCAAAGCCTTTTTCTTCCTTCAATTGCGCCAGGCGTTTGGGTTGCTCGCCCACCGGCACCCGCACCAGCTCATCGGCCAACAGGTAAATGGTCGCCCGGGCCAGTTGCTCGCTGATTTGCTGGACCTCGCCCACCAGCACAAGCTGCTCCTTGTCGCTGACCATCCGGTAGACCTTGGCCGCATGCGGCCCGGTCTGCTCCACCAGGGCTTGGCCGCGCTGCACGCGAGTGCGCTGGGTCAGGTCGAGATCGGTCTGAGCAAAGGTTTTCAATGCCAGCGGAATTCCGAGCAGCCGCTCCCACACCAGCAAGGCGCGATGGCGCTCGGTTTCGTTCATCGGTTGCAGGTTGTCGGCCATCAGCGAAAACGTGCCGTGGGCCAGACGCTCGCGGTATTGTTCGCTGCGCACCTGGTTGAGCAGGTGCAGCGCCAGCACGCCGAGTACCGCCACCAGAATCAGCGCCGCGCACATGCCACCATAGATGCGCAGGAAGATCGAATTCACAGCGGCAGTTCTGCGCAGGCTTCCGGCACGAACAGGTAGCCTTTGCTGCGAATGGTCTTGATCAGGCGCGGGTGATCGGGGTCATCGCCGATTTTCGGGCGGATGCGCGAAATGCGCACATCGATCGAGCGGTCCTGGCCGTCGTAACCGATGCCACGCAACGCGGTGAAGATTTCTTCCCGGGACAGGATCCGTCCGGCGTTGGACACCAGCAGCCAGAGCAGATCGAATTCGGCACTGGTCAACTCGATACCGCTGTCACTGAGCCACGCTTCGCGCAAGGCGTTGTCCACCACCAGCGGGCCGAATTGCAGCCGACGCGGATTGCCCGCCGGCGCCTCCGGTGTGTCACTGCGTCGCAGCAACGCCTGGATGCGCGCCAGCAGCAGCCGCGGGCGCACCGGTTTGCAGACATAGTCGTCGGCGCCGAGGTCGAGGCCGAGGATCTGGTCAGCGTCATCGGTACGCGCGGTGAGCATCAGGATCGGCCCGTCGTAGCGGTCGCGCACCTTGCGACAGATGCTCAGGCCGTCTTCGCCGGGGAGCATCAGGTCGAGGATCACCAGATCCGGCTGCTCCTTGATGATCCGCGCCGCCGCCAGTGCACCGTTGCCTTCGATTTCCACGCGCAATCCGTTGGCTTGCAGGTATTCGCGGGTCAGTTCGGCCAGTCGCTGGTCGTCCTCGACTATCAATACCTGCCAGGCTTCTTGCTCCACGGGTGACCTCTGCTTGCCGATGCTGCCTATAAAGGAAGGATCCTCCCGTCTTTTTGTCATCTTTAAGGAGGATAAGAATGCGTGCGCATGGGCCGATTGTATAAACGGCGTACAGCCAGAACACAAGTCGGTAAATGCGTTCGGACAAGGCGGATTTTTGTGATAGGGTTCGCGCCCTTAAAAATCCGCTGAAGCGTTTTTCCCGACTGAAAAACAGTGACAAACGGTCTAGCTCAGCAGGTTAGCGGCCTACACGGGAATTCCTGGTTTCTTACACAATTTACGCACAGGTTTATCCACAGCTCGTACGTTGCAAGCCCCCTCGAAACGCATTATCTTGTAGCACGGCGCAAAGAGACCCCCTACATATAGGGTTTTCCGTTCTAGAGCCCAACCACATTTCAGACCTGAAACTCAAGTGCTTTATTGCCGGTTTCCGGTTGAACCAAGCAAGTTTTTCAAAGCCCAAACCGCACTGCGGATGGCACCGTTTTTCAGGTTGGCAACGACCGGAACGGTACGGGTGTTGCAGTCGTTACTGTCACCCTGGAAGTAACCCGGCTCGAGCCTTGGCTCGCGGCCGAAAACTTCGGCAAGGATGCGGCGTCATTAGCCTTTTTCCTACTGATCCGAAGTTGTTATGCCCGACGCTCGTCGGTTGTAGTGCTTCGGACCAGAACGGTGAGCACCATGATGGTGCCCAAACAAACATAGAGAATGTGGAGATCACCCCCCATGCAAACCGACACAACTCGCGAGAACCCGCAGGGCACCTTGCCGCAGGCCGCCGATTCGAATTCGGATCTGGCTGCCACCGCGCCTGGTCAACTGCGCGTGATCAAGCGTAATGGCACTGTCGTTCCTTACACCGATGACAAGATCACCGTCGCTATCACCAAAGCGTTTCTCGCAGTTGAGGGCGGCACCGCTGCCGCTTCGTCGCGAATCCACGACACCGTTGCCCGCCTGACCGAACAGGTCACCGCGACCTTCAAGCGTCGCATGCCATCGGGCGGCACCATCCACATCGAAGAAATCCAGGACCAGGTCGAACTGGCCCTGATGCGTGCCGGCGAGCAGAAAGTAGCTCGCGACTACGTGATCTACCGCGATGCCCGCTCCAAGGAACGCGCCACCCGCACCACCGCCGAAGCTCCGGTACAGGCGCATCCGTCGATCCGCATCACCCGCGCCGACGGCAGCCTCGCGCCGCTGGACATGGGCCGCCTGAACACCATCGTCACCGAAGCCTGCGAAGGCCTGGCCGAAGTCGACGGCGACCTGATCCAGCGCGAAACCCTGAAGAACCTGTACGACGGCGTGGCCCTGAACGACGTCAACACCGCTCTGGTAATGACCGCCCGTACCCTGGTCGAGCGCGAGCCGAACTACTCGTTCGTGACCGCCCGCCTGCTGATGGACACCCTGCGCGCCGAAGGCCTGGGCTTCCTGGGCGTGGCCGAGAGCGCCACTCACCACGAAATGGCCGACCTGTACGCCAAGGCCCTCCCGGCCTACGTGGCCAAAGGTATCGAGTTCGAACTGCTGAACCCTGTGCTGGCTTCCTTCGACCTGGAAAAACTGGGCAAGGCGATCAACCACGAGCGCGACCAGCAATTCACCTACCTCGGCCTGCAGACCCTGTACGACCGTTACTTCATCCACAAGGATGGCGTGCGTTTCGAACTGCCGCAGATCTTCTTCATGCGCGTGGCCATGGGCCTGGCCATCGAAGAGAAGCAGAAAGAAGACCGTGCGATCGAGTTCTACAACCTGCTGTCCTCGTTCGACTACATGGCTTCGACTCCGACGCTGTTCAACGCCGGTACCCTGCGTCCTCAACTGTCGAGCTGCTACCTGACCACCGTGCCGGATGACCTGTCGGGCATCTACCACGCGATCCACGACAACGCCATGCTGTCGAAATTCGCCGGTGGCCTGGGCAACGACTGGACCCCGGTTCGTGCGCTGGGTTCGTACATCAAGGGCACCAACGGCAAGTCGCAAGGCGTGGTTCCGTTCCTGAAAGTAGTGAACGACACCGCCGTCGCCGTTAACCAGGGTGGCAAGCGCAAAGGCGCTGTGTGTGCCTACCTGGAAACCTGGCACATGGACATCGAAGAGTTCATCGAGCTGCGCAAGAACACCGGTGATGACCGTCGTCGTACCCACGACATGAACACCGCCAACTGGATTCCTGACCTGTTCATGAAGCGCGTCTTCGATGACGGCAAGTGGACCCTGTTCTCGCCATCCGAAGTTCCGGACCTGCACGACCTGACCGGCAAGGCCTTCGAAGAGCGCTACGAGTACTACGAAGCCCTGACCGAATACCCGGGCAAGATCAAGCTGTTCAAGACCATCCAGGCCAAAGACCTGTGGCGCAAGATGCTGTCGATGCTGTTCGAAACCGGCCACCCATGGCTGACTTTCAAGGATCCGTGCAACCTGCGTAGCCCGCAGCAGCATGTCGGCGTTGTTCACAGCTCGAACCTGTGCACCGAGATCACCTTGAACACCAACAAGGACGAGATCGCGGTCTGCAACCTGGGCTCGATCAACCTGCCGAACCACATCGTCGACGGCAAGCTGGACACCGCCAAGCTCAAGCGCACCATCGACGTCGCCGTGCGCATGCTCGACAACGTGATCGACATCAACTACTACTCGGTACCGCAGGCGAAGAACTCCAACTTCCGCCACCGTCCGGTCGGTCTGGGCATCATGGGCTTCCAGGACGCGCTGTACCTGCAGCACATCCCTTACGGTTCCGACGCTGCCGTCGAGTTCGCCGACAAGTCGATGGAAGCGGTCAGCTACTACGCAATCCAGGCGTCCTGCGACCTGGCCGACGAGCGCGGCTCGTACGAGACGTTCCAGGGTTCGCTGTGGTCCAAAGGCGTACTGCCGCTGGACTCGCAACAGATCCTGATCGAAGCACGTGGCCAGAAGTACATCGACGTCGACCTGACCGAGTCCCTGGACTGGGCACCGGTTCGCGCCCGTGTACAGAAAGGCATCCGTAACTCGAACATCATGGCCATCGCACCGACCGCGACCATCGCCAACATCACCGGCGTATCGCAGTCGATCGAACCGACCTACCAGAACCTCTACGTGAAATCGAACCTGTCGGGCGAATTCACCGTGATCAACCCGTACCTGGTTCGCGACCTGAAGGCTCGCGGTCTGTGGGATTCGGTCATGATCAACGACCTGAAGTACTACGACGGTTCGGTTCAGCAGATCGAGCGCATCCCGCAAGAACTCAAAGAGCTCTACGCGACCGCGTTCGAAGTGGACACCAAGTGGATCGTTGACGCCGCCAGCCGTCGTCAGAAGTGGATCGACCAGGCCCAGTCGCTGAACCTGTACATCGCTGGTGCATCGGGCAAGAAACTGGACGTGACCTACCGTATGGCCTGGTACCGTGGCCTGAAAACCACCTACTACCTCCGTGCCCTGGCCGCGACCAGCACCGAGAAGTCGACCATCAACACCGGCAAGCTGAACGCTGTATCCAGCGGCGGCAACCACGGCGACGACTCGGTCCTGGCAGCCCCTGCCGGCCCGGCTCCAGTGCCAAAGGCTTGCGCCATCGACGAGCCGGATTGCGAAGCTTGCCAATAAGCTGAGCTGAATCAGGCGTTGCGAAACGCCTGATCCGAGAAGCCCCCGACAGACTTCTGGTTTGTCGGGGGTTTTCTTTTGACCGCGCAAAAAGCAAAAGCAAAAGCCCCCTCACCCTAGCCCTCCCGAAACGTCGGACCGCCCAGAGGGAGAGGGAACTGACCGAGGTGTTTGGGGGAGGTACGCCGACGTGAAAGACCGAGCTGAACTCAAACCTTAAAAAGCAAACATCCCGCGCCTGCCTTTGCCTTTGCCTTTGCCTTTGCCACTCAACACGATGAGCGTTAGCTCGAGTAAGGCTTTTGACGTGCCGGCCCCATCGGAAGGCTGAGTGGAGGGATTTATCCGGGGGTGGGAGCGCAGCGACCGTGCGGCGCAGCCGCATGCATCGAGAGGAGGTGCAGCGAAGCAAACCGTAGGCGATGCCCCCGGATGAATCCCGTAACGAAGGAACACCGAGCCAAAGCGAGGTGCCGAACGCCGGGGCCCAGCGTTTTGGTTCCTTTTGGGCGTTTGCAAAAGGGACTCGCCGTAAGGGCGAAACCGCCAGCGGCAACACCCGCAGAAACGGATAAACACCCCAAACCGCAGCCAAAAAAAAGCCCCTCAAAAAGAGGGGCTCCCATACAAAACCAAACCCAGAAATCAGGTCATCTGAATGATGGTCTGCATGATAGTGCTCTGAGTCGAAATGGTCTTGGCATTCGCCTGATAGTTACTCTGACCCTTGATCAGATCAACCAGCTCATTGGTCAGGTTAACGTTGGACTCTTCCAGCGAGTTCGAAACAACCGAACCCAGCGTACCGGTTTCCGGTGCATCGTAGCCCGGGATACCCGAAGCGAAGGTTTCTTTCCAGCTGGTACCACCGATCGGCTGCAAGCCCTGCTCGTTGGTGAAGCTGGCCAGCGCAACCTGGCCGATAGCCTTGCTCTGGTTGTTGCTGAAGTTGGCGAACAGCGTACCGGTACCGTCGATCGTCAGGTTGGTGATCTGGCCAGTGGCATAACCATCCTGCGTCGGGATCGAACGCGCGGTGTCAGCGTTGTATTGAGTGGTCTTGGCCATCGAAATGGTAATGCCGGCCGGGTTAGCCGAAGCACCGTTGGCCGTCCACACACCGTTGGTGACAGTGCCCGGTACCCAGCCAGTGAGCTTCAGGTCGCTGCTGATCACGGCAGGCGGAGTGCTGACCTGAGTCAGCTTGCCAGTGGAGTCAAAGGTCATGGTCGACGCGACAGGCGCAGTGACTTTCGGATCGCTGCCGGTAGCATCCGGGTTGCGACCGTCCACCAGGGTGTAGACCTTCCAGGTGTTGGCGCCGGTCTTCACCATGTACTGATCCATGACATGGGAGTTGCCCTGGCTGTCATAGATCGGAGTGCTGAACGACTTGGTGTAGGTCGCGAGGTTGGTCGGGTCGAACTTGCCGGCCACTGCTGTGTCGTCGATCACCGGAGCCGTCGAGTTCAGGTTGATGGTCGAAGTCACCAGCGAGGTAGACTTCGGCGCCAGGTTCGAGGTGTCGATCTTCAGATCGGTCAACACGCCGTTGATGATCTTGCCGTTGGAATCCACACCGTAGCCTTGCAGACGCGAGGTGTAGTCGGTGTTGGTAATGAAGCCGTCCTTGTCGACCTTGAACGTACCGGCACGGGTGTAGGAGATCGAACCGTTGTTGCTCAGGGTGAAGAAGCCCGAACCGTTGATCCCCATATCCAGCACGTTGCCGGTGTTGTTGATGTCGCCTTGGGTGAACTGCTGGGAAACGTTGGCCAGACGCACGCCGTTACCAATGACCTTGCTGCCGCTGCCCAGGCGAGTCGCCGAGTAAACGTCTTCGAATTCTGCACGGGACGATTTGAAACCGGCGGTCGCAACGTTGGCGATGTTGTTGCCGGTCACGTCCAGTTGCTTGTTGGCTGCATAGAGACCGCTAAGGCCGATATTGAAAGACATATTCCACTCCTTTGTGCCGGTTAGTCGGCTCTATATACCAATGGTTTGTACTTTGGACAGGGCGACCGTGCCCTTGCCGGACAGGTTGAGCATCAGCTCGCCGCCGGTCTGGCTGATCGTCACGCTGGTGACCGTGGCGGGCAGGTAGGTCGCCAGGTCGGTCGCGGTGCCGTTGATCGAGGCGTTGGCCTTGACGGTGTAGGTACCGGTTTTCACCAGGTTGCCGTCCTTGTCCTTGCCGTCCCAGGTGAAGCTCGCATTGCCGGCGGCGCGGCTGCCCAGGTCAATGGTGCGAATGGCGGTGCCGCTGCTGTCGGTGATGGTGACAGTACCGCCGGCAATCGACGACGGAACGGTGACCGAACCGGTCATGCCTTTGCTCGGATCGTCCAGCTGAACCGTATTGGTCTGCACAATCACATTGCGACCCACCAACGACGACGCCTGCAACGCTTGCGACGAGTTGTAGTTGCCGGCCAGCGAACTGACGGTGCTGTTGAGGGTGGTGATCCCCTCGAGGCTGCTGAACTGCGCCAACTGGGCAACGAATGCGCTGTTGTCCTGCGGGTCCAGCGGGTTCTGGTTCTTCAGCTGGGTCACCAGCAGTTGCAGGAACGCGTCCTTGCCCAGGGCCTGGCCGCCGGTCGAGCTGTTGGTGGCCGAAGCGATGCCGCCGGTGGTGGTGCTACTGGTCTTCTTCGAAGAGTTGGCCAGTATGTCGTTCATCGTCAGGCTGCTGGTGGTATCGGTAACACTCATGGCAGTCGCCCCTTATCACTGACCGAGGGTCAGTACCTTCTGCATCATGGTCTTGGCGGTGTTCATCATTTCGGCGTTGGTCTGGAACGACCGGCTCGCGGAAATCATGTCAGCCATTTCTTCCACCACGTTGACGTTCGGGTAGTAGACGTAGCCCTTGGCGTCGGCAGCCGGATGATTCGGCTCGTAGCGCGCTTCGAGGTTGCTCTGGTCTTCGACCACACCCATGACCTGCACGCCCTGACCGGCTGCGTCCTGGTTCTGGAACAGCGAATTGCTGCCGCCGCTCTGGCCGCCCTGGAACATGGTGGCGAACACCGGGTGACGGGCACGATAAGTCTGGTCGATGCTCGACGAGACGGTCTCGGCGTTGGCGATGTTCGAGGCCACGGTGTTGAGACGGGTGGTCTGGGCGCTCATGCCGCTGCCGGCAATGTTGAAAACGCTGGACAGGGACATGGATTACTCTCCGCGCAGGGCTGACACCAGCCCTTTGAATTTGCTGTTGAGCAGGGTGAAGCTGGCCTGGAAGCCGACCGCGTTTTCCGCGTAGTTCGACTGTTCCAGTTGGGCGTCCACGGTGTTCTGGTCGATCGACGGCTGCATCGGCGTGCGATACATCAGCGACTCGTCGCCATTGCCCAGGCCTTCAGCTTCGATGTGACGGCTGTTGGTCATGTTCAGGGCGATGGTGCCGTTGGCGTTCTTCTGGCTCTGTGCTTCGAGCACTTTGGAGAACTCCAGATCCCGCGCCTTGTAATTCGGGGTGTCGGCGTTGGCGATGTTGTTGGCCAGCACTTCGGCACGCTGGGCGCGGAAGCCCAAAGCCTTTTCGTGAATGCCGAGCGCTTTATCGAAGCTGATGCTCATGTCGGGAACCTTCAGGTGACCGGATTTTTCGTAACAGGGGTATAGCAAGCGTCGTGCCAGTTTTAGAAAGCCCCGGATTACGGGGCTTTGCACGGAACCGGCAACGCGGCGATGCCAGAAAAGCGGCAACCGGTTTCCGCCGGATGCCGCTTTTCTGCCGCCTGCCACCGGCAAAACCTTCAGGCATAAAAAAACGGGAGCCCCTGAGGACTCCCGTTTCTTGTGTCGCCGGTGTTTCACTTCGCCTGGTAGATGATCCCCGGGCTGCACTGAACCATCTGGTAATGATCCGGCAGACCGTTCAGCGCTTCCGAAGCGCCAAGGAACAGATATCCGCCCGGCTTCAGCGTGCTGTGGATGCGCAACAGGATGTCTTTCTTCACCTCGGCGGAGAAGTAGATCAGCACGTTGCGGCAGAACACGATGTCGAACTTGCCAAGGCTTGCGTAGCTGTCGAGCAGGTTGAACGAGCGGAACTCCACCCGGTTCTTGATCGGCGCCTTGATCACCCAGCGTCCCGGCCCTTTCGGGTCGAAGTAACGCTGCAGACGATCGGCGGACAAGCCACGGCCAATCGCCAGGCTGTCGTACTCGCCGGTCTTGCAGTTGGTCAGCATGCTGCCGGACAGATCAGTGGCGACGATCTGCACGCCCATCTTCAACTGGCCGATGTTGGTCCGCTCGAACTCGTCGATCGACATCGACAGTGAATAGGGTTCCTGACCCGACGAGCAGGCCGCCGACCAGATCCGCAGACGCTGATTGGGAGCGGCCTTGATCGCTTCGGGCAGCACCTTGTTCTTCAAGACTTCAAACGGATAGGTGTCGCGAAACCACAGGGTTTCGTTGGTCGTCATGGCATCGACCACCTGCTCGCGCAAACCGCTGCGCGGCTGGGTCTGGATGCGCTGTACCAGCTCACCCAGGGACTTGATGCCTTGCTGCTCCATCAGTTTGTTGAGACGGCTCGACACCAGATATTGCTTGTTTTCACCGAGCAAAATGCCACAGGCTTTTTCCAGGAAGACCCGGAACTGTTCGAAATCCAAATTACCCGTAGACAAATGATGCCGCCTCTTAAATCGTGTTGAACGCCGAGGGCAGAAGGCCCTTAGCTGATATCTGCTGCTTTGATCCGGTCGACTACCCGGGATGCCAGGTCATCAGGACGGAACTTGGCCAGGAAGTCATCGGCACCGACTTTCTTGACCATCGCCTGATTGAACACACCCGACAACGAAGTATGCAGGATGATATGAAGCTTTTGCATGCGAGGGTCGCTGCGGATCTCGGCCGTCAGGGTATACCCGTCCATCTCCGGCATTTCGATGTCGGAGATCATCATCAGGAACTCTTCTTCCGGCTTCTTGCCCTCGTCGACCAGCTTGCGCAGGTAATCCAGCGCCTGCCTGCCGTCGTTCAACGCCACCACTTCGACGCCGACCGTCTGCAGGCAACGCGTCACCTGCTTGCGCGCCACCGACGAGTCATCGACCGTCAGCACCCGCAGCGACAACGCCTTGCTCTGGGTCTCGACATCCACCACGCCGACCGAAATCGCTTCCGGCGTCGGCGCGACTTCCGCCAGCACCTTCTCGACGTCGATGATTTCGACTAACTGATTGTCGACCCGAGTCACAGCGGTCAGGTAATGATCGCGTCCGGTACCCTTGGGCGGCGGATGAATCTCTTCCCAGTTCATGTTCACGATACGTTCCACCGAGCGCACCAGGAAACCCTGGGTCTTGGTGTTGTATTCCGTGATGATCACGAACGGACTGTTTTTGTCTTTCAAAGCACCGGAGCCGGTCGCCATCGCCAGATCAAGGATCGGAATGGTCGCCCCCCGGATATTCGCCACCCCGCACACGACAGGACTGGACTTGGGCATCAGCGTCAGTTGCGGGCACTGCAGCACTTCCCGAACCTTGAACACGTTGATCCCGTAGAGCTGCTGGCCGTCAAGACGGAACAACAACAGCTCCAGGCGATTCTGCCCCACCAGTTGCGTGCGCTGGTTCACCGAATCCATTACACCAGCCATGCCCAGACTCCTACACCAACGCCAAGTGTTGTTGCGACGCACATTCATTGCTAAACGGCACGGCGCTTGCTTTTTAACTCGTATGAACGCTCAAACGACATTTTTCCGACGCCTGACATCTCCCCTCCGCAGAGGGCTTTGCGCCATGTCCGCCGTTTGCCTGTTTTTCGCTGGCAGCCCTGCCATTGCTGATGCGGTTACCTTGCCTGACATGCTTATCGGCGTCACTCAGGGCTTTCTTGAATTCACCGTAGAAGACTATCTGGCTACCAGTCAAACGGAAGGCCGTTATGAAATCGAGGTCAACCAGCTCGATCCGCGCATGCGCATGCCTATGTGCGACAAGGAATTGACAGCGACACTGGAGAGTCCGGCACGTCCTTTGGGCCGTGTCACGGTGAAGGTCCGCTGCGAAGGCGCCTCCCCCTGGACGGTGTTCGTGCCCGCTCAAGTCCGCCTGTTTCGCGAGATTGTCACCACCACGCGGCCACTCAAGCGCGCCGGCATCATCGAGCCGCAGGACGTGACCTTGCGCGAGCGCGACGTCAGCACGATCAACCAGGGTTTCCTGACGTCGGTGGATGAAGCCATCGGACAGAAATTGACCCGACCAACGGTCGCCGATCAAGTCATTACCCTGGTGCATCTGGAACAGGCGGAAGTGGTTCGCAAGGGCGACCAGGTGGTGATCACCGCCCGCAGTGGCACCCTCGCCGTGCGCATGCCGGGTGAAGCCCTGGCCAACGGCGGCCTCAAGGAACAGATTCGCGTGAAAAACCTCAATTCCCAGCGGGTCATCAAAGCGCAGGTTGTGGCGCCTGGCCAGGTGGAAGTGGCGATGTGACCGCAGGCGTGAGCGGGAATATGAGCGGATATTTGAAAAGCCCCTGAGCGTTTGGCAGAAAACTGGCGCTGACCCGAGCTGTTCCCTAAACTGTGCCGCAGCAGGATCTGCAACGGCGCATGCAAGCTCATTGCTAAATGAGCCTAAAGTTTTCCAGGGGATGGCCGAGAACATGGCAAGCGTCCAAATTCCCAGAGGTTTTTAACATGGTCATCGATTTCAGCCGTTTGAACAGCTCCTCGTCACTTACGGGCAGTACACGTACCAGCAACGCCAAGGAAACCGCCGAAACCGGCACCTCCGCGCCGCTGAATACCCCGGCCGAACAGGCCAGTACCGCAAAAAGCGGGGAATCGGTACACCTCAGCAATGAGGCTCAACAGTTGCAGAAGGTCACTGACAAGCTGCGCGATCAGCCTGCCGTCGACAAAGCCCGTGTGGCCGAATTGAAAGCAGCGATTGCCGATGGCAGCTATAAAGTCGACAGCAACCGTGTAGCCAGCAAACTGCTCAACTTCGAAGCCCAGCGCTAGGCCTCGGTCTGCGCCAGGCTTTTGGACGCTTAAAACCCAAGGCCAGCCATGCACGACACTAATTTATTGCAACTGATCATCGACGACTTTGCTCCAGCTCAACAATTGCTGGAGTTACTGCAAACCGAGTCCCTCGCCTTGCACGGTCGCGACATGCCTCTGCTGGAAGAAATTCTGGCGAACAAGCAGGCATTGATCATTCTGCTCGAACAGCATGGCCGCAAACGCAGCGAAATTCTCGCCAGCCTCAACCTGTCGATCGACCGCGCCGGCCTGGAACAACTGGCCAGCCAGTCGAGCATCGGCGACCAGTTGCTGAGCCAGAGTGATGTCCTGACCGACCTGATCGCCCAGTGCCAGGCAGCGAATGCCAGGAATGGCCAATCGATCGTCATGCAGCAGGCCGCCACGGCCAATCAGCTGAAAATCCTCACCGGCGGCGAGCCTCCCGCGCTCTACGATGCCAGTGGCACCTTCTCCAAACTGCAGAAACCACGCGCGCTCAGCCAGGCGTGATGCTTTCTTCCATGCTTGCGCCCTATCAACGTGCGAAACATGCTGGCAAAATACTGGCCAGCCGTAGTCAAATTTTGTCTGGAGATTGATTTAACGTGTCCAACGATGACGCTCCGCAGCCCCCAAAGGTGCTCACCACGCCCCTGGAGATCTCCAGCAACCTGCGCCAGCTGCAAGAGAGCCATGATCCTCTGATCATCACCTTCCACGAGCGCAGCCAGCGGTTCCAGAGCTACCTGATCAAGGTTGACCGGGAAGCCGCCACGATTGCCCTGGACGAGATGATCCCGCGCGATGGCGAACGCTTCCTGCTCGCCGGTGAGCCGTTCAAGGTCGAAGGTTTTCATGACGGCGTGCGCATTGCCTGGGAATGCAACGGCACGCTGAACATCGAAGAATCCAGTGGCGATCGTTTCTACACTGGCGACCTGCCCACCGAAGTGGTTTATCACCAGCGCCGCAATGCCTTCCGTGCCGCTTTGAAACTGACCGACCTTGTCAGCGTCGAATTGGGTGGCGAAAAGCTCAAGTCGCCTATCGGCGGCAAACTGCTGGATATCTCTGCCACCGGTTGCAAGCTGCGTTTCGAAGGCGACATCACCGACCGCCTGCAACTGGGCCAGGTCTATGATCGCCTGATCGCCGCGCCGTTGTTCGGCAACCAGCCGACCTCGGTCGAATTGCGTTACCTGCACTTCGAAGAAAAGCTCAACATCACCTTCGCCGGCCTGCGCTTTCACAACATCAGCGGCCCGGCGGCCCGCAACGTCGAGCGTTTCGTTTATCAACTGCAACGCGAAGCGCGTCGGTTCGATAAAGACGACCTCTGATCGGCAAGCATAAAAAACGGGCAGTCACTGCGGTGACTGCCCGTTTTTTATGCCCGAATCAAGGCCTGGCGGTGCTGATGTCCGGCCCCTCGCCCTCAACTGTCGAGTCAGTTGGCGCGACAGGTTCTGGCTCAGGATCAGGCTCTGAAGCGACCGTATTCTGCATCTGCTCCTGCACCACTTGCTCATCGACCCGCGGGTCAAGCGCCGCCACCAGCGGTGAACTGGACATGCTGTCCGGCATCGCCACGTGATGCAGCGGCGCATCGTCGACCTGGTGCAGATTGGTCACGGCTTTCGGCCGGATCCGCCACACCAGCACCAGCGCGAAAAAGGTGAAGAATGCATACAGACTCTGCGGCCCGAACAGCTTCATCAACACCCCCGCCACCAGCGGGCCGACGCTGGCACCCACGCCGTAAGTGACCAGCAACATCGCCGTCAGCGACACCCGGCGCTCGCCTTCGACGTGATCGTTGGAGAACGCCACCGCCAACGGATACAGACAAAACTGCACCAGCGAACAGAAGAAGCCGACCACGAACAACACCTCCAACGGCACCTGCGGCAGGATCGCCAGCGGTAATGCAGCTACCGCCAGGAACAGCGCAAAGCAACGGATCAGCAGCGCCCGGTCATAGCGGTCGGACAACCAGCCCAACGGCCACTGCACCACCAGCCCGGCAAAAATGCAGCTACCCATGAACAGACCGACCTGCTCGGTGGACAGCCCTTGCTGCGAGGCATACAACGGCGCCAGACCGTAGAACGAGCCGATGATCAGCCCTGCCCCGAGCACCGTACTCAGCGACTGCGGCACGCGTTTGATAAAGAAGCGCGGCTCCATCGGCGCCGGATGCAGCGGCGCCGGGTGAATCCGTCGGGTCAGCGCCACCGGCACCAGACACAGGGCAAAACACAATGCGACCAGCATCAGCAGTTCCAGGCCAAGGCCCGGGTGCATGACCAGAATCAACTGACCGAGCACCAGCCCCAGATACGACGCGATCATGTAGCCACTGAACACCAGACCGCGCTGATTGGCGTCGGCCTGCTCGTTCAGCCAACTCTCGATGACCATGTACTGGCACATCATGCCGAGGCCGACGATGGTCCGCAGCACCAGCCACGCCGGCAACCAGTCCACCAGGCCATGACCGAGCACCGCCGCACCGACGATCCCGGCACACGCCGAGTAGGCGCGGATATGCCCGACCCGGGCAATCAAGCGGTGACCGATCTTGCCGCCCAGCACCAGACCAAAATAGTTGGCGGCCATCAACGCACCGACCCACAATCCGTCGACATGGTCGGCAGCCAGACGCAAAGCCAGATAAGTAGAAAGAAGGCCCGAGCCGATCAACATCATCAGCGAGGCGAAATACAGCGCTCGAAAGGATTTCCAGATTTGGCGCATCGGCGTTCCGAGCGGCTCCTTGCAGTAAGTATCGGGCTATCAAACGATAGCCCGACGGCGACATTTCGTCAGGCCTGGGCTGCTAGAACACGGCGTTCCCAGGGAGTGATTTCATCAAAGAAGCTGGTCAACTCCATGGTCTTCGAAGCGATGTAGCCTTCGATGAACTCCGTGCCGAACAGTTCCTTTGCAAGCTGGCTGCGTTTCAGACGTTCGAGCGCCGCATGCAAGGTACACGGCAGCGAAAGATTGTCCGGCACTTCGAACTCGCCCTGAATCGCTTCGCTTGGTTCGAGTTCATGCTCGATGCCGTACAAGCCGGCGGCCAGGCTCGCGGCAATCGCCAGGTACGGGTTGGCATCGGCCCCCGGCAAACGGTTCTCGACCCGACGCGCGACCGGCGAACTGGCCGGAATACGCAGTCCGGCAGCGCGGTTGTCGTGGGACCAGCAGGCATTGTTCGGCGATGCAAACGGATGGCACAGGCGCTGGTAGGAATTGACGTTCGGCGCAAACAACGCGGTGAAATCAGCCATGCCCGCCTGCTGCCCGCCAATGAAGTGGCGGAACCTCGCGGTCGGCTGACCGTCGGCGTCACTGAACACATTCTTGCCACTGCCGATCTCGACGATGCTCTGGTGAATGTGCATCGAACTGCCCGGCGTGTGCGCCAGCGGCTTGGCCATGCACACCACGGTCAGGCCGTGCTTGAGCGCGACTTCCTTGAGCAGGTGCTTGAACAGGAAGGTCTGGTCGGCCAGCAACAGCGGATCACCGTGCAGCAAGTTGATCTCGAACTGGCTGACGCCCATTTCGTGCATGAAGGTATCGCGCGGCAGACCGAGGGCGGCCATGCATTTATAGACTTCACTGAAGAACGGTCGCAGACCGTTGTTGGAACTGACGCTGAACGCCGAATGACCGTCCTCGCGACGCCCGTCGAGACCGACGGGCGGCTGGAACGGCTGGGTCGGGTCGGTGTTCGGCGCGAACACAAAGAATTCAAGTTCGGTCGCCACCACCGGCGCCAGACCGAGGGCTGCGTAGCGGGCAATGACCTTCTTGAGCTGGCCACGGGTCGACAGGTTGGAGCTCTCGCCGGTCAGCTCGTCGGCATCGCAGATTGCAAAGGCCCTTGGCTCTTCGCTCCATGGCAACGGATGGATCTGTGCAGGATCGGCCACCAGCGCCAGATCGCCGTCATCGCTGCCATAGAATTTGGCGGCGGGATAGCCGCCCATGATGCATTGCAGCAGCACCCCTCGGGCCAACTGCAAACGCCGCCCTTCGAGGAAGCCCTCGGCGGTCATTACCTTGCCCCGTGGCACGCCGTTCAAATCCGGCGTGACACATTCAATCTCATCAATGCCCGTCAATCGCTGCGCGAGTGAACGCTGGCCATCGGTTGTCATGACGCAATCCTTGTTATTGTGCGAGCCGCGAACGGCGACCCGGACAAAATAGGCTTCGGCTGTTCGGAATATCAAGCAGCAGCCAACAAAAAGAATTCCGGTCGATGAATCGGTGATTCAGGGCAGGTAAATACTGAACACACCGCCACCCAACGGGCCGCCATTACGGATCTCGGTCCGACCGCCAACACCGTTGCGCTGATGCAGCGCGGCGATGCGTCCGGCGAAGTACAGACCGAGGCCGGTGCTGCCACTGCTGTGGTTGATGCCCTGCACGTAATCGGACTGACGTTCGAGCATTTCGGCCGGGTAACCGTCGCCGTCATCGTTGATGCTCAGCACCAATTGCCCGGCTTCGTCGCTGACGGTGATCAGCAGCGATTCGCGGGCGTAGCGGATCGCGTTGTTGATGCAATTGCCCAGCACCGAGGCGATCAGTTCGCGATCGAAGAAGCCCAGGGGACTGAGCGGATCGACTTCGTAAGTGGCGATGATTCCACGGCTGGCGAACACGTCCTGATGCGCCGCCAGTTGTGCCTCGATGAAGTCGTCCAGCTCGTGATAAGCCGGCTGCAACGGCATCTGATTGACCCCAAGCTTGTACAGCCCTAGCAGCTGCACCAGCATGCCGTTGAGATGGGCGAACTCGAAGTCGATCACGCCCTGCTCCGGCCCTTGGCGCTGGGCCTCGGGCAGGCGCGCCAGCCATTGGCTGTGGGCCTGCATCAGCATCGCCAGAGAGTTCTTCATGTCGTGCACGGTGGAGGCGATCACCGTGGAAAAATCCAGTGCCTGCTCGTCTTGGTTCATTCGCCAAACGCCTTGCTTTTCAGCTTCTGATAACGCGGATAACGCGCGTCGGTATCGGGCATCATGCCCACCAGTTTCAGGCAGGCCCGGCATTCTTCCAGCTCCGCCGACGGCACATTGGTGTCGGTGCCGTGCAGCAGCGACTGGGCCATGTTCAGCGCGATACTGATGTTTTTCGGTTGCATCTTCAGCGCCTTGCGGAATACCTCGCGGGCCTCCACCAGATTGCCGGTCTTGTACACGCGCACGCCCTGACGGTTGAGGTCGGCGGCAGCGTTGCTGGAGCTGAGGATAGTCGGGTCGTCGGTGAGCTTGGCGATGTCTTTCATCACCGTCGGGTCATCGCCGTAGATTTCCGCACAACTCTTGAGCATCGAGGTGCCCGCCTCGGCCTGGCCGAGCATCTGCAATTGCTTGGCCACCAGCAACGCCGCCTCGGGGCTCATGAACTGCTCCATGCCGTCGAGGCGCATCAGCGCTTGCTCGGTGAGTTTTTCGGCGGTTTCGGCATCGTTGAGCAACAGGCTCGTGGCCTTCATCAGACGCGCGCGAATCTGCAGGCCCGGATCGGTCGGGTTTTCCTTGGCCACGGCGCTGAGGGTGGTATTGATCTCCAGCCGCGTTCGGGTGTCGAGCCCGCGTTCGCTGCCTTTGCTGATCAGCGCGTGGGCCAGGCCGAGATTGCTTTCCGGATCCTTGAACCGCGATTGCGCGCCCTGATTCACCGCCTGGCGATAAGCCCGGGAAGCCGTCTCGAAATCTTCGTTGGCCATCGCCAGCTTGCCCAGCAACGCCTGACGGCGCACCGCCAGCGGCGACAGTCGAATGGCTTCTTCCAATACCTGTTGAGCACCTTTGGTATCGCCTTCGGCGACCAGCACATCGGCCATCCCGTCGTACAACGCCGGCATCATCGGGAAAACCTTCAGGGCTTTTTCGTAAACGCCCTTGGCCTGACTGACCTGCCCGCGCTTGAACAGCAACTTGCCCAACCCGGCAAACGCCCACGGCAATGGCCGGTCGGCGATGATGCTGTCGTAGAGGCGCTCGAGCGCTTCGTTCTGGTTCATGTCGCGCAAGGCATCGGCGCGATAGCGCAGACACAGCGGCGAATAACGGATGTCCTGTTTGCACAGGGCGATGCAAGCGTTGAGCACCTCGACCGGTTTACCACGGTCGAGGGCTTGCAGAATCGGCTTGAGCAGGGTCTTGCGCTGCTCCAGACGCTCTAGGCGCTGAGCCAGGCCAGAGCGGTTGAACGGTTTGGTCAGGTACGCGTCCGGCTCGTGCTCCAGGGCACTGAGCACCATCGCCTGACTGGTCTCGGCCGTGACCATCACGAACACCGCTTCGTGACTGATCAGCTTCTCCATCATCAGGTCTTCCAGCACCTGCTGACCGTTCTTCTTGCCGTCACCGAGGTGGAAGTCCTGGAGGATAAAATCGTAGGACTTCTGCGCGCACATTTTCAGCGCCTGCTCACCGGTGTCGGCGGTGTCCACATCCTTGACGCCCAACTCGCGCAACATCGAACGCACGGAACTGCGGAAATCCGAGAAATCATCGACGATCAGAAAACTCTTTTGGTGATACGACAGCATCGAGGATTTCCAGGCAATTGAAGAAGATGGACCATTTCCAGGCGCGCAGATGATAGCTGCCGGCCAAATGCTATCAAGCGATTTCGCGCGACTCTGTAGTCACCGAACGGGTTATCGGCCGGATCAGCGATTCTCTTGAAGCGGGGGTTAAAGATTCGTTGCGCAAGGATTACCCTGCGCGGCGGTTCACACTTTCCAACGGCAAAGGATTCATCGTGTACATCAAGGGACGCTACATCGTGTCGGCCTGTGCGCTGCTGTTTTTTCAGCAGGCAGTGGCGAGCGGAATGGACTGCACAAAGGCGGCGAGTGCTGTGGAGAAGGCGATTTGCGCGGACAAGCCTTTGTATGAGGTGGATGCGCAGATGGGGGCGGCTTATCGGAAGCTGATGAATGCTGCCCCGGCGCAGGCCGAAGTGAAAAACGCCCAGCGCCAGTGGCTGAAGGAGCGTGATCGATGTGGCGAGGAGGTCAGTTGCCTGAACCAGCGTTATCAGGATCGTTTGCAGGTCTTGCACGCTCAGTGGATCGACGCGGTGGCCTACAAGCCGGACGACATTGATAAACAGGTCATGGAGGATCTGCAGCAACGGATTCGGGAGATGAGCAAGGAGAACCCGGAGTTTGCGCTGGAGCGAGCGCTGGATTCTCTCTCAACCGACGACGGCGAAACTTCGTTCTCCGGTGATCCCAGCGACGACAACACTTACGATCAGACCTTGTTTCCCAAAAGCATTCCCAAGGGTGTAACCCCGAATGAATGGAAGGCGCTTAAAGCTTCCGGTCTTGACGCTGATGCCGAGCAGGGCCAGGCGAATTACTCATTGATAGACCTTAACGGCGACGGTCAACGGGATCTGATCGTTTCAACCTACACCGGTGGTACAGGCCTCTTCAGCTTCTATGAAACCTTCCGTCGCGATGGAGAACGGTTCACCAGAAGACTGGCGCCCTATGATCCGGACGCCAGCGCCGGCAGCTCGTTGTTCTCCACCAATGATCGAGGCGCCAACCAATCGGCAGCCTGGATCAAATCTCATGGAAGGATGTATCTCGCCTATCGCAACGGGTCATACGGTGTCGATCAGATCTACCTGCTCAATCCCCTGAAGATCAACAGCCAAATACCAACAGTGACGGTTCAGTATGACTACAAGTTGATCGTGCCGAGCAATCAATACTCCGAGGAAAGCAGTACCAGCTACGTACTGGACCCAGTCTTGCGAAAAACTCTCATAAAAGCCCTGACCCAATCGGGTGCGGGTAAACCTCAACAACCCAGCCAACACAAAGGCCCCCTCTGCCCCATTCCTGCATCGGGCTCGGGTGACGATGATTATTACAGTTACGGCGCAGGTTACTACGCAGTAGAAACCGTCATGGACTTGCCAGTTTTCATCGACAACGAGTGCTTCATCGCAAGGCTGAACAATTGGTTTGGTAGTTACAGCGAGAAAGACGGATTGCCCGCCTTGCTGACTTTGCGCAAGCCTGGGTCTCAGGATCCCGAACGGGGCTTCTCAGTCAACGGCCGCCGACATTTCATGAACGTCACAACCTCGATTGGAAAGGCAGAGGGTGGAGCTGAAATTTTCTAGCCTTTCCTCCTGCAAGATTGAAAGACACAAAAAAGCCCCACCAGACACCTCTGCGTGGGGCTTTGTACTTCGGGGCGCTTCTCAGACCTCCGCCACCAACACATCGGCAATCCGGATGCTCAACGCCGCACCTGTCAGCGTCGGGTTCACGCAGGAGGACGATGGCATGACGCTCGTGCCTGCGATGAACAGGTTGGAATGGTCGTGACTGCGGCAATCGCGGTCCACCACCGAGTCTTTCGGGTCATCGCCCATGATGGTGGTGCCCATGATGTGCTGCCGATTCTGGAAGCCCGTGTCGGTGCTGAGGATGTCGGCGTCGAGCAGTTTCGCAAACTGTTTGAAGTCTTCCAGCGCCTTCTCTTTACCGGCGTGCCAGTAGTCGGGAACGCTGTAGTAGATCTCGGGAACCGGCAAGCCGATGGCGTCGAACTTGGTCTTGCTCGGGGTAACCCGATTCTCCGGCAGTGGCAGGGTTTCGAAGTCGACAGCCCAGTTCAGGGAGCGCGCCGATTGCAGGCGGATCTGCTCATCGAGCTTCGAGCCCAGGACACCTTTGGCGATCAGGTTCGAGGTGATTTGCGACGTCGGCACGGTGTTGCGCACCTTGATCTTGTAGCTCGGGTAATCGTTGCGAAACGCGCCATCGCGGCTGTTCAGATAGACCAGCAATTGCGTCGGCCCTTCGCCCGGCCACATGTCCTCCTTGGTCATGACGTTCATGCTGATGCCGGTGTGATCCATCAGGTTACGCCCGACCTGATCCGACGAGTTGGCGATCCCGTTCGGGTACTTTTCCGAGGTCGACATCAACAGCAGCTTCGGCGACTCGATACCGTAAGCCGCCAGCACAAAAGCCCGTGCGGTCAGTTTGTGTTTGGACTTGTCGGGGCGCATGTACCAGATCGCAGTGATCTTGCCGTCATCGCCCGCCTCGATCTTGTAGACGACAGAGTTGTCCAGCACCTTGGCGCCATGGCGCTCGGCCTCATCGATGTGCATCGAACCGTCGTACTTGGCGGCAATCGGACACACCGGGTTGCAGTTGTTGTTGCCAGCGCAGGGAGGCCGCTTGCCATAGGGGCGGGTCGCCCGGCCATTCGGCTCGAGGATCGGGTTATACCCGCCCTTGCCGAGCAATTCGGAAAGGCGCTTGAACATGTAGCTCGGTTTCAGGCCTTCCATCGGATAGGGAATCGAGCGCGGCGGATAAGCGTCCCCGCCCTGCCCGCTTTCGTCCTGGCCGTCGACGCCGGAAACGCCCAGTTCGATTTCAGCCCGAGCGTAATACGGTTCGAGTTCGTCATAACTGATCGGCCAGTCGCGACCACGGCCATACAGCGACTTGAGACGAAAATCGTTGGGCAGCATGCGCCACAGCGAGGAACCGAAATGCCAGGTGGTGCCACCTACCACACGCAGATAAGAGGTGTTGTATTTCACCGGCCCTACCTGCTGCAAATAGTCGCCATAAGTAGAGGGCGCGTGGGGCAGGCTCGGATAAGGCGACCCGGCGCCCTGCAGCTTGGCATTGGCCAGCGAGAGTTTCACCGGAGCATTGCGGAATGTTTCCACCACATCACGGCGATTCACCCGAGGCCCGGCCTCGAGCACGATCACCGACTTGTTCGCTTTGGCCAGGCCCGTGGCGATCAGACCGCCCATGACACCAGAACCGATGATCACCACATCGGCATCGAATTGATCGCTGCTCATACTGTCGAGTCCTGAATGACTGCTGGTTTGGGACCCCATGAATCCGGGCCGCCACCGTAGGTTGGAATGATGAGAATGCCGTGAGTGGGCTGATACATCATGGCGAGGGAATAGCTGATCAGCTCGGCATCCGCCGGCTCACCGACAATGCCCAGATACCAGGCGGAAATGATGCTGGTGGCCGTGGCCCGCAGCGATGGATCCGGATTCGGCTGCGCCAGGTATTCATCGACATGCCGGTAGCCCTGAGTGCTGATCAATTGCTTCAGGGCAATCACGTTGGTCGAGAAATTCGGTGCGCGCTTGTCCAGCGCAGCGTAGTAACGACCGGCCAGAACCGGATTGACCGCACGGCTGACCAGAAACTGCGACAGCGCAATGAAATCGTCACTCGAAACCTGGGCTGCCAGCACCGACTGCCAGGGCAGCGCACTGCCGATCATCGCGGCCAGGCCCAGCGTCACGGAACCGCGCAACAGATTGCGGCGAGTGAGCCCCGCCGAGCTTTCGGTTTGATTTTTTACGTGTTTGTGCGTCATTGAAGTGTCCATTGCTCAGGCCTCCTTGCGCCGACGTGCAATCAAGGCCCATGCGCCCAGACCGATCAACAAGCACACGAGAATGATGACCGGGATCGTAAACTTCGCCATCACTGCCAGTGGCGCCTGGGGCCCACCGTTGCGTACCTGTGCCACATCGGCGGCGGTGACAACCGCGTCGGCATTGCCGTAGCGCGACAGCACGTAGTTGCTGACATCGGCAATCTGCTGGTCGTTCAGGCGGTCGGTGAACAGCGCGTCAGGGCCGAAACCCGGCATGTCGATGGCCACACCGTCGACTTCACGATGCACGCCATACACGATGGCCGCGATCAGGTTGTCGCTGCGACTGGTGGCAGTGTTGTGAAAAAGCGATGGGTATTCCCTTGTGCCCTGACCGTTCGGCTGATGGCAGTTGGCGCAAGTGCCACTGAAAACGTGCCAGCCCGGGTTGTCCCCGGGTTTGCCTCCGCGCAGCGTCAATTCGTCGACCGAAGCCTGACCGTACTCGTGCCGGGCCTTGCTCTCCCCGGTCTTGATCGGCGTGGTCTGCAGCAGGTAGGCCGCGATGGCTTTGAGATCCACATCGCTCAGATGCTGCAGACTGTTCTCCACCGCCTCGGCCATCGGCCCCGCCGCCTGAGCCTTGCCCTCGACGTGTCCGGTACGCAGATAGGCCACGATCTCGTCACTTGACCAGGCCCCGATGCCGCTGACTTTGTCGGAGGTGATATTGGGGGCATACCAACTGCCCAGCGATCCGCCGGCCAACGGTTTTGCGCTGTCGGCCGCCATCAGGACATTGCGCGGCGTGTGGCAGGTGTCGCAGTGAGCCAGGCCGTTGACCAGATAGTCGCCGCGATTGACCTCGGCGGACTTGGCCGGATCCGGCGTGAAGCGTGTTTTGCTGTGGAACAGCGCGTTCCAGCCAATCATCGATGCACGGATATTGAACGGGAAATCCAGTGCGGTTTTCTGGTTCGGCGTATCGACCGGCGTCACTTCGTGCATGAAGTAGTCGTAGAGCGCAGCAATGTCGCTGTCGGTCATCTTCGAATAAGAGGTGTAGGGCATCGCTGGGTAAAGCCGAGTGCCATCGGCCGCCACCCCGTCACGCACCGCGCGGGCGAATTGCTCTGAGGTGTAATTGCCGATACCCGCCGTTTTCGAAGGCGTGATGTTGGTCGAGTAGATCGTGCCCATCGGCGAACTGAGCGGATAGCCGCCCGCAAAAGCCTCGCCGCCTGGCGCCGTGTGGCAAGCCACACAGTCAGCCGCTACCGCCAGACGCTTGCCCACCGACGCGGTGCTGTCGAGCCCCTCGCCATGCGCTGCCCCGGCCGTGGCGATCAACAGCGTCACCCATCCGGCAAAGGCGTACCCCTTGCATTTCCCTTTATCAATGCGACGCGACATGAGTCCTACCCTAGGCTGCTTCGTTCTTTTTTTCACGGTTCTGGAAATCACGAACACAGTGTCCTCGTCATCTTGAGCGACAAGAACGAAGAGGTACGATGTCGTACGTATTTTTTGGAATATTCCACACAATGTAACACTTGGCAATAAATAGAAAAGGCCAAGTGCCATCTTTTGTATGTATGTGCTGAGTGCTCTAAACCGATAGTTACAAGGGATTTCATGCAGAATATATTTACGTGAGAAACAACTGGTAACCCTACAGTTGTGGTCTCCGCAGCCGAAAGATGTACGACGACACGCCATTTTCTTACGAGCTGCACTCGATATTGTCCCGACCCCACACGTCAGCAGGATGCCCTTATGAGTTGGTTGAATGACGCAAGACTTTCCACGAAATTGATCACGGCCTTCGCCGCGTGCGCCTTCATCACCCTGGGGGTGGGCCTGCTGGGAAGCCGGGGAGTGACCGAGCTATCGGCGAGCCTCAGATCGGTGTTCGGCAACAACCTTGTCGCTGTCGCCAACATCGCGCAGACCAAAATCAAGGCCGTCGGACAGACCCGTGACATGTATCGGCTTTACGTCGCCACTGCGGCCAATCTGCCACAGAGCACCAAAGACGAATTCCTCGCCTCGATGAGCGCGAACCAGTTGGCGAGTGAAAAAGCCTTTGCCGAATATCGAAAAACCAAGCTTGCCGACGACGAACGTGCAGCAGGTGACCGAATGGAAAAAGCCTGGCCCGTTTACCAGGCGATCGTGCAAAGGTATCTGGCCCTGATGAAGGCCGGGGACCTGGAAAACGGCCGCGAATTGCTGCTCGGCGATCTGCAGAAAAACTACCGCGTCGTCATGGACGAATTGACCATCATGACCAACTCCAACGATATGCAAGTCAGCGAAGCCGCAAAGCGATCGGTTCTGACGGAGTCGTCCGCCAAGACGTCGCTGTACATCGGCATCGTGCTGGCCTTCGTCGCTGCGATTTTGCTCGGCCTGTTCATCAGCCGACTGATCAGCCGCCCCATCTCCAAAGCCGTTGAAAGCGCCCGAAGCATCGCTGGGGGAGACCTGACTCAAAACATCGTCAGCACCGGCCGCGACGAGGCCGGTCAGTTGCTCACGGCCCTGGCCGAGATGCAGGGCAGTCTGAAAGGCACTATTCAGCAGATCGCCAACGCGGCAGATCAACTGGCTTCAGCTGCCGAAGAACTCACCGCCGTCACCGACAACGGAAGCCGTGGTCTGATCCGTCAGAACGACGAGATCCAGCAGGCAGCGACCGCTGTCACGGAAATGACCTCCGCCGTGGAGGAAGTCGCGCGCAATGCGGTATCCACCTCCGAGGCCTCCCAGACCACCAGCCGGGAAGCCAGCAATGGACGCGATCAAGCGCGAAACGCCGTTGCCGCGATCAACCATGCAACCACGGAAATCGCCACCTCCACCACCATGGTCAAGGACCTGGCGGAGAAAGTTCGAGACATCGGCAAGGTGCTGGATGTGATCCGGGGAATTGCTGAGCAAACCAATCTTCTGGCGCTTAACGCCGCCATCGAGGCTGCACGCGCGGGTGAGCAAGGTCGAGGTTTCGCCGTGGTCGCCGACGAGGTACGAGCCCTGGCGGCAAGGACCCAGGCTTCGACGGGGGAAATCGAAGGCATGATCAACGACGTGCGTAACAGTGCAGACGAAGCCGTCGGCGCCATGGGGAAAAGCCAGGCGCTGGTCAGCGAAACCCAGTCACTGGCGCAAGCGACCGGCCAGGCACTGGAGCTGATTGCCGACGGCATTTCGCAGATCAATGATCGCAACCTCGTCATCGCCACGGCCTCGGAAGAACAGGCACACGTCGCTCGCGAAGTGGATCGTAATCTGGTGAACATCCAGGATCTGTCCACCCAAACGGCGGCAGGTGCGCATCAGACCAGCGCTTCGACCCAGGAACTGTCCAACCTGGCGGCGTCCTTCAACACGATGGTCAGTCGCTTCCGCTTATAAAATGGCGACAACAAAAAGCCCCGCCAGATCACTCTGCGCGGGGCTTTTCAATAGATGGTGTCCCAGGGCAGGTTCGAACTGCCAACCTTCCCCTTAGGAGGGGGATGCTCTATCCAATTGAGCTACTGGGACACAGGGCTGTCGGTGCGACAGACGGCGTGCATGTTAACGGTCGGGCCCTGATTTGTCATGTCGTCCGCAGGGCTTTTTAAGTGTAGGCAGGCGTCTTGCAAGGGTGCCGGACGTTTTACCGTGCAATTTGCATCTCCGCAAAACGCCATCATTGCAGAATGCAATGCGCCCTCTTCTAAAAATCCATTTAAATGCTTGTTTTTAAAGGACTTAACAGCAGTTAGACTATTGGCACGGCGGCTGCTTTACCGGTTCTATAAAAGAACATTCGGAGACTCGTCTCATGAACAGCGCCCTCGTCCTCGCAAACGTAATCGCACTGGCTGTTCTCGTGGGCTTTCACTTCCTCCCCGAGGACAACGAGAAAGTGGCCGGGCGCATGCCACATTACCTGCAAGTGCAGAAAACGCCCCAATGGGCGGTATTGAGCGATCAGCGCTCCGCCCCGCAAGCGGTCAGCGAGTCTGAACAGGTGTTGCCGGCGCAGTCGACTGAACGTCTGGTTTTTTGAAATATCTTCAGGAGTACAGCATGTCCAAGTCAGCCGCAGGATTTCTGATCCTCGCCTTATTGAGTGGCCTCGGGCACTTTTCGCTGTTCGAGGAAACCGAAATATCCCTGCCTCTGATCGGGTGCGGCGTGTTTTCGACGCTGTTCGTATTGGCGCTGGTGGCCGGGCGCAAGATCAAGTTTGATCCTGTACTGCGCTGACCCTGACCAGCTTCAGCAGCTGATTGACCGCATCCGCCAGGTCACCCGAATTGTCGATCAGATGCACAGGGCTGTCAGTTGAACGCCGGTCCTTGAACAGCGCGTTACGGGCGAGTCTCGCATCGATCTGTTCAAGCGTCTCCCGGCCACGCCGGAGCAGACGCTCCCGCAAGACGTTATCTCGCACCGTCAACAACACCGGCACCAGCGTCGGGTAGCTTTCCAGCGCTTGCCGAAGGTTCGCCCGAGAGCCGTTCACCAGGACGTGTTTCCCGGCTTTCAACCATTCATCCATTTCCGCCGCAATACCATAGGCGAGACCATTGGCCTCCCACGCCAGCGAAAACTCGCCGGCGCGCTGACGTTGCTCGAACTCCTGAGGCGTCACGCCGATCGCATCCTCGCCCACGGATTCAGCCGAACGGGTAATCACTCGCCTGATGATTTCGCAGTTCAACGCCCGCAAGGGTTCACGCGCAGCCTCGATCAGACTGTCCTTGCCGGAGCCGGAAGGCCCCATAAGGTAAATCAGCCTGCCATCCATCCTGAAAACGCCCTCCGGCGGGCATTTGCCCCTAGTAAATCGGCCATTTGCCACTATCCTGTACAAGGTAAGGAACAACGATTCAACCCGCATAGCATGCACGTTCTGACGCCCTCGGGCATCAGTCAACGTGTTTCAGGACGCGGTCAGCAATACGGACTGATGCTTTCTTTTCAAACCAGTCCGCATTTCTGATAATTGGTGCTGGCATTACGCCTTTACCCGGATCAATATTTGTCACAGAATTGACGCCAATGATCTGGCAATTTTGAGGCATGATGCGCGCCTCTTAACAATTCAGGTTGAACCATTTGGCGCGGATGCTTGTCCTACCACACATCCTGCGGCCAATCCCGAGAACCGCTCCCCTGAACTAACCGGTTAAATATATGCGCCCATTGAAACAGGCAATTTATTCCAGCCGTACGGCTGACAAGTTCGTCGTACGTCTGCCAGACGGAATGCGTGAACGCATTGCCGAGGTGGCTCGCAATCATCATCGCAGCATGAACTCCGAGATCATTGCGCGCCTTGAGCAGAGTCTTATTCAGGAAGGTGCACTGGGCGAAGAGCTGAGCATGCGCCTGGACAGCCCGGAGCTGTCGCTGCACGAGCGCGAGCTGCTGCAACGCTTCCGTCAACTCTCCCATCGCCAGCAGAACGCGCTGGTTTCTCTGATCGCCCACGACGCCGAAATGGCCGCAGACGCATCCTGAGTCAAACCGAACATCTCAAGCCAGCATGAATGCTGGCTTTTTTTTTTGCCCGCAATTGGGGCTTCTCACAGACAAAAAACAGCCCGCCAATTGGCGGGCTGTTTTTTTATGCAGTCGGTCAGAGCAGGAAAATCGTCGCCAACCCGAGGAAGATGAAGAAGCCACCACTGTCAGTCATGGCCGTGATCATCACACTTGCACCCATCGCCGGATCGCGGCCCATCTTCGCCAGAGTCATCGGGATCAACACCCCCATCAAAGCGGCAAGTAGCAGGTTCAACGTCATGGCAGCGGTCATCACCACGCCCAGCGACCAGCTGCCATACAGCAAGTAAGCCACCACACCGATCACCCCACCCCAGACCAGGCCATTGATCAACGCCACGGCCAGCTCTTTGCGCATCAGGCGCGAGGTGTTGCCAGTGCTGACCTGATCGAGCGCCATGGCACGAACGATCATGGTGATCGTCTGGTTGCCGGAGTTGCCGCCAATGCCCGCCACGATCGGCATCAGCGCCGCCAGGGCCACCAGCTTCTCGATCGAACCTTCGAACAGACCGATCACCCGCGATGCGACGAATGCCGTGATCAGATTGATTGCCAGCCACGCCCAACGGTTGCGCAGGGATTTCCAGACCGAAGCAAAAATGTCTTCCTCTTCACGCAGACCGGCCATGTTGAGAACTTCGCTTTCGCTCTCCTCACGAATCAGGTCGACCATTTCGTCGATGGTCAGACGGCCGATCAGCTTGCCGTTCTTGTCGACCACGGGGGCAGAGATCAAGTCGTAACGTTCGAACGCCTGAGCGGCGTCGTAGGCGTCTTCATCCGGGTGAAAACTCACCGGATCACTGGCCATGACTTCGGAAACCTGTTTCTCCGGGTCATTGACCAGCAAACGCTTGATTGGCAGCACGCCCTTGAGCACGCCGTCGTAGTCGACCACGAATAGTTTGTCGGTATGGCCCGGCAGCTCTTTCAGGCGACGCAGGTAACGCAGAACCACTTCGAGACTGACATCCTCACGGATGGTCACCATCTCGAAGTCCATCAGCGCGCCGACCTGCTCCTCGTCATAGGAGAGCGCCGAACGCACACGCTCGCGTTGCTGCTGATCCAGAGTCTCCATCAGCTCATGGACGACGTCTCGCGGCAGCTCGGAGGCCAGGTCAGCAAGTTCGTCGGCATCCATGTCCCTGGCCGCAGCCAGGAGCTCATGATCGTCCATGTCGGCGATCAGCGTTTCACGGACGGAATCGGATACTTCGAGAAGAATGTCGCCGTCGCGATCGGCCTTGACCAGTTGCCAGAGCGTCAGACGATCGTCCAGCGGCAGGGCTTCAAGAATGTAGGCGACGTCGGCGGAGTGCAGATCATCGAGCTTGCGTTGCAACTCGACGAGGTTTTGCCGGTGGACCAGGTTCTCGACCCGGTCATGATGCGGGCCTTCCTGGCGATGAGTCAGGTCTTCGACGACCCGCTGGCGCTGCAGCAGCTCGACCACCTGAGCCAGGCGATCCTGCAGGCTTTCCTGTGTTTTCTTTACTTCGATTTCGGACATAGGCGAACTCCACTCCCAGCAGCGGGGCACGCCGGAAGGATCAATCAGTCAATTCATGATTGGTGAAACGGGTTACTGAATAACTACTGGGTAAGTCCATGGAGGTTTTCCATAAGCCCCGGCGGGGCTGACGGGCGCAATGATACACCGCCTGACGGTTTTAAACGTTAAAAAATCGTGGCTGAAACAAGCGCTTGCGAGACAAAGCTGAGCGCTGTCCTGATCCTTCACAGTGCGACGACTCATCCTGAAAAGAAAACACACCGCCAGTGAAAAAACTGCCGGCTACGCTTGAACAGGATCGTCATGGAGGACGCCGAATGCCATCGAAAACATCCCGATTCATGCTGACCACTCTGCTCTGCCTGCCCACCATCGGGAGCACAACCACACTTCATCGCTGCGAAGCTTCTGATGGCAGCGTCACGTTCACCACATTGAGCTGTGCGAACGATGAACACCTTTCATTGCAGGAAGTGCACCCCTATTCGCCCGGCTCGACCGTGACACTGATACCCGAAGCCCGGCACGAAGAAACATCGGGTATGAATATCAGAAAAAGAGAAATGGCCGTCGTCGGTCGCACTCACGATAAATGTGGAGATCTGATCGACGCGCGACAGAAGCGCGAGGCAATCATCAATCAACGAATCATCGCCGGCATGAGCCAACAGGATGTGGAAAGCGCCCTCGGCAAACCCGACAAGGTAAGCATCCGCAATTCGGCAACGAGTTATCGTTACGACCTCAAGCGGGGCCGCAGTGCTCAAATCGATTTTGATGAGAAAGGATGCGTGACGGGAAAAGCCAAATCCCGGACAGCAAAAAGCCCGCGTTAAACGCGGGCTTTTCGGTATATGGTGCACTCGACAGGATTCGAACCTGTGACCGCTCGGTTCGTAGCCGAGTACTCTATCCAGCTGAGCTACGAGTGCAATTTGTGTTTTTAGACCAGACCACAACTGGCTGTAACCAAGTCATTTGCATTGCTGCAACTGACTCTTAAATGGTGCACTCGACAGGATTCGAACCTGTGACCGCTCGGTTCGTAGCCGAGTACTCTATCCAGCTGAGCTACGAGTGCATTCTGTGTTTTTAGACCAGATCACAACTGGTTGAAGCCGAGTCATTTACATCGCTGCAATTGACTCTTAAATGGTGCACTCGACAGGATTCGAACCTGTGACCGCTCGGTTCGTAGCCGAGTACTCTATCCAGCTGAGCTACGAGTGCATTTGTTGCGCCGCATTATAGCCCGTCTAATCTTTATTCCAACCACTTTTTCTATAAATTTCAACAACTTACAGAAAAATCCAGATTACAACGTACTAAGCAAATAATGGCGGAGAACGGGGGATTCGAACCCCCGACACCCTTTTGAGGTGTACTCCCTTAGCAGGGGAGCGCCTTCGGCCACTCGGCCAGCTCTCCGCAACACGGGGCGTATATTAACCACCTTCTTCCCCGTTTGCAAACATAAAAATCGATAAAAATTAATGGCTTGGTTCTTCGTCCTTCTCTTTCTTTATACGCAGATAGATTTCTTCACGGTGCACGGCCACCTCTTTCGGGGCGTTGACGCCGATACGCACTTGATTTCCTTTAACGCCGAGCACGGTCACGGTGATTTCGCCATCACCGATAATCAGGCTTTCTGCGCACCGACGAGTCAGAATCAGCATACCTTTCTCCTCACGCGAATCATTTCAGGGACAACAGTCTGCAAAAAAAAGGCACCCGACCTACAACCGGAGCGATCGTAGCCCTACATGCCTGAGTATTGACCAGCGCGAGCAAAAGAACAGTTCGGGGCTCGCGCCATTCAAAAAATAAAGGGCGCGGTCAGACCGCGCCCTTCAGACAACGCATCACTCGCCCTGACGGGCCGGAGCGTCGAGTTCGAAAGCCGTGTGCAGGGCGCGCACGGCCAGTTCCAGGTACTTCTCTTCGATCACCACGGAAACCTTGATTTCCGAGGTCGAGATCATCTGGATGTTGATGCTTTCTTTTGCCAGGGACTCAAACATGCGGCTGGCCACGCCTGCGTGGGAACGCATGCCGACGCCGACGATCGAGACCTTGGCAATCTTGGTATCGCCAACCACTTCACGGGCACCGATCTCGCGAGCGGTGTTTTCCAGCACGGTTTGCGCGGACTGGTAGTCGTTGCGGTGCACGGTGAAGGTGAAGTCGGTGGTGTTATCGTGCGCGACGTTCTGCACGATCATGTCGACTTCGATGTTCGCGGCACTGATCGGGCCGAGAATCTTGAACGCCACGCCCGGGGTGTCTGGCACGCCACGGATGGTCAGCTTGGCTTCATCGCGGTTGAAAGCGATGCCGGAAATGATCGGCTGTTCCATGGTTTCCTCTTCATCAATAGTAATGAGGGTGCCCGGACCCTCCTTGAAGCTGTGCAGTACGCGCAGCGGAACGTTGTACTTGCCGGCGAACTCCACCGCGCGGATCTGCAGCACCTTGGAACCGAGGCTGGCCATTTCCAGCATCTCTTCGAAGGTGATCTTGTCCAGACGCTGAGCCACCGATACCACGCGCGGGTCAGTGGTGTAGACACCATCGACGTCGGTATAGATCTGGCATTCGTCAGCCTTCAGCGCAGCGGCCAGCGCCACGCCGGTGGTGTCGGAACCGCCACGACCCAGGGTCGTGATGTTGCCGTGCTCGTCGACGCCCTGGAAACCGGCGACCACCACCACGCGACCGGCTTTCAGGTCACCGCGAATCTTCTGGTCATCAATCTGCAAGATACGCGCTTTATTGTGCGCGCTGTCCGTCAGGATCCGCACCTGGTTGCCGGTGTACGACACCGCCGGTACACCGCGCTTGATCAGCGCCATGGCCAACAGGGCGATCGTCACCTGCTCACCGGTGGAAACGATCACGTCCAGCTCGCGCGGAACCGGTTGATCTTCGCCACTGATTTGCTTGGCCAGATCGATCAGACGGTTGGTTTCGCCGCTCATTGCAGACAGCACAACCACCAGGTCATCGCCGGCATCGCGGAATTTCTTAACCTTGTCGGCGACCTGCTCGATTCTCTCGACAGTGCCGACCGAGGTGCCTCCAAATTTCTGTACGATCAAAGCCATTTCAAAGCCGCCTCTGCCCATGAAGGGCGCCCAATAATCACTCGAACAGCCGCCGGGTCCGCCACTAGACTGCGGGCCCGACGGGCCGTCTTATAAACCCTGCTCGACGAATGGAACGGTCAGCGCCAGTGCGCCATCCAGTGCGCCGGCGTCGACACCGCCGCCCTGCGCCATGTCCGGACGACCACCGCCCTTCCCGCCCACTGCCGCAGCAGCCTGCTTCATCAAATCACCGGCTTTGAGTTGGCCAGTCAGGTCCTTGGTTACGCCTGCAACCAGTACGACCTTTTCCTCATGGACACTGCCGAGCAGGATCACTGCGCGGCCGAGTTTGTTTTTCAGCTGATCGACCAGCGCCAGCAGCGCCTTGCCGTCCTGACCATCCAGACGCACGGCCAGCACTTTCACGCCCTTGACGTCCACGGCCGAGGCCGACAGATCGTCGCCCGCGGCAGCAGCGGCCTTGGCCTGCAACTGCTCGAGCTGCTTTTCAAGCGCACGGTTGCGCTCCAGCACCGCCGACAGCTTGTCGATCAGGTTGTCGCGGCTGCCCTTGACCAGGCTCGCCGCTTCCTTGAGTTGTTCTTCAGCAGCGTTCAAGTAAGCCAGAGCCGCAGCGCCGGTAACTGCTTCGATACGACGCACGCCCGATGCCACACCGCCTTCGCTGATGATTTTCAGCAGACCGATGTCACCGGTACGGTTGGCATGGATACCGCCGCACAGCTCGACGGAGAAATCACCGCCCATGCTCAGCACGCGCACGTTGTCGCCGTACTTCTCGCCGAACAGCGCCATCGCGCCTTTCTGCTTGGCGGTTTCGATGTCGGTTTCTTCGGTTTCAACGGCGGAGTTCTTGCGGATCTCGGCGTTGACGATGTCTTCCAGCGCTTTGATCTGCTCCGGTTTGATCGCTTCGAAGTGGCTGAAGTCAAAGCGCAGGCGCTGACTGTCGACCAACGAACCTTTCTGTTGAACGTGGTCGCCCAGCACTTTGCGCAATGCAGCGTGCAGCAAGTGAGTGGCCGAGTGGTTCAGCGAAGTGGCGTGACGCACGTCGGCTTCGACGTGGGCTTCCACGGGTGCGCCAACGATCAGACTGCCCGACGCCAGTACGCCGTGGTGCAGGAATGCGCCGCCGGTCTTGGTGGTGTCGCGCACGTCGAAACGGCTGTTGCCGGCCTGCAGGTAACCGCAATCGCCAACCTGGCCGCCGGATTCGGCGTAGAACGGCGTCTGGTTCAGCACCACAACGCCTTCCTGCCCCTCACTCAAGACGTCCACGGACTGGCCATCTTTATAGAGCGCAACGACTTTCGCCGAACCGCTGGTGGCGTAATAACCGGTGAACTCGGTGTCGACGTCAACCTTGACCAGGCTGTTGTAGTCCAGACCGAACGAGCTGGCGGAACGTGCACGGACGCGCTGGGCTTCCATTTCACGCTCGAAACCGGCTTCGTCGATGGTCAGGCTGCGCTCGCGGGCGATGTCCGCGGTCAGGTCCATCGGGAAACCGTAGGTGTCGTAGAGTTTGAACACCACGTCGCCTGGAACCACGTCGCCTTTGAGCTCGGCCAGATCCTGCTCAAGGATTTTCAGGCCCTGTTCCAGGGTCTTGGCGAATTGCTCTTCTTCGGCTTTCAGTACGCGCTCGATGTGCGCCTGCTGGGATTTCAGTTCCGGGAACGCTTCGCCCATCTCGGCCACGAGTGCGGCAACGATCTGGTAGAAGAAGGTGCCCTTGGCGCCCAGCTTGTTGCCGTGACGGCAGGCGCGACGGATGATCCGGCGCAGCACATAACCGCGACCCTCGTTGGACGGCAACACGCCGTCGGCAATCAGGAAGCCGCAGGAACGAATGTGGTCAGCCACGACTTTCAGGGAAGCCTGATTGTCGTTGCTGCAGCCGATCGCCTTGGCCGATGCGGCCAGCAGGCTCTGGAACAGATCGATTTCATAGTTCGAGTGAACGTGCTGCAGCACGGCACTGATCCGCTCAAGACCCATGCCGGTGTCCACCGACGGGGCTGGCAGCGGATGCAACACGCCATCGGCGGTGCGATTGAACTGCATGAACACGTTGTTCCAGATCTCGATGTAACGGTCGCCGTCTTCTTCCGGCGAGCCCGGTGGGCCGCCCCAGATATCGGCGCCGTGATCGTAGAAAATCTCGGTGCAAGGACCGCACGGGCCGGTATCGCCCATGGTCCAGAAGTTGTCGGAGGCGTATGGCGCGCCCTTGTTGTCGCCGATGCGCACCATGCGCTCGGCCGGCACACCGACCTCCTTGGTCCAGATGTCGTAAGCCTCGTCATCGCTGGCGTAGACGGTGACCCACAGTTTTTCCTTCGGCAGGTTCAGCCACTTCTCGGAGGTCAGGAAGTTCCAGGCGTAGGTGATGGCATCACGCTTGAAGTAGTCGCCAAAGCTGAAGTTGCCCAGCATTTCGAAGAAGGTGTGGTGACGGGCGGTGTAACCGACGTTTTCAAGGTCGTTGTGCTTGCCGCCGGCGCGCACGCATTTCTGGCTGGAGACGGCGCGGGTGTACGCGCGCTTTTCCTGGCCCAGGAAGCAGTCCTTGAACTGGTTCATCCCCGCGTTGGTGAACAGCAGGGTTGGGTCGTTGCCCGGAATCAAAGAGCTGGAGGCTACACGGGTGTGGCCTTGCTCTTCGAAGAAGCGAAGGAAGGCTTCACGGATTTCTGCGCTTTTCATTAGGTTCTTCCACGGAGGCTGCGGCCAAAGGCCTGTACGAAACGTCAACAGACGAAACGACGGCAAAGGGCCGCATTATATCGGCCCTGCGCGCGGGGTACAGCGTGTTTATACGATAGAAACGGTCAATTGGGCCGCTAACGCTGTCACTTGCGCGAAAACTCGACGAATGTCGCGATCACTTGCTCGATTTGCGAGCGATTGACGTCCATGTGCGTGACCATCCGCAGACGGGCGGCAGCGCTCAACTTGATCCCGCGTTCGGCGGCAAATGCCTTGATCGCCTCGGCACGGTCGCCCATCTGCACGTAAACCATGTTGGTCTGCACCGGCTCGACGCTGAAACCAGCCTCGCGAAGGCCTTCGGCCAGCAACTGCGCGTTGGCATGGTCATCCGCCAGGCGCTCGACGTTGTGGTCCAACGCATACAGCCCCGCCGCCGCCAGCAATCCGGCCTGACGCATGCCGCCACCGACCATTTTGCGCAGGCGCCGGGCCTTTGCAATCAACGCCGACGAACCGCACAGCACCGAACCGACCGGCGCGCCGAGGCCTTTGGACAGGCACACCGAGACCGAATCGAAATACTGGGTGATTTCCCGGGCATCGACCCCGAGCTTGACCGCCGCGTTGTACAGCCGCGCGCCGTCCAGATGCAGTTGCAGGCCGTTGTCCCGAGTGAACTGGCGGGCCCGGGCCAGATAGTCCAGCGGCAACACTTTGCCCTGCATGGTGTTTTCCAGCGCCAGCAGGCGGGTGCGGGCGAAGTGGAAATCGTCGGGCTTGATCGCCGCGGCCACCTGATCCAGGTCCAGCGAGCCGTCGGCCTGCACTTCCAGCGGCTGTGGCTGAATCGAGCCGAGCACCGCTGCGCCGCCGCCTTCGTATTTATAGGTGTGTGCCTGTTGACCGACGATGTACTCGTCACCGCGCTCGCAGTGCGCCATCAAGCCCAGCAGGTTGCTCATGGTGCCGGTCGGGACGAACAGCGCGGCGGCAAAACCGAGCCGTTTTGCCAGTTCGGCTTCCAGACGATTGACCGTCGGATCTTCGCCATACACGTCGTCACCGGTGTCGGCACAGGTCATCGCGTCGAGCATGGCGGGAGTCGGTTGAGTGACGGTGTCGCTGCGAAGATCGATAACGCTCATGAACCTGGCCTCAAGTCAGCAGGGGAAATCCCTTTACGAAGGTGAATTACTGCGGGCACGGCGCGGATTAATCAACCCTCGCGCAAGGAAAAGTCGTTTCCTGTGCTTCGAAAAATCCGATGGCAATCATCACAAAGGCGCAATGCACGGTCTGGCAATCTGTGTTAAAAACGCTGCGCCGCCCGATAAAGGGCGGCGAAACGTTCTCAGGGCGGGGTGCAATTCCCCACCGGCGGTAATTGCGCGCAATGCGCATAGCCCGCGAGCGCTTGGTGTCAGGCACGGCAAAAACCGTGAGCGGCGGCAAGGTCAGCAGACCCGGTGTGATTCCGGGGCCGACGGTCATAGTCCGGATGAAGAGAGAACGGGATTGACGCCAAAGGGCCGTCCGCCGTGTTCGCGCGAGCGTGCGTACCCTTGAATCCCTTTCGATTCATAACGCCCTGTTTTTCACACAAACAGGAGTCAGAACATGCAACCCACCGCTATCGACAGCAAAAGCAAACACACTCACGGCGAGCGCGTCGCGTTCATCCAGGCCTGCTGGCACAAGGAAATCGTCGACCAGAGCCGTAAAGGTTTCCTCGCTGAAATGATCGCTCAGGGTTATCAGGAATCAGACATCGATTTCTTCGAAGTCGGCGGCGCCTTTGAAATGCCCCTGCACGCCAAGCTGTTGGCCAAGACCGGTCGTTATGCCGGTATCGTCGCGGCCGCTCTGGTGGTGGACGGCGGAATCTACCGTCACGAGTTCGTCGCCCAGTCGGTGGTCAGCGGCCTGATGCAGGTTCAGCTGGAAACCGAAGTACCGGTGTTCTCGGTGTCGCTGACCCCGCACCACTTCCATGCCGGCGAAGAGCACCAGAAGTTCTTCTTCGAGCATTTCGTGCACAAGGGTCAGGAAGCGGCGAAGACCTGCGCCGATACGTTGCAGAAAGTGCGTGCATTGCGCCGCACCGAGCCGCGTGCTGTAGCGGTCTGACCCCACAATGATCGTTCCCACGTCGAGGCGTCGAACCGTCTGCGTGGGAACGCCTCAATGGACGCTCTGCGTCCGCTTTGGGACGCGGAGCGTCCCGGGCTGCATTCCCACGCGGAGCGTGGGAATGATCATCAGGCAAGATTTTCGTCAGTGGTCGGCACGATCAGAATGCCCGCCCGCAGGCCGTTCTTGACCTTGGGGTTGGGGAAGATGATCCGCGCGCCCTGCTCTTCGATGATCCAGCGGGTATTGGCCAGGTCTTCGGCCAGCACATAACCCACATCCAGTTCGGAAAAGTTTTCGATGTCCGCCGGCAGGTTCAGGCGGAACGCATCGCTGTGCTTGATTATTTCCCGAGCCACACTGAACAGTTGCAGACCATCCAGACCCTGCTCGGCCATCTCCGGCTCGGTGCCTTCGATGATCTGCTTCAGACGGGTTTCCAGCAGCGACACATTGACCCCGGCGTTCTGCCCGAATGGCCGCGCCTTGCCCAGCTCCAGCGTGAAGGACTCGGCCCCCAGCTTGTCGTAGGTGTAAGAGCTGAACACGATCGACGGCTTGTTCTGCAACAGCACCGCCTCCATGCCGGCGGCGCGCAGGCGAGCCAGCTCAAGACGGGAATGCTGGCGACCTTCCTTCCACGGATAAAGGGCGAACTGCTCGATCTTCGAACCGCGAATCGCGGTGTGCAGGTCGTAGTGCAGGCGCTGACGATCAGGAAGACTGAAGAAACTCGCCGCCAGACGTTCCAGCTCGCAGGCGCGCAGGGCTTCAGAACCGCTGCTTTGTTCGTGACGGCCGTTGAACAACCGATTGACGTCTTGCTCGACGAAACGCTCGCCCTTGCGAATCGCTTCCGGGTTGCCGAACAGGAACAGAATGCGTGCGCGCGGCTTCAGATCGCCGCGAGCAATGTCATGCAGCAGCCGGTCGAGCAGTTCGATCGGTGCCGTTTCGTTGCCGTGGATGCCTGCCGACAGCAGCAGGTCCAGGCCATTGTCGCGCGCTTCGGGTGGCCGGACTTCCAGCGCACCCTCGCTCAACCAGCGCATGCGCACGCCTTCGACAGTCAGTTGAGTCTTCTCCGCCGGTTCACGGCCGGCGAGGGTCAGTTCAAGCAGTTTGCCGAGGGCGAGCATAGAGCGGTTTCCTTAGTGGTCGTGATTGCAATCCGGGCCGTGCACGTGGCCGTCATCGTCGCCGAGGTCAGCCGGTTCCATCTCCAGTTGCAGACTTACCAGATTAGTCGCCAATGGGCGCAACAGCAGGTTGGCGTACTCTTCGTCGCCCTCTTCGACGTCCACGCCGATCAACAGTTGGCCGCGGCCGTCCTGCTGGATCCACAGCTCTTTGCCTTGCCACATGACCGCGACGCGGGTGCAGGAAGTTTGCAGTTGCGTGCCGTCAGTGTCTTCAAGGATCAGCTGCAGGGAATCGCTCATGTTTTACGCTCTCTTGGGGAGATGGAACCGTGCGCCGCGACGAGGCGGCGCATCGGTCATCAATTGATCTGGAATGGATAAACCGCGCCCAGTTTAAGGATTTGCGTCAGTTCATCCAGTGCCGTCCGGCATTCAAGCAGCAATTGCGGATCCGCCAGATCGCTTTCGGTCAGGCGGTCGCGGTAGTGCTTTTCAACCCATGCGGTCAACGAACCGTACAACGGGGCGGTCATGATAACCCCTGGGTTGACGGCCGCCAGCTCGGTTTCGTTGAGCGCGACGCGCAGTCGCAGGCACGCCGGGCCACCGCCGTTCTGCATGCTTTGCTTGAGGTCGAAGACTTTTACTTCGCGGATCAGGCCGCCGGAGCTGGTCAGGCCTTGCAGGTAATTCCACACGCGCTCGTTGCCACGGCACTCTTCCGGCACGATCAGCAGCATCGAACCGTCAGGACGCGACAGCAACTGGCTGTTGAACAGGTAGGAACGCACCGCGTCATCCACGGTGACCGCCGAACGCGGCACGCAGACCGACTGGAACTTGCCGCCGACCTTGGCCAGTTTGGCTTGCAGCTCGGCCAGCATCTGATCGGTGTCGAGGAACGCGTCCTCGTGATAGAACAGCACCTCGCCGTTGCCCACCGCGATCACGTCGTTGTGGAACACGCCCTGATCGATCACCGCAGGATTCTGTTGCGCGTAGACCACGCCGTCGTCACGCAGGCCGTGCAGACGAGCGACGGCTTGCGATGCCTCGAGGGTCTGGCGTGCCGGGTATTTCTGTGGTGCCGGGTAGCGGGTGTCGAACGCACTGCGACCGAACACGAAGAACTCGACGCCGGCCTCGCCGTACTCACGGCAGAAACGCGTGTGGTTCGCTGCGCCTTCGTCGCCGAACTGCGCCACCGCCGGCAATGCGGCGTGGTGAGCGAAGTGTTGCTGGTTGGCGAACATCGCGCCCAGTACACGGCTGGTGGTCGGGTGCTCGATGCTGCGGTGGTATTTGCAGTTCAGGTTGGCGGCGGTGAAGTGCACGCGACCGTCAGCGGTGTCGGCACTCGGGCTGACCGTGGCGGCGTTGGCCACCCACATGCTCGATGCCGAGCAACTGGCGACCAGCAACGGCATCGCTTCCTTTGCGGCGCGCTCGATCACCTGAGCATCGGTGCCGCTGAAACCCAGACGGCTCAGAGCAGCCACGTCCGGACGCTCCTGCGGTGCGAGAACACCCTGCTGAAAGCCCATTTCCATCAGCGCTTTCATTTTCGCCAGGCCTTGCAGCGCCGCTTCCTTCGGGTTCGAGGATTGCTGGCTGTTGCTCTGGGACGCAACGTTGCCGTAGGACAGACCACCGTAGTTATGGGTCGGCCCCACTAGACCGTCAAAATTGACTTCATAGGATTTCATCAGCGAGGCTCCACGAGAATCTGTTGTTATAGGCTTCAGTAACTATTCTTTGAGACCGCGGCGCGGTCATCGCTGGCAAGCCAGCTCCCACAGGAGTCTCATCGCCCTTGTGGGAGCTGGCTTGCCAGCGATGGGCATCACGCCATCTTCACGCCAGGCGTCAGGGCCGCCGGCAACACCAGGCTCGGGGTTTCCAGAGAGGCCACCGGGTACGCGCAGTAATCCGCCGCGTAGTAGGCACTGGCGCGGTGGTTGCCCGAGGCGCCGACACCGCCGAACGGTGCGCTGCTCGCAGCACCGGTCAGCTGCTTGTTCCAGTTGACGATCCCGGCACGGCTTTCCAGCCAGAACTGCTGGTAGCGCTCTTCGGAATCCGACAGCAGACCTGCGGCCAGGCCAAACGCAGTGTCATTGGCTTCGGCAATCGCCGCCGCGAAATCGGCGTAGCGGATCACTTGCAGCAACGGGCCGAACAGTTCTTCGTCGGAGCGATCGACAACCGCCGTCACATCAACGATGCCCGGGGTCAGCAGCGCCGACTGCGCCTGCGGCTGAGTCATCGCCAGCAACGACACTGCGCCGTTGGCCAGCAGATGCGCCTGGGCATCCATCAACGCTTTCGCCGCGCCAAGGGAAACCACCGAACCCATGAACGGTGCCGGCTGCTGATCGAACGCACCGACCTCGATGGTCGAGCTGACTTCCACCAGACGCTTGAGCAGGCTGTCGCCCCACGCGCCTTCCGGCACCAGCAGACGACGGGCACAGGTGCAGCGCTGACCGGCGGAAATGAACGCCGATTGAATAATCGTGTACACCGCAGCATCAAGATCGGCGACCTGATCGACCACCAGCGGGTTGTTGCCGCCCATTTCCAGCGCGAGGATCTTGTCCGGACGACCGGCGAACTGCTGGTGCAGGTGATTGCCGGTACGGCTCGAGCCGGTGAAGAACAGACCGTCGATGCCCGGGTTCGCCGCCAGAGCAATACCGGTTTCGCGGGCGCCTTGCAGCAGGTTCAGGACACCGGCCGGCAGACCGGCTTCAATCCAGCACTTGACCGTCAACTCGGCGACTTTCGGGGTCAGCTCGCTCGGTTTGAACAGCACGCTGTTACCGGCCAGCAGCGCCGGCACGATGTGGCCGTTCGGCAAATGGCCAGGGAAGTTGTAAGGACCGAACACCGCGACCACGCCGTGGGGCTTGTGGCGCAATACGGCGGTGGCGTCGCCCAACGGGCCGCTCTTCTCGCCGGTACGCTCGCGGTAGCTCTGTACCGAAATCGCGATCTTGTTGACCATGCTGGTGACTTCGGTCGCGGCTTCCCACAACGGTTTGCCGGTTTCCTCACCGATGGTGCGGGCCAGTTCGTCGGCGTGGTTTTTCAGCGCGGCGGCGAACGCTTCGAGCACGCTGATGCGATCTTCCAGGGTACGCCGGGCCCAGCCCGGGAACGCCTGACGCGCAGCCTGCACGGCCGACTCGACCTGAGCGGCAGTGGCGCCCTCACCCGACCACAGCACTTGCTGGGTCACCGGGTTCAGCGATTGAAAGGCCTCGCCCTGACCGGCCAGCCACTCACCTGCGATGTATAGCGAATTCATTATTTCGACTCCCGGGCAGCAGACAACGCCACGGCGCGCACCTGATCGCCAGCGTTGAGTTGAAGACGTTTGGCGGTCAGCGGATCGACCACCAGGGTGCCGGCGGCCAGACGGGCCGGCGCAGCCGTGATGCGGCAGTCTTCGCGTTTGCGGTTATGGATGATGAACGGCGTGGCATCGTCGCCCGGCGTGCCGATGGCCAGCACCAGCGCTTCGCTGTCACGCACCGCGCGGATCTTGCTGGTCTCGCACTCGATGGCGGGACCTGCGTCGAAGATGTCGACGTAACCCTGATAGCTGAAACCTTCGCTCTTGAGCATCGCCAGCGCCGGCTCGGTGTCCGGATGCACCTGGCCGATGACGTTGCGCGCGTCCGGCGACAGGAAGCAGGTGTACAGCGGGAATTTCGGCATCAGTTCGGCAATGAATGCCTTGTTGCCGACACCGGTCAGATAATCGGCCTGGCTGAATTCCATCTTGAAGAAGTGACGGCCCAGGCTTTCCCAGAACGGCGAACGGCCGGCGTCATCCGACACGCCGCGCATCTCGGCGATGATCTTGTTGCCGAACAGTTCCGGGAATTCGGCGATGAACAGCATGCGCGCCTTAGACAACATGCGGCCGTTGAGGCCGGTGCGGTAGTCAGCGTGCAGGAACAGCGAGCACAGCTCGGAGTTGCCGGTCAGGTCGTTGGCCAGGAACAGGGTCGGGATCTCGCGATAGATGTTCAGCTCCTGCGAGGCGCTGACAGTCAGGCCGACACGGAAGTTGTACCAAGGCTCGCGCAGACCGACGGCGCCGGCGATGGCGGAAATCCCCACCACGCGACCGTTGTCGTCTTCGAGCACGAACAGATAGTCCGCGTCGCCACGACCGGCTTCACCGCGAAAGGTCTTCTCGGCCCAGCCAACCCGGTGGGTCAGGCGCTCTTCGTTGGCCGGCAAGGTGGTCAGGCCGGTGCCGGTGCTGCGGGCCAGGTCGATCAGAGCGGACAAATCGCTGCTGCGTACGGGACGAACAATCATGCTATCTCCTCAAACGGGCCGCCGTGGCCACCCGTGAAACTCGCTAAGGCGTTAAACCGCCACCAGGCGCACGCTGGCACCTTCACCGACGCCCAGGGCTTCGGCCGCTTCCAGATCCAGGGTCACCGGTTTGCCCGGCGCGTAATCCAGCTCAAGCAATACCGCGCGGTAATCCTGCAACTGGGCATTGGCCACCAGATACTGGCGCCCGGCACCTTTGACCGGCTCGCCGAGTTTCACCGGCACCACACGGCTCTGGGCGATCGAACGGATCCCCGAAACACGCGCATGCAAGGTCGGGCCACCGTCGAAGATGTCGATGTAGTGATCGGTCTCGAAGCCTTCGCGCATCAGGATGTCGAAGGTGATCTGCGCACGCGGGTGTACCTGGCCCATTGCTTCCTGAGCGGAGTCCGGCAGCAGCGGCACGTAGATCGGGTAATGCGGCATCAGTTCGGCGAGGAACGTGCGGCTTTTCAGGCCACACAGACGTTCGGCCTCGGCGTAGTTCAAATCGAAGAAGTTGCGACCGATGGCGTCCCAGAATGGCGAGTCGCCGTTTTCATCGCTATAGCCGACGATTTCGGTCACCACCGAATCGGCGAACCGCTCCGGATGGCTGGCGACGAACAGCAGACGGCCACGGGAGTTGAGCTCGGCCCACGGCGACCCCACCAGCTCGCGCTGCACGTAGAAACTGGTCAGCAAGCTGTTGCCGGTCAGGTCGTGGCATTGCGAGAGCACGTGGATCTTGTTATGGATCTTCAGCTCGCGGGAGGCGTGCACGAAGGTCTCATTGCGAAAGCTGTAGAACGGCTCGGAATAACCGGCCGAAGCGACGATTGCCGAGCAGCCCACCAGCTTGCCGGTAGCGGTGTCTTCGAGGACGAAGAAGTAACTTTCTTCGCCGTTGAAGCTCACTTCGGCGGCAAACGAGGCTTCACTCGCAGCGATTTTGTCGCTCAGGCGTTCAACGTCATCCGGCAAGGAAGTGACACCAATCGGGCTGTCCTCAGCCAGACGCTGTACCTCGCCCAGATCAGCCATTTGCGCGGGGCGCATCACCAGCATGGTGTCACTCCTTTCTCTTATCAATTCACAGAAAAATAACCGGGCAGCTACTGCATACACAGAGATCAGTGTGGGAGCGGGCTTGCTCGCGAAAGCGGATTGTCAGTCAACATTTTCGCTGTCTGACCCACCGCTTTCGCGAGCAAGCCCGCTCCCACATTTGATTTTGCCCGGCATCAAAATTGGGTTCGGCACCTGATCAAGTCAGGCGCCGAAGGGTCTATCAGGCTTGGGTCAGTTTCGCCGCAGCACGTTCGAAGCGATCCAGACCGGCGTCGATGTCTGCGTCTTCCACCACCAGGCTCGGGGCGAAACGGATCACGTCCGGACCGGCCTGCAGAATCATCAGGCCTTCTTGTTCAGCGGCGTTGAAGATGTCCTTGGCCTTGCCTTTCCAGGCGTCGCTCAGCACGCAACCGATCAGCAGACCGAGACCACGCACCTGGGTGAACAGGCCGTACTTCTCGCCGATCTGTTGCAGGCGGGTCTTGAACTTGTCGTGCTTGGCATGGACGCCGTTCAGCACCTCAGGGGTGTTGATCACGTCGATCACCGCTTCGGCCACGGCACACGCCAGCGGGTTGCCGCCATAAGTGGTGCCGTGAGTGCCGACGACCAGATGCTTGGCCAGCGCTTCGGTGGTCAGCATAGCCGCGATCGGGAAACCGCCGCCCAGGCTCTTGGCGCTGGTCAGGATGTCCGGGGTCACGCCGTAATGCTGGTAGGCGAACAGGTTGCCGGTACGGCCCATGCCAGTCTGCACTTCGTCGAACACCAGTAGCGCGTTGTTGGCGTCGCACAATTCACGGGCGCCTTGCAGGTAAGCCAGCTCGGCCGGCAGCACGCCGCCCTCGCCCTGGATCGGTTCCAGAACGACCGCGCAGGTCTTGTCCGAAACAGCGGCTTTCAGTGCCGCCAGATCGTTGTACGGCACGTGGGTGATGCCGGTGATTTTCGGGCCGAAACCGTCGGAATACTTCGACTGGCCACCAACGTTCACGGTGAACAGGGTACGGCCGTGGAAGCTGTTGAGCGCGGCGATGATTTCGTACTTCTCGGTGCCGAAACGGTCGAACGCAACACGACGGGCCAGCTTGAAGGCGGCCTCGTTGGCTTCGGCGCCGGAGTTGCAGAAGAACACGCGTTCGGCAAAGGTGGCGTCGATCAGCTTGTGCGCCAGGCGCAGGGCCGGCTCGTTGGTGAACACGTTGGACACGTGCCACAGCTTGTTCGCTTGCTCGGTCAAGGCACCGACCAGCGCCGGGTGCGCATGGCCCAATACGTTGACGGCGATGCCGCCGGCGAAGTCGATCAGCTCGCGGCCGGCCTGATCCCAGACGCGGGACCCGGCGCCACGCACCGGAATGAAAGCGGCAGGCGCGTAGTTGGGAACCATAACCTGGTCGAAATCGGCGCGTTGTACCGCAGCGTGCTCAACGGACATCGGAGTCTCCTGATGAGGGCCACCCGCCTGAAACTGGCGAGCGATGGGGGGATTGTAAGGACAGTTTTGTGCCCGGCCTTGCCGCCAAGCGACAACTTCTTATAGCGCAAACCCCGGATTTTCCCGGGTTTACGGCAATGCGACATATAGCGTCGCAAAGGCGCAGTTTAAACCGTCGCCAGCAATTGCAGCAGGCCTGAGAGGATATCAATTGCGGCAGCCGCCAATGTCATATCTATGTACCGCACTTTGTCGAAAGCATTTTGATTTGCTGGGCTCCTTTTCCGGATGCCGAAGGCAGGATCACCATGCAATCTCCGATCAATCGGGCCAGCGCCACGGCCGAAACCGACGACCGACACAACCCGCCCTCTCATTATCAACCGCTCGTCAACGCCATGCCCTCATGGCTGGGCAATGCCTCGGACAAAAGGCGCGAGGCACTGAAGAACAATCGCAAGACACTTCCCGACACCATCAAGACTGCACCGCAGGCGGATCACGACGAATTGAGAGCCGCGATCGCCAACCACATGTCCGCTCAGAACACCGTGGATCAGAGGCTCGATCGCGTGCAGGACGCCAGCGCGTTTGCAACACCGCTGCTTGCGCAAGCGTTGAAGTCCCGGTTCGGCGTGGAAGTGGACGTCAAGGAAACCTTCCTGCGCCTCTACATACCGGTGACCGTGTCCGGCTTTGCGATCAAAACCGGCGCCCGGGTCTGGACCGTATCGCTGGTAGAGGCGGCGCTGCACAATTTCGAAGAGAAGGAAACACGGCAAGGGGCTTACGAAAGTGGCTCGTCCTTTATTTCCAGACCGTCTGCGACAGGGCAGTTCGAGCCGCTGACGCAAGTCAACGGCAAAATTACTATCCCGGCCTTCACCAGCCTGTGCCGGGAGCTGGACATCGGCGCCCGCTACAAAACCTACCTTGAAGACAACCTCGGTTTCACCAGTCCGGTCGCCGCTGCGGTGTTATCCCGCGATGTCAAGGACAGCCAGAAAGCCGCACTGAGGGCCGCCCTCCAACTGGCACGGATGAACCAGGACATCGGAGAGTTATATTTTCGACTGATCGGTGGCTTGCTCGATGGTCTGGAAGGCATGCGGATCGACCGTCAACCGCTGCGCTGTCACGATTTGACGATGATGTCGGCCACACTGACCGGCATCGTGATATTCACCCCGGATCTGGAACAGGCCAGGGCCTCGACCCGGGTGGTTGCTTACATACCCGATGATCCCGAGCACCCCATCAAGGAATACGCCTCGCCCGTCGAAATGGAGAAAGAACTGACCCGCCAATTGCGCGCCCCCGACTATCAGCGTTTCTTCAGCCGTTTCGTACTCCATGAACAACGTGGTCATTTCTTCAGCGAACTGAACCGACGACTGAGCAAGGTGACATGGCACAAGCCTGAGGCGGGAAGCCCGCTGCCTGCCTGGCGAGACACCCCTGTAAACAAGCCGAAACTGCAACTTGCCGTCACGCCCATCATCACAGAACTCTGGGAACACCTCTACCAGGGCAAGCTGAACAAGATCCTCAATGACGCAGCGACTATCGCCGTATCAACGGCCACGACGGACGCTAACGCCCGCTGGGCGCTCTGGGACTCATTCGTCAACGTGGCGTCATCGATTCTCGAGATCGCCTCCTTCGTCCTGATGCCGTTCGTACCGTTTCTCGGAGAAATCATGATGGCCTACATGGCCTACCAATTTCTCGACGAAGCCTTCGAGTGGATTGTCGACTGGGCCGAAGGGCAGATTACAGAAGCCGCCGAGCATTTTTTCACCGCGTTGGAATCATTGATCCAGCTGGGGGCCTTCGCCCTCGGTGGCGGGATTGCCCTGACAGAACTTCCAAAAATATTGCCGGCAGAAGTCATGTCATTCATTGACCGGTTCCAGCCCGTCAAACTGCGCAATGGCAAAACCCTCTACTGGAAACCGGATCTGAAACCTTACGAGCGCCAGGTCAAACCACCCGAAGGGACCGGGCCCGACCGCCAGGGCCTGCATCACTATCAGGGCGAAAGCCTGCTGCCACTCGAGCAGGCGCATTACCTCGTCAGTCCGCATGAACATCCCGGCAAACTCTACATCGAACACCCCGCACGGGCAGATGCCTACCGCCCCATCGTGCGCCATAACGGCGAAGGCGCCTTTCATACCGAGCTTGAACGACCGCTTGAATGGGACGCCCCTACCGTATTGCAACGGATCGGTCACAGCGTCGAGTCGTTCCCTGCGGTGCGACGTGAGCAGATCCTCAAGGTCAGCGGTTATACGCAAGATGCACTGCGCAAAATGCACGTCAACCAGGAGCGCTTGCCCCCCTTGCTGGCCGACAGCATTCAGCGCTGCCGGATTGATCAGGACCTGCAGGACTTCATCGACCGGATGGCCAGCGACCGCCCCGAGGATTATTCAGGTGCGGATCCGCTGCTCCAGCTCCGGCTTATCGCAGAGCAAACGCCCTGGCCCCAGCGCAAGACATTGCGTTTCATCAACGCTCAAGGTGAGATTGCATGGCAATCCTCTGCCGACGAACAGCTTCCTGTGACCGAGATTCGGCAGGACAGCCTGTCCGATGGCGACGTCCTCAAGACGCTGCTGCAAACGCTCAGCGAGCCGGAAATCAATACGCTGCTGGGAGAGGATTTCGGTGAGATGCACGCTATCGAAGCGCGCACGCGCAAGCTCAGAGCCAGACTGGCGCAGATCGCCCGAGAGCAGCGCACCTCGCTTTTCGAGCAACGCTACCAAGCGCTCCAACAGCGCGACGAGCCCTTGATCAGGCGTGCGGCCCTGCATGAGCCACAGCTGCCTGCCAGGCTGACTGAAGAGTTGCTGAACACGGCCACCGGTTCGGAACTGGTGATGATCAGCAAAGGACAATGGCCCGAACGGCAACAGGCGCTGGCAGAACATGCCAGGCAGGAACTGCGCGTCACTCGCGCCTTCGAAGGGTTGTTGCTGGATTCTGTGCGCAATCCTGATACCGATACGCTGGCGCTGCACAGCCTGCAACGATTGCCAGGCTGGTCCGCAGACGTACGCCTTGAAGTGCGCGGTCAAGATCCCCAGGGACAGTTGATCGACAGCACCGGCCCGGTCGATGCCGCCATTCAGAAGGTGCTGGTGCTCAAATCCGATGGGCTCTGGCAGCCGTACGACGAGCAGGGACTGCAACTGCACGGCTCCACCGATTTCTACACTGCCGTCCTGCAAGCCCTGCCGGACGCGCAAAGAAACGCCTTGAACCTGCAGATCGGCGAGGGGGGAAAACTCAGACAAGCCATCAGTGACAATCCGCTCCCACGTACCGAACTGCGGCTGACAATCACGCCCGATCCCGTGCCGCCTCCCGTCATGGATACCTTGCGGTTGCTGGGCACGGACGGCTATTCACGCAACCCGCCACCGGCGCTGCGAGCACCCCGCACGCTGGACAACCGGATCAGACAGATCTACCCGAGAATGCCTGAAGTCGAACGGATCGCCATGGCGCAGCGCCTGGCCAACCATCCGAACGGCGCGATCGCCGAACTGTCCCGGCTTCAGCTGGAATACGCACAACTCGACAGCGATCTCAATCAATGGCTGTTCGACCTGCCGGAGATCAACCCGGCTGATGGCCTCCGTCGAACGGATGACCAACAGATGGCCGCCATCCGTGATCGCCAGACGTTCGCCAACGACCTGCGTAGTTGCTGGCGCAGAGAGATGCATGGCCCGCATGGTTACCAGATGCGTTTTTCACAGCCGATCGTGGGCAACCTTCCTGCCCTGACGGCCGACTTTTCCCACGTCGACAATCTTGAACTGATCGGCAGCGGCGAGCCCGGTGCCCTTGACCACTTCCTCGAAAGTTTTTCGGGACTTGTACGCATGGAACTGCGCGACTTCGACCTGCACAATCTGCCGCCGCGCCTGACAACGCTCGCAGGTCTGAAACAGCTGACACTGCAAAACTGTGGCGTCGTCCTGACACCGGAAAACCGGTCGATCATGTCGAGCCTCAACGGGCTGACCGCACTGGATCTGGAAGGCAATCCACTGGGTGTGACATTCGACTTCACCTTCATGCCGAACCTGACGCATCTGAACCTTTCCAGTACCGGCCTCTCCGAAATCCCCAGCGGCGTCCTGGATCACCCGCGCCTGACCAGCGCATGGCTTACCGATAACCAGATCACCACTCTGCCCGATGCCTTGTTCGAACAGCCGGCTGCCTCCACCGCAGGGTACGATTTTTTCGGCAACCCGCTTTCTGCTGCGACCCGTGAAAACGTGAAGATCTACTTCAATCGGACCGGCAGCGATCTGGGCGTTCGTCCCGAGCAAACGGATATAAACCGGATCAAGGCACTGTTTCCCGACCTGAATGACCGTCAATCCAGCGAACTGATTTACAGCCTGCCCGGCTCGCTGTTACAGGGTCGGCTTCAACTGGATCGCTGGGAGAGCGAAATAACCCGGCTGACCAGCGAGCTGGCCACATGGGCGCGGGACACACCCAATCGTGATCCGTCCACGGGTGAACTGCTGACCCCCAACGAACACTTCAATCAGTTTTATGAGCGAGAAGTTTTCGCCGGAAGAATTGAGCGGCTGTGGCGTCACCGCTCGACGGCACATCCGCTGACGAGAGCGGATGTGTTATCGGCGCAAGCCAATTTCATCGGTGACATGCCGGAGCTGTCGGCGGATTTCAGCCACATCACCGCACTGTCGCTCAACGGGAACAAACAAATACGTGCCACCTCACCCTTTCTGCGCAGCTTTCCCCGGTTGAAACGCCTGATCCTGCATGACTTTGCACTTGAACAACTGCCACAGTCCCTGGCGGCCCTGCCCGTGCTCGATACACTGGTTCTCAACAACTGCGGCGTGACCTTGACTGGCGAGCTGCAGCTTGCACTGGCGGGGATGCGCGAGCTTGAATCACTCGAACTGCCCAACAACCCGCTGGGCAGTGCGCCCGACGCAGGCAGTCTGCCAGCGCTCATGTATCTGGACCTCTCTCGCACAGGCATCAGCGATGTTCCTCCCGGATTGGCCGGCCATCCGAGATTGAAAACAGCCATTGTCAGTGACAACCGGATCAGCGAGTTGCCCGAGGCGCTCTTTGACCTGCCCGCCGAAGCCAGCGCAGGATTCGATTTCTCCGGCAATCCGTTGACCGCCGACACACTGGAACGGATCAAACGTTACTCGCGCGACACCGGTATGGATTTCGGCGTGGTCGCCAAACAGGCTGACATCGATGCCACTCAGGCGCTGTTTCCCGACCTGGACGGCGAAGAGGCCAGCGAAGTGTTTTACGGGTTACCCGGTGACCTGGAACACGGACGCCGCCAGCTCAGGCACTGGAAAGCCGAGCTCGAGCAACTCACCGCCGATCTGTCGCAATGGAAAATGGCAATACCGCACGAGCATCCTTTCAGCCATCACCCCCTCTCACCGCGGGAGTTCCTCGCCGAACATTCGGCACGAACAGCGTTTGCCGAACAGTTGCAAACACTGTGGCGCTCACGAATGCCGGAAAACCCCAGGCAGCGGGGCGATTCACTGGTAGCGCGTGTGACATTCATCGGCGAATTGCCCACCCTGACGACCGACTTCAGCCACATCCGCGAAGTCTCACTCACAGGGCATGACGCTCTCGGCAACGTCGACGGTTTCCTGCAACCCTTCAACACCTTGCGCCACCTGGAACTGCACGATTTCAACCTGGGCCAGAACCCGCTGACGTCCATGCGCATGACTTCACTGCAGCGCCTGGTTCTGGAGCATTGTGGATTGACGCTGACCCCGCAAAGCCGCGCATCCCTGTCGTCTCTTGAAAATCTTCGGTATTTGAATCTGAGCCGAAACCCGCTGGGCGCCCACCCGCCCCTCGAAGCGCTGCCGGCCCTGGTGCAACTGCGCATGATCGATACCGGGATTTCGAGCCTGCCCGACGGTTTGCTCGGTCATCCACGACTGCTCATCGCCATGCTCGAACGCAACCGGATCCGCGATCTGCCCGACATCCTTTTCGATATTTCCGCCCGCCCACCCAAGCAACTCAGCCTCGCCGACAACCCGCTGTCATCCACCACGCGGGAACGCATCAAGCTCTGTTACCAGCAGTTCAGGCAGCACTTCGGCGTTTCAATGCCTCGAGAAGACCTCGAGCGGATCCGTGAGCTGTTTCCATCCCTGAGCGATGATGACGCCAATCGAGTGCTGTACCTGCTGCCGGGAACTCTCGACTTCGGTCGATTACAGATCGGGCGCTGGGAGACCGAACTGCGGCAGCTTGAAGGTGACCTCGAAAAATGGGTGACAGACGTCCCTGATCGTTATCCGGCAAGCGGCATCGAGCTGACCGCCAGTGATCGATCCGCAGAGCAGGCCAGTCGCAGGATGTTCCGACAGGAGATCGAATCGTTCTGGCGCGAAAGGTCTCGCGAACACCCCGAGCGGCGAAGCACGGTGCTCAACCTCAATCCGGCCTTCATCGGTGACCTGCCGGCCTTGAGTGCCGACTTTTCTCACGTGACAACATTATCGATCACCGGCAATGCTCAGCTACGGGCAGGCACAGGCTTCCTGCGAGGGTTCACCGGCCTCGACTCGCTCGAATTGCGTGATCTGGCATTGACCGAAGTGCCACCTGCACTGACCGCAATGCCGGATCTTCAGCAACTGGTGCTGAGCAACTGCGGGGTCGTACTGGATGACAAGGGCAGCGCCACGCTGGCGTCACTCAAACAACTGGTCAGACTCGATCTTTACAGCAATCCGCTGGGCCGGCTGCCGGATATCCGCGACCTGCCGGAACTGGAATTTCTCGATCTGTCGAACACCGGGATTACCCGGCTGCCATCGAGTTTGCTGGATCCTCCCTGGCTGGAAACCGCCATCCTCAGCGGCAATCGCGTGACCGAACTGCCCGCCGAGCTCTTCGATTTGCCTGCCTCCGCCAGCAACGGCATTGACCTGGGCGACAATCCACTGGACGCGGCCACCCGCGAGCGCATCAAGGACTACTTCCGCCGAACCGGGGAAGACCTTGGCGTGCTGGCCGAGCCGTCGGACATCGCACGCGTCCAGACGCTCTACCCGGCCCTGAGCGATAAACAGGCCAGTGATTTCATCTATCACCTCGAAGGCACACTGGCCGATGGCCGGATCGAGCTGGCACGTCGGGAAGCCGAACTCGAGCAACTGCTGGGTGATCTTGCCGCCTGGGAAAACGACATACCCGTTCACCCGGTCACCGGGCTGCCACTCCCAGCAGACCAGCGCCTGATGCAAGAGCAAATCAGAACGGCATTGCGAGAAGCATTGCTGACTTGCTGGCGCAAAACCCCGGTGGAAGGAGCAGACGCCAGTGACCACCAGTTTGCGTTCAGGCTGCCGATCATGGGGGAGTTGCCAACACTGACCGCCGACTTCGGCCACGTTTCGGATCTCTATCTGGTCAGCACCAGTAATCACTCGCCGCGGATCGGTCGATTCCTCGAGGCCTTCACCCACCTTGAAAGCGTCGATATTCAAGGTTACGACCTGCCCTCCATCCCCGAAGCCGTGTTCCGGATGAAGCGACTCACCACCTTGAGCCTGCCGACCTGCAATCTCACGTTATCGCCGCAGGACGTGGCCGGGCTGGCGAGTCTGGACCAACTTGATCTGCTGCATCTGCACAATAACCCGCTCGGACTGACACCTGACCTCAGCAATTTGCAGAACCTCACCGACCTGGACCTGAGCACCACCGGCATCAGGGAAATTCCCAAGGGTGTACTGGAGAATCTCAACTGGATGGAAGTGGATCTGTCGGGCAATGAAATCACTGAAATGCCCGATGCACTCATGGAGGTGCCTGCCCACGTCGGCGATCGCTACGACCTGTACGGCAATCCCTTCTCCGCCCAGGCCATGCAGCGAATTCGGGCTTACTACCAGGAAACGGGGATGACCCTGAACGTTGACGACGTAATGGAACATCCACAGGTGCAAACTCGCCCCAGTGCCGAAATCGAAGATTGAAAGACATTTGAAACGCCAGCGCCATGGGGTCGATCTCCATGGCGCTGCGGCTCAGCGGTCAACCGCGCTCTGGCGGCACCGACGACAGTTCAAAAGGACTGCTGCTGCGCCGCTGGTTGCGGTCTTCCCGCGGCGTGGCGCCGAAGAAGTTGCGATAGGCGCTGGAGAAATGCGGCCCCGACGAGAATCCGCACGACAGGCCGATCTGGATGATCGATTTGCTGGTTTGCATCAACATCTGCCGGGCCTTGTTCAGGCGCAGTTCCAGGTAGTACTGGCTCGGCACGCGGTTGAGGTATTGCTTGAAGATCCGCTCCAGCTGGCGACGGGACACGCACACATGCTGGGCGATTTCGTCGGTGGTCAGCGGCTCTTCGATGTTGGCTTCCATCAGCAGCACCGCCTGGGTGAGCTTCGGGTGGCTGGAGCCGAGACGGTTCTGCAACGGAATGCGCTGACGCTCGCCGCCTTCGCGGATGCGTTCGACCACCAGTTCTTCGGAAACTGCACCGGCCAGTTCCGCACCGTGATCACGGGCCAGCACCGCCAGCAACAGATCGAGCACCGACATGCCGCCGCATGCGGTCAGGCGATCGCGATCCCAATCGAACAGATGACTGGTGGCGATGACTTTCGGGAAGCGTTCGGCGAAATCGTCCTGCCAGCGCCAGTGCACTGCGGCGCGGTAGCCGTCGAGCAGACCGAGTTGCGCCAGCGGGTACACACCGGCCGACAGTCCGCCGATCACACAACCGGCACGCACCAATTGCTTGAGCGCGCTGCTGAGTGCCGGCGCCAACGTGGTCGGTGGCTCATCGGCGAGCAGGAACAGTTTCTGGAAGTTTTCGAGCTTGCCGGCCCAAGGTTCGCCGGGCAGTTGCCATTCACCTTCAGCCGGTGCTTCGGCCTGCAGGAACGACAGCTCGTAAACCACGTCCGGATGCACACGCTGGGCAACACGCAAGGCCTCCTCCGCCAGCGCCAAAGTCAGAGCTTTAGTGCTGGGCCAAATCAGGAAACCAATTCGATGGGCAGTCATGGGCGGGCGATCCGAAGCGAATAACGGTGATGAAGGCAAGGGCCAATGCTAGCCCGAAAATGAACACAAATCGCGAAACCAGCAAAGATCAATTGTGGGAGCTGGCTTGCCAGCGATAGCGGTGTGTCTGTCCCAGAAATGCGATCTGGCAGGACGCCATCGCTGGCAAGCCAGCTCCCACAGGAATCGAGACCGGCCTCAAGGCTGCGAAGCATGCACTATCTCGGTGCGCAACGGCAGCCCTGATTACTTGAGGCTGCCCGAGAGGAATTGTTGCAAACGTTCCGATTGCGGATTGACCAGCACTTCACGCGGGTTACCGCTTTCTTCCACGACGCCTTTGTGCAGGAACACCAGCTGGTTCGACACTTCACGGGCGAAGCCCATTTCGTGGGTCACCACCACCATGGTCCGGCCTTCCTGAGCGAGGGCCTGCATGACTTTCAGCACGTCGCCGACCAGTTCCGGGTCGAGGGCCGAAGTCGGCTCGTCGAACAGCATCACTTCCGGTTCCATCGCCAGCGCACGGGCGATTGCCACACGCTGTTGTTCGCCACCAGACATGTGCCCCGGGAACGCATCCTTACGATGAGCCACGCCGACCTTGTTCAGGTAGTGCTCGGCTTTCTCGCGGGCTTCGGCCTTGGACACACCCAGCACGTGAACCGGCGCTTCCATGATGTTTTCCAGCGCGGTCATGTGCGACCACAGGTTGAAGTGCTGGAACACCATCGACAGGCGCGAACGCATGCGTTGCAGCTGTTTCGGATCAGCGGCTTTCAGCGCGCCGTCCTTGTTCGCTACCAGTTTCAGCTCTTCGTTGTTGAGCAGGATCTTGCCCGCGTGCGGCTGCTCGAGCAGGTTGATGCAGCGCAGGAAAGTACTTTTGCCGGAGCCACTGGAGCCGATGATGCTGATCACATCGCCGGCGGCCGCTTTCAGGGAAACGCCCTTGAGCACTTCGTGACTGCCATAGCGTTTATGCAGGTCTTGGACTTCAAGTTTGTACATGCGGTCGGTTCTCACAAAAACAGTCAGTCGTTGAGCAAAGGGCCGTCGCGCAGCGCATCGCGCCCCGCCACTTTGGCCAGCCAGAAACCGGGTTGGGCGTAACGCAGCCGCTCAATGGCAAACAGCACCCCGGACGTACCAGCACAGACCGTGCTGACCCGATCCGACAGCGGATCGATCACTTCGAAAATCTTGTCACCGGCTTCAACCCACTCGCCGGGCTTGCGCAGAAAACTCACCACACCGGGATGCGGCGGCAGGAGCATTTCGGTGCCTTCGAACGGCATGCCTTCGCATGGTTCGTGCGCCGCGCTCGGCCACTCGCCACGGATCAGGCCCTGCTCGGCGAGGAACGCCAGAATGCCTTCAGCCCAGGCTTCGGCCTGCGCCGGCGTGGTGTCAGCCTGACCGCCGAGTTCGACGGTGGTTGCCAGGCACGCCAGTGGAATTTGCGCGTCCGGGAACAGACGCGACAGACGCAGCCACGGCAGCGAACAGGCTTCATCGAACGAGCTGCCGCCGGAATCTTCCGCCAGCAGGCCGACCTTCACGTCCAGGTGCGCAGCGAGCGAACGCCACTGCGGCCAGTGCTGCGGCAACGCGTACATGTGCAGCGCGGCTTCACAGTCGCAATGCAGATCCAGCACCACATCGGCGGTGGCGGCGTGTTGCAGCAGGATGCGCTGCATGCCTTGCAACTGGCTACTCGCTTCAGGCAATTCGGCCAGATGGTCGGCCATCGCCTGACGGATCAGACGGATGTTGGCGTGCGGATCATCACCGAGTTGTCCTTCCAGCCTGGCGGCCACGGGGGCGCTGAGCTCGACGAAATCACGGTTGAAATTCTTGCCGCTGCCGGCCTCGAAACGGCCCTGATGGTTGCCTTGCAGCAACTGGCCAAGACCCAGCGGGTTGGCCACTGGCACCAGCTCGATGACGCCGTTGAGCAGGCCCTTGGCTTCGAGTTCGCCGAGGCGTTTTTTCAGTTCCCAAGCGGTGCGCATGCCGGGCAGTTCGTCAGCATGGAGGCTGGCCTGGATGTAGGCCTTGCGCCCACCACTGCGCTCTCTATTTCCAAAGCTGAACACCGAAATCCGGCGCTCGCTGCCCAGGTGGCTCCACGGCAGAACGTGGTCGATGCGTTCCATATCAGTGCTTCCGCGGGGCCAGGTAGCTCAGCCAGCGACGCTCGGCCAGCTTGAACAGGCGCACCAGAATGAAGGTCAGGCACAGGTAGAACACGCCGGCGGTGATGTACGCCTCGAACGGCAGGTAGAACTGCGCGTTGACGGTGCGGGCCGCGCCGGTGATGTCGATCAGGGTCACGATGGACGCCAGACTGGTGGTCTGCAGCATCATGATCACTTCGTTGCTGTACTGCGGCAGCGCCCGGCGCAGGGCCGATGGCAGCAGGATGCGCTTGTACATCTTGACGCGCGACATGCCCATGGCCTTGGCCGCTTCGATCTCGCCGTTCGGCGTGGCCTTCAGGCTGCCGGCGATGATTTCGGCGGTGTAGGCGCTGGTGTTGATCGCGAACGCCAGGCACGCACAGAACGTTGCGCTGGACAGCCACGGCCAGAGGAAGCTCTCGCGCACCGCTTCGAACTGGGCCAGACCGTAGTAGATCAGGAACAGTTGAACCAGCATCGGCGTGCCGCGAATCACGTAGGTGTAGAGCCAGGCTGCGCCATTGACCACAGCGTTCTTGGATACGCGCATCAGCCCCAGCGGCAGGGCCGCGAGCAGACCGAAGAACAGCGACAGCGCGAGCAACTTGAGGGTCGTGACCAGACCGCCGAAGTACAGCGGCAGGGCCTCCCAAATGACGTTGTAGTCGAAGATCATAGATCAGCCGCCCTTACGCCTACCGAGTAGCGCTTCTCAAGGTGACGCAGCGCCAGCAACGAGACACTGGTGATCACCAGGTACATCGCCGCCACTGCGAGGAAGAAGGTGAAAGGCTCGCGGGTGGCGTCGGCCGCCTGCTTGGCCTTGAACATCATGTCTTGCAGACCGACCACGGAAATCAGCGCGGTGGCCTTGGTCAACACCAGCCAGTTGTTGGTGAAGCCCGGAATCGCCAGACGAATCATCTGCGGCACCAGCACCCGGAAGAACACCTGGAAGCTGCTCATGCCGTACGCCATGCCCGCTTCGGCCTGACCTTTGGGGATCGCCATGAACGCGCCGCGGAAAGTTTCCGACAGATACGCACCGAAGATGAAACCGAGGGTGCCGATACCGGCGGCCAGCGGGTTCAGGTCGATGTAGTCGTCATAGCCGAGCATCGGTGCGACGCGGTTGAGCAGGTCCTGACCGCCGTAGAAGATCAGCAGGATCAGCACCAGGTCGGGAATCCCGCGAATCACCGTGGAATACAGATCGCCCAGCCACGCCAGCCAGCGCACCGGCGACAGGCGCAACGCGACGCCGATCAGCCCGAGAACGATGGCCAGGGCCATGGACGACAAGGCGAGCTGAAGCGTCAGCCAAGCGCCATCGAGGATGACAGCCCCGTAGCCTTTCAACATGATTCAGGTCCTCGAAAGTTGGGATGAAAAAATGGCGCAAACCGCAGAGATCCTGTTGCTTGCGCCATTTCGGACGGGTCGAGCGACGTCTTTACTTGCCGTAAATGTCGAAGTCGAAGTACTTGTCCTGGATTGCCTTGTACTTGCCGTTCTCGCGGATGGCCGCGATGGCGGTGTTGATCTTGTCTTTCAGGGCGTCGCCCTTGCGTACCGCAATGCCTACGCCGTCGCCGAAGTATTTGACGTCGGTGAACGCCGGGCCCACGAACGCGAAGCCTTTGCCGGCGTCGGTTTTCAGGAAGCCGTCATTCAACAGCGTAGCGTCCGCCACGGTGCCGTCGAGGCGGCCGGCGGCCACGTCGAGATAGATTTCGTTCTGCGAACCGTAAGGCTTGATCTCGGCACCCAGCGGGGCCAGGACTTCGCGGGCGAAACGCTCGTGGATCGAACCACGTTGCACGCCGATGTTCTTGCCCTTCAGCTCAGCCAGACCTTCGCTGACCTGAGTACCTTCCTTCATCACCAGGCGGGCCGGGGTGTTGTAGTACTTGTTGGTGAAGTCCACGGACTTCTTGCGATCTTCAGTGATCGACATGGACGACAGGATCGCGTCGATCTTGCGCACTTTCAGTGCCGGGATCAGACCGTCGAACTCTTGCTCGACCCACTGGCACTTGACCTTCATTTCTTCGCACAGCGCGTTGCCGATGTCGTAGTCGAAACCGACGATGCTGCCGTCCGGCGCTTTGGAGGCGAATGGAGGGTAAGCCGCTTCGATACCGATTTTCAGAGGCTTTTCATCGGCGAATGTCGGCAGGGACAGCACGGACAGTGCCAGGGCGCCAAGCAGCACAAGTTTCTTCATCTTGGGACTCCATCGGTAAAGGGCAAAAACGGCAGAGTGAGCGACAGCCCAATATGCGAATGGGTGTAACGAAATCGGTTGCTGCGTGCGTGGGACAATTCCAGTCAAAACCGCGAAGGCTTCAACGCAAGCCACGACGAGCGAGTGATCGGCATTCTAACGACAGGCCCGAAGCCGATATTTCTTCAATGCGACAACTAATTACAGATGCACCGAGAAACCCGCTTGAGCACATTGACAGCCCTGCAATTTCATGCAAGAGCGAAAGACAGTGAACCGATCTATGCTGCAAATTGCGGGCCTATTATTCGCAAACCCTTCTAATCCGGCAAGCGCGGGGTTATGTCTTATTTTTCACCGGGTGTTTTGAGGCTCTAAAACGGGGCGATGCGTTTCTCATTGCCCCGTTGCGGAGCAGGCGGTTACACATTCGGTTACTTGAAGGCGGACGGGTAACAGTGGGAATGGGCTGACGGAGCAATTCGATAATTATTGGCTGCTGATTTTTTGTTCCATCAGAGGGTTGCAGCTTTGCATGACAAACCGCTTTCGCTGGCAAGCCAGCTCCCACAGGTTTTGTGGTGTGCTGGAGGTTGCGGGAGCAACGGAGATCCCTGTGGGAGCTGGCTTGCCAGCGAAGGGGCCAGCACTAACAACCCATAAACTCCAGACAACAAAAAGCCCCGCCCGGCGCAATGCCGGACGGGGCTTTTCAGCCTTCAGACCCGCCGCTTACGCGACGTTCATGGTCTTGTGCGTATCGATCAGATGCTGCACCACACCCGGATCCGCCAGGGTGGAGATGTCGCCCAGGCCTTCGTATTCAGCGGTAGCGATCTTGCGCAGGATGCGGCGCATGATCTTGCCCGAACGGGTCTTCGGCAGCCCTGGCGCCCACTGGATCACGTCCGGCGAAGCGATCGGCCCGATCTCCTTGCGCACCCAGTTTTTCAGTTCCAGACGCAGTTGCTCGCTCGGCTCTTCGCCGTTCTTCAGGGTGACGTAGACATAAATGCCCTGCCCCTTGATGTCGTGCGGCACACCGACCACCGCCGCTTCGGCGACTTTCGGGTGAGCGACCATCGCGCTTTCGATCTCGGCGGTACCCATGCGGTGGCCGGACACGTTGAGCACGTCGTCCACGCGACCGGTGATCCAGTAGTAACCGTCGGCATCGCGACGAGCACCGTCACCAGTGAAATACATGCCACGGAAAGTCTTGAAGTAGGTGTCGACGAAACGGTCGTGATCGCCGTACAGGGTGCGCGCCTGACCTGGCCACGAATCGAGAATCACCAGATTGCCCTCGGCCTCGCCTTCGATGATGTTACCGAGATTGTCCACCAGCGCCGGCACCACACCGAAGAACGGACGTGCGGCCGAACCAGGCTTGAGCGCATGAGCACCCGGCAGCGGGCTCATCATGTTGCCGCCGGTTTCGGTCTGCCACCAGGTGTCGACGATCGGGCAACGGGACTTGCCGACGTTCTTGTAGTACCAGTCCCAGGCTTCCGGGTTGATCGGCTCGCCGACCGAACCGAGCAGACGCAGGCTGCTGCCGTCCGCACCTTCAACAGCGGCGGTGCCGGAGGCCATCATCGCGCGGATCGCGGTCGGTGCGGTGTAGAGGATGTTGACCTTGTGCTTGTCGACGATCTTCGCCACCCGGGTGATGTCCGGATAGTTCGGCACGCCTTCGAACAGCAGCGTGGTCGCGCCGTTGGCCAGCGGGCCGTAGACGATGTAGGAGTGACCGGTGACCCAGCCGACGTCGGCGGTGCACCAGTAGATTTCACCCGGACGGTAGTCGAACACGCGCTCGTGAGTCATGGCCGCGTACAACAGGTAACCGCCAGTGGTGTGCTGCACGCCCTTCGGCTTGCCGGTAGAGCCGGAGGTATAAAGGATGAACAGTGCTTCTTCGGCGCCCATCTCTTTCGGCGCGCAGACCGTGCCCGCCACTTTCATCAGGTCTTCGTACCAGATGTCGCGATGCTGGTTCCACTTGATGTCGCCGCCGGTGCGCTTGCACACGATGACTTTCTGGATGCTGCTGGTTTCCGGGTTGGTCAGGGCGTCGTCGACGTTGGCCTTGAGGGAAATCTTCTTGCCGGCACGGATGCCTTCGTCAGCGGTGATCACCACTTTCGAGCGGCAGTCGATGATGCGACCGGCCAGGGCTTCCGGCGAGAAACCGCCGAACACCACCGAGTGAATCGCGCCGATTCGGGTGCAGGCCAGCATGGCGACCACGGCTTCGGGGATCATCGGCATATAAATGGTCACCACGTCGCCGCGGTGTACGTCCTGGCCACGCAGGGCGTTGGCGAGCTTGCACACTTGTTCGTGCAGCTCGCGGTAGGTGATGTTGCGGCTTTCGGAAGGGTCGTCGCCTTCCCAGATGATGGCGACCTGATCGCCGCGCTCGGCCAGATGGCGGTCGAGGCAGTTGTAGGAAACGTTCAGGGTGCCGTCGGCAAACCACTTGATGTCGACATGGTGATCGTCGAACGAAGTCTGTTTCACCGTGGTGAAAGGCTTGATCCAGTCGAGGCGCTTGGCTTGTTCACGCCAGAAGCCGTCAGGGTTGACGACCGACTGTTGGTACATGGCTTTGTAGGTCGCCTCGTCGGTCAGCGTATTGGCCAGAACCTCGGGACGAACGGGATACAGGGAAGCCGCACTCATCTTTCCTACCTCGGTGTAATAGTTGTTTTTGTATGACCCTGTTGTAGCCGGGGCGCCCGTATAGAACCATTCGACGATGGTAGTAACAAGCCCCTACAAAACATCCAGATACACCGGAGGCACGCTGCCAATACCTTGCCGAAATGCTTCGCAGCCCTTGTGGGAGCTGGCTTGCCAGCGATTCAGGCGACGCGGTCTTTCAGGAAAGCCAAAGCATTACCAACACGATATCCAGCGATTGTTACCAAATCTGCCAAAGGTGTTTATCAAAACCGGGTCTGTTTACCCCTGCCCCGCCTCCCTAAAATTCACCTCGCCAACAAGGCAAAGCGATTAACAAGGTTACAGCCCCCACGAAGGCTGTTAATCCAGTTCTGAAGTAACAAAGCAAAACGATGAAGTTCCACACGCAACCCCAAAAAGGTTGCGTGACCCCACTCGACCTCAAGAAGGTAAATGTCAAATGAAAGCTTTATTGGTTCTGGCCCTCAGCAGTCTGTGCGCAACCGCCATGGCAGACGAGGTTCCGACTGATGTCGCACAGCAACAACCAGCCATCGAGGAATACACTTACTCCACTCACCTGGACATCGCCAAAGTTGTATCGATGAGCGAAGTTCCGAATGTCTGCGAAGTTGTTCCGGCGAAAATGGAGTACGACGACTCCAAAGGTCAGCGTCACATCCTGCGTTACAGCATCATGGGCAACGGCTGCACCAATTGATGCGTTGAGACTGCACCGAATCGGATCACTCAGCGCTACATCGAGGGTCGATTCCAGCCCGGCTTCGGTCGGGCTCAGTTGTGTTTGAAGCGGCGCAAAAGGGTTGCAAAACACAAGATATAGTGAAAAAAGCGGTTTTTTGCTCGTTTTTTGAGCAATCAATCACACGCCAAAAAATTAATGAAAAAAAATTCTCCGGGGCCAATCCCGGCGAAAGCCCTGTAAACCCTCGCTCCGATCGAAATCACCCGCGCGCTCGACCGCCCTGCGCTGTTTCGCCCTCCCCCACGCCCGTGTTTTTTTCCCTATAATGCCGCCCTAATCGGGTCAGCAATATTCCCTTACAGGGATCAAAGCCATTCTGAAGCCCCGCAGCAGCGACAACGCTGACCTGCGCCCGTCAGAGGCTCTCGGAAACCCGTAAAAATTTTCTGTTTATTGCCTGCGTAGCACCGCTGCAAAAAACGACATCCAACGCGGCCTGTACGGCCGTGTGAAAAACCAACCAATCAGTTTTCACACGGGCACAGGCCCTCACGCAGGAGACGACACGTCATGCTGAGCTGGGACGAATTCGACAAAGAAGACAGTGAAGTAGCAGCAGTGAAAGGCGCCAACGCCGGCCACGCTAGCGAAGCCAACATGGACCGCCTCGACAGCGCCGGCGGTGCCGCCGCCCTCGAAGCCCGCGCCGTGACCGCCGAAGACTCGGCCGCCGTGGCCCGCGCCAAGGCTGCACTGGATTCCCTCGACGTCGCCGAAGGCCTCGCCGAACTCGAAGGCTCCGCCGCCCGTGTCGCCGTTGACGAAAAGCGCATGATCAACTGCCGCGCCGACCTCAACCAGCTCGTGCCATTCAAGTACGACTGGGCCTGGCAGAAATACCTGGACGGCTGCGCAAACCACTGGATGCCGCAAGAAGTCAACATGACCGCCGACATCGCCCTCTGGAAAAACCCGGAAGGCCTGACCGACGACGAGCGCCGCATCGTGATGCGCAACCTCGGCTTCTTCTCCACTGCCGACTCCCTGGTTGCCAACAACCTGGCCCTGGCCGTGTACCGCCTGATCACCAACCCGGAATGCCGCCAGTACATCCTGCGCCAGGCGTTCGAAGAGGCGATCCACACCCACGCCTACCAGTACTGCATCGAATCGCTGGGCATGGATGAAGGCGAGATCTTCAACATGTACCACGAGATCCCATCGGTCGCGAAAAAAGCCGCCTGGGGCCTGAAATACACCCGCGCCATCTCCGACCCGGAATTCAACACCGGCACCGTCGAAACCGACAAGGAACTGCTGCGCAACCTGATCGCCTACTACTGCGTTCTGGAAGGCATCTTCTTCTACTGCGGCTTCACCCAGATCCTCTCCATGGGCCGCCGCAACAAAATGACCGGCGTCGCCGAGCAGTTCCAGTACATCCTGCGCGACGAATCCATGCACCTGAACTTCGGCATCGACGTGATCAACCAGATCAAAATCGAAAACCCACACCTGTGGGACGCCGAAATGAAGGAAGAAGCTTCGCAGATGATCCTGCAAGGCACCCAGCTGGAAATCGAATACGCCCGCGACACCATGCCTCGTGGCGTACTGGGCATGAACGCAGCGATGATGGAGGACTACCTGAAGTTCATCGCTAACCGTCGTCTGTCGCAGATCGGCCTTAAAGAAGAATATCCAGGGACTACCAACCCGTTCCCTTGGATGAGCGAGATCATGGACTTGAAGAAAGAGAAGAATTTCTTTGAGACTCGTGTGATCGAATACCAAACTGGTGGTGCGCTTAGCTGGGACTAATGGTCTCGCTCGCCACGATTTGACGATTGCTGCTTGAGTCGTCGAATTGAGAAAGCAAAAAGCCCCGATTTGATCGGGGCTTTTTATTGGCAGCGAATTATCTTCCCAATGGGTTAGCTAATGCTTGTCGTCGGCAACGGCGCTTTTGTAATGGCCCCCATCTAAATCAACCTTCAATTACTTCTAATCGCTGCTTCAGTCTTTCATTCACCGCCACTCCGTGCACCCCAGAATGAATCTCCCGGTGACAACTTGGACACACGGCCGCCACATACCGTGGGTGGTCTAACCCACCATCGGAGACTCGGTTTACGTGATGCGGTTCCAAGTAAGGTGTGCCGTCCTTTTTCGTGAAAGGAGCCGGCCGCTCACAGCTCTCGCATGCGCCTTTGGCACGCATCAGCACATAGTGCGCAACCTTCCGGCTGCGCTGATAGATCTTACGGGGACCGGATTGTTTTAAATCATCACTCCCTGGCTTGCATGCCGCCAATGCAACCAAACGCGCAGCGGCCAAAGAGTCCGGGAAGTCAGCCTCTTCCTCATTCTCCACTTCAGACTCAATCATTTCACTCGGAAAACCAACAGGAACTAGCCGAAAAACAATCGCCGTTCGAGTCTCGCCTTTCACATCCAATTGGTTACGTTTAAACATGTCGGCGCAAGAAAACTCACCCTCGTAAACGTAGCCTTTTCCTTTGCCGAGGGACCTAAACATGTGCAGAGCTCGACCATCCTCGGCATGCCGAGCAATGGCTCGGTTTCCGCGAGTCAATGTCATTGGACCTTGCTGTCCTTCTCCGGTGTATAGATAAGCGCCGTCCTCCCATCCGTCGCTGTAGCCGTATTGCTCTCCGCTATCGCCCGTGAACAAAAAAATCACGGGGTAGGTGGAAGACGCTGCAATTCCGCTTTGTCGACTTCCACCGAACGGTCCGTTGATCTCAGTTCTTCGGTCGTAAACCGCATTATGTGTGAACTGCAATAGAGGTTGAGCTTCCCCACGCGGTAACTCCACAACTGTGAAGCCTCGCTTTTCTAGGTAGCTGTTGGTCGGATGCCCCCCGGAAAAATCTCCGACAGCAAGACCGGTCGCTAATGAGACGATTTTCTTCGCAGGATAGAGCTCACCGCCTACGTTAATGGCATAACGGTGGGCTTGGTTACTTTCCCAACTTTGCCATTCACGCCTGCCCCGAAATTTATGATCAAATTCCAGCATCGCTTTGCTTATTCGTTCCTTCGATACTGCTTTGATCACCACGGATGCTGCCCTTTTTCGACTTTAGCTGTAGGAAAATTCCTATACTCACCAAAGTGCGAAAGGGTTTCAATGCGTAACAGAGCAAAACGCCACTATTTATAGCTTTCAGGTGCGCCATAACTCGCCTCCCGCTATTAATACCCCTCCCCCACTCAAGGACCCGAGCCCCACCATGAAATTCGATCTCGCTTACTGCCTCAGCCTCGACGACAAGTTGTCGATCTATGACGTTCGCGATCTCAATTTCGATGAGACGGTGGCGTTCGATTCTGCGAAGGAGCATTTCCAGTGCCCCAACGACGCCTGTCGTTCGGCGTTCGATGCTTCCAACGAATTGGGTACGTTCAACGCCAAGAATGTGAATTACGTGCGCACGCCGCACTTCAAGAATCTGCCCGGTACGCAGCATGTGGCGGGTTGTCCGTATGTGAGTGTGAAAACGTCGGCGTCAGGGGTTGAGGCGGCGGATGGGGAAACGGATGACGGGCGGGAGGAGCATTTCCCGTCGGAGTTGTTGCTGACGCGCCGTGAGTATGTGCGCAAGCCTGCCGCGCCAGCGGGGGTGGCGGATGTGTTGCGGGATGATCCGGTGCGAGTGGCGACTAATCCCTCAAAAGAATCGCCGAGTCGTGAGACGGCGCCCGACAAGACCAGCGTCTTCGCTCACCCCGTGGAGTGTTTTGTGTCGAACTTCGCGGACAAGGATTTGCTCAAGCGCATGCCGTTGAAGATTGGCGAACACACGGCGCCGTACAGTTCGTTCTTCAAGAAGATTGAGTATTTGATGGACAACAAGGGGCTGATTTACTGGGGCCGGATCAAGAAGATCGAGGACTTTCACAGCGCCAGTTTCCGGATCGATTTCGAGGACAAGGTCTGGTTCAAGAAGCCGGAGGACAGCAAGAAGAAGCCTTATCCGGTCAGTGTCTATCTCAACAAAAAGCTGATCGACAACTACCGCAAGCGCAAGGCGTTTCTGGAAGAGATCAAGCACGCGATCGACAGCGACAAGGAGTTGTTCTGCTTCTTTTATGGCGTGACGCCGGAGTTGAAGCAGGTGCCGGGCAAGAAGAACCCCGAAAAGCCTTTCGAGGTTTTCAATGCCAATATCGAGAACCTGGATCACTTCATCATTCGTGAAGCGCCGGGTCTGGCGTGATGGTCAGCCCTGGGGCAGTTGCAGTTTGACGGCGCCGGGGTGTTGTTTGATGAGGGAATACGGCAGGACTGACCAGTCTGGTCTATCGCAAGAACGTTGTACGCGGGCGAAATAGGCGCCCAGGTACAAACCTTTCGCAGTGAAGTACCACGGCGAAGAACCCCAAACGCTTTCTTCCGTGAAGTCGCAATCATCATCTTGCGTCGGTTTCTTCATTTCTGCGGGGTACAGGGCGGTGAATTGCTTGATCAGCCAAGGCACCAGCTCTTTGTTTTCATACTGATAACGCGCGTCACTTTCGGCTTGGCTCAAGGGTTTGTCACCCAGACTGTCTCGTTCGGCATGCAGAAGTGGCTTGCCCTCACCTACCCACAACACATCTTCGAGTGACAACGGATGGCCTGTTCTTACATCAATGTTAAGGGGTGAATCACCGAAGTCCGGATGCGCGCCACCACAGTAATAACTGGTCGAGATGTTCAGGCTGACCACGGCTGGAGAAATCATTTTGGGGTCTGCGTTCTGCATGAAGTCGACGTTTTCCCCACCCTGCAGCTGGCAACCGTGATAACGAATGACTTCATTCCACAATCGTCCAAGCAACTGCTGGTTAACCCGTTGCAGATCATCTTTTGGCAGACCGGACTCTACGCTGAACAACGAAATCTTCGACTCGGGCTCTGTCCACCATTGCAGGGTGTAACCCATGAAGTCTTGTTTCTTCAGCGGTTTGAGCTTGAGTCCCTGTAGTCGCAAATATTCATACGGCTCACCGTTTGGCAGCGCGGCGATGAAGGGCAGCGTAGAAGTTGTCGGCGCTGGAAGCCTGGCCTCGGAAAGTTGCACTGAAAGCTTCTTGCCCTTCGGACTTTGCCACTCGCCCTGCCAGCCAGTGGCAGTTTCTTCCAGTTTCAAAGTTGGCAGTGGCTTGTCGTCGCTGTAGCGATTGTTGCCTTCGACCAGCGTCAGGGTGCCGTCCTGCAATGACCCGCTGAGGGGCAGGTCCCGATGGTATTTTTCGTAGAAGTAACGACCGGTCACTTCATCCGGGTTCTGGGTATTGATCTCGACCACAATCGGCGTCTTGCCCAGCGTGCCGGTGAACACGCGCCGGACATCTTCGGCATGGGCGGTGGAAATGAGTGTGAACAACGCCACGGCATATGGCGCCAGGCGCAACAGTCCCTTGAGCATGGATCGATCCCTGAGTGAGTCGGAGGTCGCGCCGGGACGTGGGTGCCGGCGCTGGAAAAATCGGGGCGGATTATGGCGGGGGTTGTTTAAGTAATCGAGTTTTGTCGGTTGTATTCCTTCAGCCAGGCTTCGTGCTCAGCTGCTGCGATCTCCCGATACACTTGCTTGCGCCGGTCCTTGGCCGCTTGAACTTCGTCCTCATCCAGAGCGCAATAACGACGAAGCCAATGAACGGTCATCTCCTCATCCGGGTAGTAATAACCCTTTGTGCCCTTACTGTTTCTCGGGGTGTCGTTCATCTGCGCGTCGAACACCATGGCTGCGACTTCATCAGGCGGTAAACAACCGGTTCCTGCGGCCTTGTCCTGGAAGACCCAGGCAATTTCATCGATGTGTTTTTGTGCGCTGCGATGGCTGCGGCGATAGAACTGCTGCGGTCGACACATCCACTGGAATCGCTCAATCAACGGTTCGATATCAATCCACTCGGAGAGCCCGTGATGGGTTGCATGAAGCATTACACCGTTGAACCAGCGATCAGCGAATTGCCCCACAAATGCATCCAGATCGGCCTTTTTCATGTCGGCGAAAACCATGCAATAGCGAGTCTTGATATGCATGGCGAACAGTACATGCTTTCGTTGCACAGTGATCGCATGCACCAGCCACTGTTCGATACCACTGTCCATCTCATCATCTTCGACGGTTGATGATGGCGGGGCGAAATCCACCGGGGTGATATTTTTGCCCTGGTGGACACGACTGAAGAACTTACTGGCGGCTTCGGTGCAATTGAAGATCAGCATCCTTGATCTCTAATAAATACTGGAAGTGGTCGATTGATGGACTGTCGACTTGCGAACTACCTCGCCGACATTCCCAACATCACAATAACCAACAATCCAATATAAACCCAAGCATGCACCCGATCCGGTATCCGTCCGATCCACGGCGTGGCCAGTCGAATCCCCAGCATCGAGCCCAGCGTCAGCACCGCAAACGCCAGCAGATCCACATATCCGACAAACCATGACCCGAGGTCTGTCTCGCTAAATCCAGCCATCACCATGTAGGTCAGCGTCCCCGCCAGCGCCACGGGCACGCTCAGCGGATTGGCCATGGACGTCGCCTGCGACATGCTCAACCCGCAACGCCGCAATAACGGCACGGTCATGACGCTTCCTCCTACACCGAGGAAGGTTGCGATGGCGCCGATGCCTACACCGCCGCCAGAAGTTTCCACCGTTCCCAGTCGCCGTGGGATGACGCCTTCGGATTGCGTAAGAAATCCGCGTCGCAGCAGGCAATCGACAATCGTCACGCCGAGGTAGGCGATGAAGGCATAACGAATGACTTCGCCGCTGACCCACACCGCGGCAATTGCGCCGACGACCGCGCCCAATCCGATGAATCCGCCCAAGGGCCACAGGTAATCACGGATGAGGTTGCCGGCGCGGCGGTGTTTGTCGGTTGCGACCAGTGCGTTGACGATCATCACGCAGGTCGAGGTGGCGACGGCGATGTGCATGGCGGATTGGCTAATCGGGTCGTCGGCGCCGTGGCTCGCGGTGAGCATGCGATACAGCAGCGGCACGACGACGAAGCCGCCGCCGAAGCCGAAGAGCACGGCAGTGACGCCGGTCAGGCAGCCGAAAAGTGTCAGCAGAAGGTAGAACATGGCGCGTCGTCCGTTGGTTGGGAGCGGTCGACGATAGAGCCGCAGCGCTTGGCCTGCTTCAGCAAGTCAGCCAATAATGTTTGCGTTTACGCCAACTGCTGGGTGCCGCTCGATGCGCAATGTTTCGATCAATCTGCTGGATGACACGCCGCGCCCGGTGGTGGCGATCGGTACGGATTATTCCCACGGCTATCTGTTGCCTCGTCATACACATCGGCGGGCGCAATTGTTGTACGGCGCGACTGGGGTGATGCAGGTCAGCACGCATGATGGCAACTGGGTGGTGCCGCCGCAGCGGGCGGTGTGGATTCCGCCGGGGGTGGCGCATGAGGTGTTGATGCTGGGGGTCAGCACGCGCAGTTTGTATATCGAACCGGGGGCGGTGGATCTGGGCGAACGTTGTCAGGTGATCAGTGTGTCGCCGTTGATACGGCATTTGCTGATGGAAGCCGTGGAGTTGCCGCTGACCTATGACCTGACCGGGCGCGACGGAGTGCTGATCGATCTGTTGCTGCATGAATTGGTGCGCAGTGCACCGTTACCGTTGCATATCCCGCTGCCGTCTGACGGAAGACTGCTCGAATTGTGTCAGACCTTTCTGCATCAGCCGAATGCTCACCAATCACCCCAGCATTGGGCCGATCAGCTGCACGTAAGCTTACGCACCTTCAACAGACTGTTTCGTCAGCAGACCGGCCTGAGTTTCAGTCAATGGCGCCAGCGCGCCTGCGTGGTATTGGCGCTGGCACGCCTGGCGGCGGGTGAAGCAGTGACGCGGATTGCCCTGGATTTCGGCTATGACAGCCCGGCGGCGTTCTCGACGATGTTCCGCCGGATCCTCGGTCAGGCACCGTCCGTCTGGTTGAAGGCGGCGAACTAGGGCAAATCAAAAAATGCGTTTGATCCCGGCCGAAAACAACTGTACAAAAACACAGTACATTTCCATCAGCACTCTCGAGCCCGGAGCACACCATGGCCTCTTCAGCGATGAACCTCATCCTCGAACGTATCGCCCTTTTCCAGTTCACCCCGACCCATTGCGTCCAGGCCAGAGGAATGTTGGGCTGGAGCGTTGAACAGTTGTCGCGAGAGGCCAAGGTTTCAGTAGACGACATTCAGCGATTCGAAGCGCAGCAGGACGTGGCGGATGCGGTGCGGCTGGCGTTGACCTATCGGTTTGAGGCGCAGGGGTTGGTGTTCTTCCCGGGGTTTGCGCCGGGTCGTGGGGGGAATGTCGGAGGTGCGATGCCCACGTCGGTTGATCGCGAAACTTATGCAATGACTGATTGAAAAGACCCGTTGAGGTCGGCCCACACGCGGAAGGAACTCGAAATTGATTGGAATCGAAGAAAGTAGAGGGAACATCTACGAGGATCTAGAGATACCAAACGCCAATGAGATGAGGATCAAATCACAGCTTTCCTCAAAGATCGGTGAAATCATCAAAGCGCGTCATCTCACTCAATCTCAAGCTTCTGAAATCTTGGGGTTATCAAAACCCAAGCTATCCGAAATGCTGAGAGGAAAATTCCGCGGCATCAGTGAGGCCAAGATGATGGAATGCCTTTCCCACCTCGGCCGAGATGTGCAGATTGTGGTCAAACCGGCCCCCCCGCTCTCGCAAAGAGGGCCGAATTGAGGTGGTGTTCGCTTGATACGGCAGTGCTTGAAATAGTCGAAGACAACGCACTGCCAACAGGGTGTTTACTCCTTGAACCCCGGATGACGCAATTCCATCGAAGCCTGTTCGTAGCTGTACGCCATGGCAAACAACTGTGGCTCGCTCCACTGCTGGCCGTAGAAGGTCACGGAGGTCGGCGTGGCGTCATCGCTCATGCCCGAGGGCAAGGTGATTGCCGGGTAGCCTGCGGTGGCGGCGGAGAACTGGGAAAAGCCGTCCGCTTCGGCGAACAGTGCATCCAGATTGTGCTCACGCACCTGCTCATCGATAGCGTCTTTGAAGTTCTGACTGATAGTAGCAAGCAGTGTGCTCGACTCTTGGCGGGAAAGCGCCGATGCGTTGATGGCCTCAAGCGTCTGCTGGCCGAATGAATCGTCAACGGGGTTGGCTTGGTTGAAATCTATCAGTGCCTGCAAGGAGTCAATCGGCAAGCCTTGGCGGCTGGCGAGATATTCGGGCAGCTCATGCTTCATCGCGCCCATCAGACCGTTAATGTAGTCATCGATGTCCGGCAGACGCACAGTCAGCGGGACCAGCGTAGCGCCTTGCTCTTCCAGCGTGGCCATTGCAGCAAGCATCTCCAGACTCGGGTTCAGTACCGTAGCGTGGGATCCGGTGTATGCAACCGGATAACCGATCCGTTTGCCTTGCAGCGCTTCACTGGAGAGCAATGCGGTGTAGTCGACGCCAGTGGGCGCGTCGGCAGTGGCACTGTCAGAGGCATCAACGCCTTGCATGACGTTGAACAACAGCGCGGCATCCCGCACGGTTCGGGTCATTGTGCCCGGCGTGTCTTGCAAGCGGGTGATAGGCACGATGCCGGAGCGGCTGAACAATCCGAGCGTCGGTTTGACGCCAACCACACCATTGGCCGACGCTGGGCAACTGATCGAGCCGTTGGTTTCAGTTCCCAGAGCCAGTGGAGCGAGCCCTGCGGCAACCGCTGCCGCCGAACCTGAACTGGAACCACAAGTACTTTCGCTGAGGACATGAGGATTTTTCCCCTGACCACCGCGCCCGCTCCACCCCAAGGGCAGTGACAAGTCCCGCATCCCCGACCACTCGCTCATGTTGGCCTTGCCCAGCAGGATGGCGCCGGCATCGCGCAGTTGTTTAACCGTGAACGCATCTTGAGCCGCCGGTTGCCCGACCATGGCCAGTGAGCCTGCACTGGTTTGCATGTTGTCGGCGGTATTGAAGTTGTCTTTCAGCAGCACGGGAATACCGTGCAGCGGCCCACGGATCTTGCCTTGCGCACGCTCTTCGTCCATCGCGGCTGCGATGTCGAGAGCCTGGGAATTCATTTCGATAATGGCATTGAGGGTCGGACCTTGCTTGTCCAGATCCGCAATGCGTGTGATGAAGTGCTGAACCAGCGCGACTGAAGTCAGTTCGTTGCTGACCATCATTGCACTCAGCTCGCTGGCGCTTGCGTACTCAAGGGGTGCGCTGGAGGGCGCCGCGAAGGCGCCGCTGCTGGTGAGCGAAAGCAGGAAGGCCTGCGCGAGCGCATTCTGTCTGCCCTTAAAGCGGAATTTCATTTTCTAATCCTTGTTTAAGCCAATCACGAGTGAGTCATTTCACTCGCGACCAAGCCTACCGAAGCCGCAGGAATCGGCTGTCAGCAACAAGAACCAGTACCGGTAGGAAAACTCACCCAGCCTTGTAGCCGCTACAAGCAATGCTCCCTTTTTCTGACATCTCTTGTTCCATTTCCAACCACCACGCGTCCCCACGCTGCGGTTGCATCAGGTTAAAAGCCTCGCCCATTCTCGGCGTGGTGATCGACACGCTGCGTTCCCATGCCAGCGCAAGAATGCGGTCGAACGGCTCATGCCAGGCGTGCATCGCCAGATCGAACGTGCCGTTGTGGATCGGAAACAGCCAGCGGCCCTTGAGGTCGAGGTGAGCCTGCAACGTTTCTTCAGGTTGCATGTGCACGTGAGGCCACTCGACGTTGTAGGCGCCGGTTTCCATCAGCGTCAGGTCGAACGGTCCGTACTCTTCACCAATGCGTTTAAAACCGTCGAAGTAGCCGCTGTCGCCGCTGAAGAAGATGCGTTTGTCACCGTCGATGATGACCCAGGATGCCCACAGCGTCTGGTTGCTATCGAACAGGCCCCGCCCGGAAAAGTGCTGCGACGGGGTGGCGATGAAGCGGATGCCGGCGACTTCGGTGCCCTGCCACCAGTCGAACTGGCGGATCTTGCTGCCATCGATGCCCCATTTGATCAGGGTGTCACCGACGCCCAGCGGGGTCAGGAACACGTTGACCTTGTCCGCCAGTTTCAGCACCGCTTCATAGTCGAGGTGGTCGTAGTGGTTATGCGACAGGATCACCGCTTCGATCGGCGGTAATTCATCGATGCTGATCGGTGGCTGGTGAAAGCGTTTCGGCCCGGCCCATTGCACCGGCGAGGCGCGCTCGGCAAACACCGGATCGGTTATCCAGAATTTGTCTTGCAGCTTGAGCAGCAAGGTCGAATGGCCGAGGCGATAAACACTGTGGTTGGGAGCCGCGATCAGGTCGGCGCGGGTCATTGGCTGCACTGGGATGGCCGACGCAGGACGGGTGTTGCGCGGCTTGTGGAAGATCATGTTCCACATGATGCGCAGCATCTTGCGCAATCCTTCGCGCTGCACCGGCGCGTGGTTGCGGAAAGTCCCTTCGGCCTGGCGCGAAGCTTCAGGTGCTGGACTAACCGCGGGAGAATTTGATTTGGCCATGACTGAATGACTCCGGAAACACCGCGCAATTCACGGCTTTCCACGGTGGGACGATAAATGGCCAAGGCACGCACGCATCAGCCGGACATCGGGTTTTAGATTGCACCGATTAACGCAACATTACACTGACCGGTGTACTTTCTAGGTTGCATCAAACCCGATGACAAGTAAACTGCCGAGTGTAACTTCACCCTTTTTCTGCCGAATCGAATTTATGACAGCTCCTCAGCGCCTCACTGACCGTAAACGCGAAGCCATCATCCAGGCTGCGATCACCGAATTTCGTACCAACGGTTTCGAGGTCACCAGCATGGACAAGATCGCGGCCACGGCGGGGGTGTCAAAGCGTACGGTGTACAACCATTTTCCGAGCAAGGAAGAGCTGTTCGCCGAAATTCTCAACCAGTTGTGGGCACGGATCAGCACCGAGCAAACCGTCTCGTATCAGCCCGATCAGCCATTGCGCGATCAATTGCGAACCATGCTGCTGGCCAAACTGCAAATGATGGCGGACGACAATTTCATGAATCTGGCCCGTGTCGCCATCGCGGCGGCGATCCATTCGCCAGAGCGCGCGCAGAACATGGTGGCGCGCATGGGCGAACGTGAGGAAAGCGTGACTGTGTGGATTCGCGCCGCCCAGGCGGATGGTCGATTGAAACCGGTCGATCCGGCGTTCGCCGCCCATCAAGTGCAAGGGCTGCTGAAAACCTTTGCCTTCTGGCCACAGATCTCCCTGGGCCAACCCTCGCTCGACAGCACTACGCAAAATGCCGTGGTCGACTCTGCACTCGATATGTTCCTGACCTGCTATCAGCTCTAGCTCAGGCCTGCGCCATGGTAAATGGCTCACAAGGACACTGAATTTTCCCGCTGGAATAAATGACAATGTCTGTCATTGGCCGATGAACGGTCTGTCTGCAGAATTACACTGCAAAGTGTTTCAGAATGAATCTGGCGTAGAACATCATGGAAAACCAACGCGGCAAAGGTTTGTCATTCGCCAGGCGCATTTACTTGCCGCGGGCCATCGGATTAGGCATCGGCTTCTTCAGTGTGGGTGCCGCGCTGTATCCGTTGAACATGCCGTCCTGGCTCTGGGCCGTGTTGCTGTTTAACGGCTTTCTCTGGCCGCATGTGGCCTATCAATGGTCGACCCGCTCGGCCTTTCCGTATCGCGCCGAACGTCGCAACCTGCTCTATGATTCGGTATTCGGTGGTTTCTGGACCGCCTGTTTCCAGTTCAATCCGCTGACCACCGTGACCATTCTGTCGATGATGACCATGAACAACGTGGCCGCCGGTGGCGTGCGCCTGTTCTGGCTGGGCGCCCTCGCCCAGGTGATCGGCGTGCTGCTGGGCTGGTCAGTGTTCGGCGTCCATTTCACCCTGACGGCTACACAGACTCAGGTCTTGGCCTGCCTGCCAATGCTGACCCTTTATCCGCTGGCTTTGGGAATGGTTTGCTACCGGTTGGCGATCAAACTCGCCGAACACAAACGCACCCTGAGCGCCCTGAGCCGTACCGACAGCCTGACCGGACTGCTCAACCACGGCGCCTGGAAAGACCTGCTGCACCTCAAGTTCCAACAGTGCCGGCAGCACAATTCCCAAGCCATCCTGGCGCTGATCGACATCGATCATTTCAAGTCGATCAACGACAGTTACGGGCACATCGTCGGCGACGCGGTGCTGCGGCAGTTAAGCCATGAGCTGAAATTCGTACTCGACGAAAGCAAGCTGGCCGGGCGTTACGGTGGCGATGAATTCTGCGTGATCCTGCCCAACCTGCCCCTGAGCAAGGCTGAAGCGCTGATGGAGCAACTGCGTCAGGCACTGGATCGATACCGCCATCCCGACGTTTCCGAGCTGCGGGTCAGCCTGAGTATCGGGCTTGCTCGCTATCAAACCTCTTACGCCGACGCCCTTGAGTGGTTCGAAGATTCCGACAAGGCGTTGTACACGGCCAAGCACACGGGACGTAACACAATCAGCGTAGCGTTGAGCCGATCACCCGCCTGAAAAAACTTGTACAAAATTGAGAAAAATCGATTTCTTGTACAAGTTTATAAAGTTTTGTATAAGTTAATCCGCCAGCCAGGATGCTGGCACACTGCTTCCAGCCATCGAGCTATCTGGCTGGCTGACGCGGAAACAGGGACCCCACCTTCAGCCCTATTTCCAGAGTGCCACGAGCATGATTTTCAATCGTCACAAGACCGCCCTCGTCGATCTTCAAAACACCATCAACCAACAAGCCGGCCTGTTGGAAGCGATCAACCGCTCCATGGCAGTGATCGAATTCGATGTCGACGGTGTCGTTCTGCGCGCCAACGACAACTTCCTGAAAACCATGGGTTACACCCGCGAACAGGTGGTCGGGCAGCCTCATCGCCATTTCTGTTCTCCAGAGTTTGCCCGTGGCAATCAGTACACCGAATTATGGTCGCGATTGAAAAGCGGCCAATTCCAGTCCGGCACCTTTGAACGCATCGACAGTCAGGGCCGACCGATCTGGCTCGAAGCCAGCTATAACCCGATCAAGGATGACTCGGGCCGCGTAGTGAAAGTGGTCAAGTACGCCATGGATGTCACCGCGAAAGTGCAGCAGGAAAGCGAAGCCAATGCGAAATTGCAGGCGATCGACCGCGCCATGGCGGTGATCGAATTCGATCTCGACGGCAATATTCTCACCGCCAATCAGAATTTCCTGACGCGCATGGGTTACACCCTTGCCGAACTCAAAGGCAAACATCACCGCTTGTTCTGCCCCGCGCAACTGGTCAACAGCAGCGCCTACCAGGATTTCTGGCGCCGGTTGAATCAGGGCGAACTGTTTCAGGGCCAGTTCGAACGCGTCGACAAACGTGGTCAGACCGTATGGCTTGAAGCCAATTACAACCCGGTCTACGACGCCGCCGGCCGCTTGTGCAAAGTGGTGAAGTTCGCGTCGGACGTGACCGCCCGGGTCGAACAGCACGAGCAGGATGCGCGCAGTGCCAGCGCCGCCTATCACATCTCGGTGGCCACCCGAAAAGTCGCCGAGCAAGGTACGCAAGTGATTCAGCAAGCCGCCAGTGAAATGCGCGAGATTGCCGACGACATTGCCGAATCCTCAACCCTCATCGCGCAACTCGGCGAACGCTCCGAGCAGATCACTGCCATCGTCAACACCATCCGCGCGATTGCCGATCAGACCAATCTTTTGGCCCTGAACGCTGCAATCGAAGCCGCCCGAGCCGGCGAACAGGGTCGCGGTTTTGCCGTGGTGGCCGATGAAGTGCGGCAGTTGGCAGCGCGCACCAGCGGCTCCACTGCGGAAATTTCCAACATGATCAGCCTGATCCAGACCGAAACCCGTCAGGCGATCAAGAGCATGGACGGCACCCGTGGTCGAGCGGCGCAAGGCGTGGAGCTGGCGGATCAGGCCGGTACGGTGATTCTGCAGATTCGGGACGGCGCCAGCGAAGCCGTGGAAGCGGTGAGCATGTTTGCCAACGAGCGTGCGCCGGGATAAGGCCAACACGGGCGACGCAGGGCTATAGTGACTCAACGTCCCAAGCCCTGCCGAGTCCGTCATGACCACCGAAAAAACCGAATCCTCCACCGCCCCTGTCGATCACCTGCGCTTTCATCGCCCCCACGCCCACCTCAACACAACCTTCGGTAACGACAAGTTCGCCTTGCGGGCCGAGGCGTTTGCGCGTTTTTTCGGCACGCCGACCTTTCTCGGCGCGCAGACGCTGATCGTGGTGTTGTGGATCAGTCTCAACATCTTTGGCGTGACCCATTTCGACGTTTATCCGTTCATCCTCTTGAACCTGGCTTTCAGCCTCCAGTCCGCCTACGCCGCGCCGCTGATTCTGTTGGCACAGACTCGTCAGGCTGCACGCGACAAAGCGCAATCGGACGCTGACGCGCAACATCGCGAAGCCCTGGCCGTGGCCAACAGCGAGCGCCAGGCGCAAGCGGCGAAGAACACCGCGCAACTGCTTGAGCTGCTGGAGCAGAACACCCGACTCACGGAGATGACCAAGAACCTGACCGAGCGCATCGAAGGCCTGACCCGCGAACTGCACGATCACATGCGCCAGACCCAGCAGGGCTGATCACGAAAGCCTCAGCGCCCGCCCCAGTTCATCGAACAGCGTGACCACCGAGCGCAACACGCGGCAGTCCGGGCGGGTCAGCAGCCACAGCGCGGTGTCGTAACCATGCAAGGGTTCGCTCAAGGCCTGCAGCCCTTCGTTTATCAGAAAGTCCGGCAACGCCGCCACGCCAAGCCCGGCGCGCACCAGCTCCGTCACCGACAGCATGCTGTTGCAGCGATAGCCCGGCGTCACGCCAGGCAAGTGCAGGCGGCGCCAGACGATGGTCGGGTGATCGGGCAGAAAGTCGTCCGGGGCGATCCAGGTCAGCGCCGCCAGATCGGCCGATTCAACATTTTGTAGATAACGCTGACTGGCGCAGACACGGTAGGAAATCTTCGCCAGCTCCCGTCCGACCAGATGCTCCGGTGGTGTGCGCGTCAGGCGCAGGGCGATGTCGGCATCGCGGCGGCTGAGGTTGGCGAAATCATTGGAGGTGCTCAGTTCGATGGTCAGCGCCGGGTAGTTCGGCATGAACTGCGCCAGCGCCGGCAGCAGCAGACCTTGCAGCACCGAGTCGGTACAAGTCAGGCGCACCGTGCCGCTGACCACTTCACCGCCCTGCTCCACGCCGATTCGCGCCGCTTCCAAAGCTTGCTCGGCGCGTTCGGCCTGCTCTGCCAGGGTCTGCGCGAGAGTGGTGGGCAGGTAACCGGCGCGGCTTTTTTCGAACAGTTGCTGGCCGAGTGCAGCTTCCAGTCGGCGCACGGCGCGAAACACCGTCGACACATCGACCTTCAACAGCTGCGCGGCCCGGGCCAAAGAGCCGCCGCGCACCAGGGCGAGAATCAGCGCCAGATCCGGGAAGTCGAGCCGATAGTGCGTCGCTGCATTAATCACTTGGGGAAACGCCCATATTGAGTGCGTGAACGCCAATCTATAGTGAGCGTCATCCCTCAACAAGCACAGCGAACACTCATGGAATCCAGAGCCCTGCGCATCGCCCTGATCGGTGACTACGACCGGCAAGTTACTGCCCACCAGGCCATCCCGGTCGCCCTCGGACTGGTGGCGGAACACCTTCGCCGTCCGGTCGATTTCGAATGGTTGGCCACGGACGGGATTCACCCCGATACACCGCTCGACCGTTTCGACGGTTTCTGGTGCGTTCCGGCCAGCCCTTACAAGAGTGAAGCCGGCGCCCTGCGGGGCATCCGCTTTGCACGCGAACAGCAGCGCCCTTTCCTCGGCACCTGCGGCGGTTTTCAACATGCCGTGCTGGAGTTTTCCCGCCACGTGCTGGGCTGGACCGATGCCGAGCACGGCGAAACCTCGCCAGACGCCAGTCGTGCGGTGCTCACGCCGCTGACCTGCTCTCTGGTGGAAGCGGTGGACAGCATTCATCTGGTGCCCGGTTCGTTGATCGCCAGTGCGTACGAAACGTCGGAAATTCGTGAAGGCTATCGCTGCCGCTACGGTGTGAATCCGCAATTCGAACGGGAGTTGCTGACCCATGAACTACACGCCGTAGGTCACGATTCGTCAGGCGACTTGCGCGCCATTGAACTGAAAAACCATGTGTTCTTCGTCGCCACACTGTTCCAGCCGGAACGCGCAGCGCTCAAGGGGCAATTGCCGCCACTGGTGCGGGCGTTTGTTGAAGCCTGCTCGGAGCAATCTCGATGAATCCGAACACTGAGTGTTTCGCCGTGATCTTCACTTCAACCCGCACCGAAGGCGACAACGGCTACACCGAAGCGTCCGAGCGCATGATGCAACTGGTGAAAGAGCAACCGGGGTTTCTCGGTATCGATTCGATCCGGGGGGCAGACGGAGTGGGGATGACGGTTTCGTACTGGGAAAGTGAGGCGGCGATTCTCGCCTGGCGCGAGCATCCGGAGCACCGGGTGATTCAGGCGCGCGGGCGGGCTGAGTGGTATTCGGCGTTTCAGACGCGGGTGTGTCGGGTGGAGCGGGAATATCGGTTCGGCCAGTGAGTATTGAGGTGTATTCACTGGCCCCTTCGCGGGCAAGCCCGCTCCCACAGGTACAGTGTGATCTTCAGAACAGAGCACTACCTGTGGGAGCGGGCTTGCCCCGGGCGGCGTTCCGACGAAAGGGCGGTAACAATCGCAGCAGAATCTCAGCCCTTCACCAGACTACGCACCGCCTCAATCTCCGGCACTTCGCGTTTATTCATGTAAACGCGCAACGGTTCGGTGATGTTGATCCGGTCATCGATGTTCTGGTCCAGCAGCAACTGGATCAGTTCGCGCTTGAGGGTCATGGTCTGTTCAGTGGCCGGTGCCCAGACAAATTCGCTGGCAGGAATGATGCCGTCATCGGCCACGTCCATGCCGAACGAGTCTTCGCTGAAACGCACGATGTACTGGCCGGTCTTGCGATTGAGGCCGACAAAGCCCTTGAGGTCGTCGGCGGCCTGGCAGATGAGTTGCGATGTGATGCGCATGGTAAACCTCACAAGAGTGATCGAAGGTTTACACGCAGGGCATTGAGGCGCGCCCTCTGCCGGGGCGTTTGCCGTGGCCAAGCGTACTGCAAACGAACGCACAAAAGTGCGCAAATTTTCGCTTTCAGTACGTTTATGTCGGTCTCGCGATAGCACGTTTTCGTTTGAGTTGCTAAAAGGTACATCTTCGAAAATACCTGCGAAAGGACCTCGACATGCCCGCCACGTTCACCAAAAGCGCACTGCTGCTGAGCCTGATGCTCGGCCTTGGCCAGGCCCACGCCGCCAGCCAGCCAAGCCCTGTTGCGCTCGCTGCCTCCGAGGGCATTCCGCACCCGGCGGTGATCGCCCACCGTGGTGCCTCCTTCGATGCCCCGGAATCCACCGCAGCCTCCTACAAACTGGCACGCGACCTGGGCGCCGATTACCTGGAAATGGACTTGCAGCGCAGCAAGGACGGCGTGCTGTTCGCCCTGCACGACGACAACCTGCAGCGCACCACCGACGTCGCCACCAAGTTTCCGGAGCGCAAGGACAGCCCGGCCAATGCCTTCACCATGGCCGAACTGAAAACCCTCGACGCCGGCAGCTGGTACAACGCCAAGTACCCGGATCGCGCGCGCCCGTCCTACGTCGGCCTGAAGATTCTGACCCTCGATGAAATCATCGACATCGCCCAGGCCAATCCGAAGCACAAGCCGGGCCTGTACATCGAAACCAAGGAGCCGAAGCTGTTCCCGGGGATCGAGCATGACCTGAAGGAAAAACTCCAGGCTCGTGGCTGGTTGATTCCGGCGGACGCCAAACCGGCGAAAAACGTCGCCAGCGTCGGCGAGAGCAACGGCAAGGTGATCCTGCAAACCTTCGAGAAGAGCAGCCTGGAAATGCTGCAAAAGGAAATGCCGCAGGTGCCGAAGATCCTGTTGCTGTGGGTCGGCGAAGGCAGCATCGAGCCGAAATCCAAAGTGACCTTTGCCGACTCCGGCGAGAAGGACAAGAACGCGTTCTACGGCAAGCAAGAGCCGAAATCCGAAGCCGAGTTCAAGCAGTGGATCGACTACGCCAAGGCTCAGGGTGCGATCGGCACCGGCCCTTCGGCGAAGCTGACCCAGGGCGGCGATCAGAGCTATTCGGATCTGGTACAGCCATGGATGAACAAATACACCCACGATCAGGGCCTGCTGGTGCACGTTTACACCGTAGATGAGCCGGTGGACTTCGAAAAAGTCATGGCCGCCGGCGTCGACGGTATCTTCACCAACCGCGCCAGCGAGCTGCTGAAGTTCTACAAACGCCCGGCCGCCAGTGTGGATCAGGTGTTGAAGAACAACGGCTTCTGATCTGTAAATCCGCGCGTCAGTCAGTATCGCGAGCAGGCTCGCTCCCTCGGGAGTCCAGCCTGCTCGCTGCGTTTTAAGGGTGAGTTAAGTTGCGGCGATTAACCTGAACTCACTTAAACGAATCACCCAAAGGAATAACCGATGAAAACCCTGACTGCCCTGTTTACCGCTGCCGCCCTGACACTCACCGCTGGCCTGGCCCAGGCTGACGTTCGCGTTGACCAGATCCCTGAACTGGTCAAGTCCGGCAAGATCAAGTCGCTGGAATCGATGAACGCAGAAGCGCTGAAACTGCATCCGGGCGCGACCATTACCGACACCGACCTGGATAACCACTTCAACGGTTACGAATACGAAGTCGAGCTGAAAACCGCCGATGGCAAAGAGTTCGATGTGGACTTCGATGCGACGACTGGCAAGGTGCTGAGCAACAAGCAAGACACTTGATTCACCCCAACAATCCCCGTGGGAGCGAGCCTGCTCGCGATAGCGCTGGATCAGTCAATATTGAATTGGCTGACCGGACGCCATCGCGAGCAGGCTCGCTCCCACATTGTTTTGTGGTGACCTTAAGCTGAGGTGCTGACCAGCGAACCGGAAGTACCGCTGTCCGAATCCTGCAAAGCCGCCAACAACGCCGCCGTCGCCGTCTGTAACGAAGCCGACGTCGTCGCGATCTGCGACTGCGCAGCCGCAACATCCGCCGCCTTGGCATCCTGACTTTCCTGCTTGGCCTGAGCCGCCTGCAGCGCCTGCTGCTGTTCCTGCAATTGCTTTTGCAACTCGGCAATCTGCTTGCGCAGTGCTTTCACGGTATCCGATTCATCGCTGCTGGAACTGCTGTCCCCCGCCGGCGCCGCACCGCCGCCCACCGCGACTTTGCTGGTATCGGCCTTCACACCGGTGCTGGCCGCCGCGGTGGTCGAGGTGTCGTCGGCCGTATCGGCAATCGAGGTTTTGCTGGTGGGCGTGGTAACGGTCTGATTGATCGAAACAGACGTGATGCTGACCATGGGAAATCTCCAATGCCGGTTATGGATAACCGGGCATCGGCGTCGGTCTGTACGAATTGAGATCGACTGTGTACCGACTCGGTATCCGAACCGGTACACAGTCACTGGCCACTCGGATTTAACGTCACCCTGCCGTCACACAAGCGTCATGTGACATTGCGATGATGCGGCTCAGGTGAATCTGCAAATCCCGCGACAGACGCCTTCTCGCAGCGAGCCTTCATGAACCACAGCCTCGATATCAGCCATCGTGATCCTGACCTGTTCGGCCTGCTTTACGGCTTTCGCTTTCGCCCCGGCGAACGCGGGCGCGAGGTGGATTCGGCGACCGCCCTGCGCTGCCTGCAAGACGACAGCGAGGGCGATGAGTTTCTCTGGTTGCACCTGAACCTGGCTCATGCCGCGTGCGAGCGCTGGATGAAAAGCCATCTGCAATTGCCCGAAGAGTTTTTCGAAGCGCTGCACGAAGGTTCGCGCTCGACCCGCATCGAGCATGTCGATTCGGCGTTGCTGGCGGTGGTCAACGACGTGGTGTTTAACCTCGCCAGCATGGTGTCGTCGGACGTGTCGACGCTGTGGGTTTGCGTACGCAGCAAACTGATCGTCAGTGCGCGTCTGCAACCGCTGCATTCGGTGGACAAGCTGCGTTCTTCGGTGAAGGCCGGTGAGTGCTTTCGCTCGCCGTCGGAACTGCTGGTGCACCTGCTGCGCGATCAGGGCGAAGTGCTGACGCAGATCGTGCGCAAGACCAGCATGAGCGTCGATCAGGTCGAGGACGAGTTGCTGTCTTCACGACTGTCGACCAACCGCGCCGAACTCGGCGCCAACCGGCGGGTGCTGGTGCGCCTGCAACGGCTGCTGGCGCTGGAACCGGGTTCGCTGTTGCGCCTGCTCAACCGGCCGCCACCGTGGTTGCAGAAGGAGGATGTGAAGGAGTTGCGCAAGTCCACCGAGGAGTTCGCGCTGATCATCAACGACCTGACCGCCCTCGGCGAGCGGATCAAGCTGTTGCAGGAAGAGATCGCCGCCAACCTCAACGAACAGAGCAACCGCACGCTGTTCACCCTGACCGTGGTCACGGTGCTGGCGCTGCCGATCAACATCATTGCCGGTTTCTTCGGCATGAACGTCGGCGGTGTGCCGCTGGCCACCGATCCGGAGGGGTTCTGGATTCTGGTAGCGCTGGTGGCGACGTTCACCGTGATCGCCGGGCGCTGGGCGTTTCGCAAGCGCGGGGATTACTGAGCGCTGCCGAGCGCCGACACGCTCGTTCCCACGCTCCGCGTGGGAATGCATCAGGTGACGCTCTGCGTCACAGGGACGCGGAGCGTCCCGGGCGGCGTTCCCACGCAGAGCGTGGGAACGATCATCCGTAAGTGTGAGAGCGATCACCGCCTTCAGATCAGCGGTGAAGCTAAAAACCCAAACACTGATCTGCCGCAGCCTCTCTGTAATATTTAGCAACGATCATGGGCGACACTCCTTCCCCCGTTCAGGATTGTCCGCCCATGGCTACTCCCTCCCTGACCGCCAGCCTGGCCCCCACTGCCAGTGGCAGGCCGGCGCTTGACAAAAAAACCGGCCCCTTTACTTACGTGGTGTTCTTCGCCGTGCTGGCGATGGGGATGCTGTTCACCGCCTACAGTCTGATGCATGACATGCACGAACTCGGCACGGTGGTCACCACCTGGACCCCGTTCCTGCTGCTCGGCGTAGCGCTGTTGATTGCGCTGGGCTTCGAGTTCGTCAACGGCTTCCACGACACCGCCAACGCCGTGGCCACGGTGATCTACACCCACTCGCTACCACCGAATGTGGCCGTGGTGTGGTCGGGATTCTTCAACTTCCTCGGAGTGCTGCTTTCGAGCGGTGCGGTAGCGTTCGGCATTATCGCCCTGCTGCCGGTGGAACTGATTCTGCAAGTGGGTTCGTCCGCCGGTTTCGCGATGATCTTCGCCCTGCTGATCGCGGCGATCCTGTGGAACCTCGGCACCTGGTGGCTGGGCCTGCCGGCCTCGTCGTCGCACACCCTGATCGGTTCGATCATCGGCGTCGGCGTGGCCAACGCGTTGATGCATGGTCGCGACGGCACCAGCGGTGTGGACTGGGCCCAGGCGACCAAGATCGGTTATGCACTGCTGCTGTCGCCGCTGGTGGGTTTCGGTTGTGCAGCGCTGTTGCTGCTGGCGTTGCGCGCGTTCGTGAAGAACCGTTCGCTGTACAAAGCACCGGAAGGCAACACCCCGCCGCCGTGGTGGATTCGTGGTCTGCTGATCCTGACCTGCACCGGCGTGTCGTTCGCTCACGGTTCCAACGACGGCCAGAAAGGCATGGGCCTGATCATGCTGATTCTGGTCGGCACCCTGCCGATGGCTTATGCGCTGAATCGCACCATGCCGGAAGAACAGTCGCTGCAATTCGCCGCCGTCGCCCAAGTGACCCAGCAAGCACTGGTGAAAAGTGCGCCACTGCCGACACCGGCCGATCCACGCGCCGTGCTCTCGGATTACATGCGCAGCAAGGAAGCCACGCCGCAACTGATCCCCGCCCTCGCCTCGCTGACCGGACACATCGGTGAAGAAGTCAAAGGCTACGGCTCGCTGGCGAAAGTCCCGGCCGAGGCCATGGGTAACGTGCGTAACGACATGTACCTGGCCAGCGAAACCATTCGCCTGATGGACAAGAACAAGGTCGGCAGCTTCGACGCCGACACCAGCGGCAAGCTGCAACTGTTCAAACAGCAGATCGACAACGCCACGCGGTTCATTCCGTTGTGGGTGAAGATCGCCGTGGCGATTGCCTTGGGTCTGGGCACCATGGTCGGCTGGAAGCGGATCGTGGTCACGGTCGGCGAGAAGATCGGCAAGACCCACCTGACCTACGCCCAGGGTGCGTCGGCGGAAACCGTGGCGATGCTGACCATCGGCGCCGCCGACATGTTCGGCCTGCCGGTGTCGACCACCCATGTGTTGTCCTCGGGCGTGGCCGGGACCATGGTCGCCAACGGCGGCGGCTTGCAGATGAAGACCATCCGCAATCTGCTGATGGCGTGGGTGCTGACGTTGCCGGCGGCGATTGTGCTGTCGGGCAGCCTGTATTGGCTGTTTACCCAGATCTTCTGATCCATCCCAATCCCTGTGAGAGCCGTTGCTCCCACAGGGATTTGCCGCAGGAATCAGAGCGTCGAACGAATCAACTCCCCCAGCCAGTCCATGAACACCCGCACCCGCAAAGGCAAATGCCGTTGCCGGGCGTACAGCAGTGAAATGCCCATCGCCGGCGCGGTGTACTGCGGCAGCACGGTGACGATCTCGCCGCTGTCCAGATAGGTGTTCATGCCGGTACGCGGCACCTGAATCAGACCAAACCCGCCAAGGCACGCCGACTCGTAGGCATCGGTGCTGTTGACCGTCACACTGCCGGGCATCGGCACCCGGTGGATCTGTCCGTCCTGCTCGTAAACAAACCCTTCCGAACGCGAACCCAGCACACCGACGTAGTGCACCAGTCGATGCTGCGCCAGATCTTCAATGGTCTGCGGCACGCCGTAGCGCTCCAGGTACGCGGGGCTGGCGCAGTTGATCATGCTGAAGTCCCCCAGGTGCCGCGCCACCACCGATTGATCGGGCTGCGCGCCGATGCGCACCACGCAATCGAAACCTTCGGCGAGCAGGTCGACCCGGCGATCGGTGCTGCTGATTTCCAGTTCCAGGTTCGGATGGCGCGCCATGAATTCCGGCAGCTTGGGCATGATCAGCCGCCGCGCCAGAATGTTCGGCATGTCGACCCGGATCCGCCCGGTCAGCGACGCTTCGTCCTGACGAAACAGATTCTCGATTTCGTCCATGTGCGACAGCAGATCCTTGCTGCGCTCATACAGCGCGAGGCCGTCCTGAGTCGCCTGAACCTTGCGCGTGGTGCGTTGCAGCAGGCGCGTGCCGAGCAGGGTTTCCAGCGCCTGCACCTGTTCGGACACCGTCGAGCGCGGCAGCCCCAGACTCTCCCCCGCCATCGTAAAACTCGACAATTCGCTGACCCGGACGAAGGTGCGCAGCAGTTCCAGTTTGTTCATGGGCCACCCATTGATTGTTCGGACAATCCGACCAGTGATTCCGGTTTCAGTCTGTTTATCACCTCATGCCGGATAAATAAACTTTGCCCCATCAACCGTCACCGCCATCGAGGAAGACCCATGAACCGCAAAATCGCATTGATCACCGGTGCCAGCCGTGGCCTCGGCAAGAACGCCGCCCTGCACCTCGCCGCGCAAGGCGTGGACATCATCGGCACCTACAACAGCCGCGCCGATGAAGCCCAGGCGCTGGTGCAGGAACTGGAAGCACTCGGCGCCAACGCCGTGATGCTGCAACTGGATGTCGGGCGCAGCGAAGGTTTTGCCGAGTTCGCCGTGCGGGTCGAGCAGGCGCTGCAACAACTTGATCGTCCGCGCTTCGATTTCCTGATCAACAACGCCGGGATTGGCGTGCATGCCTCCTTCGCCGACACCACGCCGGAACAGTTCGACCTGCTGATGAACGTACAGCTGAAAGGGCCGTTCTTCCTGACTCAGCAACTGCTGCCGCTGATCAACGATGGCGGGCGGATCATCAACATCTCCAGCGGTCTGGCCCGTTTCACCCTGCCGGGTTATGTCGCTTACGCTGCGATGAAAGGCGCGATGGAAGTGCTGACCCGTTATCAGGCCAAGGAGCTGGGCGCGCGGCAGATCGCCGTGAATATCCTGGCACCGGGGGCCATCGAAACCGACTTCGGCGGCGGCGCGGTGCGCGACAATTCGGCACTGAACGCCATGGTCGCCAGCAACACCGCCCTGGGCCGTGCCGGGCAGCCGGATGACATTGGTGGCGCACTGGCGCTGCTGCTGTCGCCGGGGGCGCAGTGGATCAACGGTCAGCGGATTGAAGCGTCGGGCGGGATGTTTCTCTAAACCCGGCAAAAATCCCGGACAAAAAAAATCGCAGCCCTCACAGGCGGCGATTTTTTGTTTTCAGCTCTGGCAGACGCTGCGCATCACCAGTCGCTCGCGCACCACGTCATAACCCCAGTGGTAGACGTAGGTGTACGGCAGGAAGAACAGCAGCACGCCGATGTCGAGCAGGAACGCCTGCCACAGGCTGACCGACAGCCACCAGGCAATCAGCGGCACGCCCATCACGATCAACCCGCCCTCGAACAGCACCGCGTGCGCCACTCGCACCCAGGCATTGTGGGCGATGTTCCAGCGCTTGAGCATGCGGTCGAAGAAGCCGTTGAACACCACGTTCCAGCCCAGGGCCAGCATCGCGATGGCGATTGTGACGGCGCCCATTTCGACCAGCGGTTTGCCCATGATCCACGCCAGCAGCGGGGTACAGATCAGGATCGCCAGCAGTTCGAAACCGATGGCCTGGAAGATACGTTCAGTGATGGATTTGTTGGCAGTCATGGCCGAAGTCCTCTGTGAAGATGGTTGCCATGATCCAGCACCACACCGATACTTCATAACCAATAACCATCGATCAAGGCGATAGTTCATGGCTTCTCAGGAAGTGTTGCTGGCGTTTGTTCAGGCCGCCACTCAAGGCTCGTTTTCAGCGGCGGCGCGCAAACTCGGGCGCAGTCAGTCGACGGTGAGTGCGGCGGTGGCCAGTCTTGAGATTGATCTGGACCTGGTGCTGTTCGACCGTAGCAGCCGCAAGCCGACGCTGACCCCGGCCGGGCACGTGATGCTGCAACGGGCCGAGGCGATTCTGGCGGCCACCAGCCGCCTGGAAATGACCGCCCGGCAATTGGCCCAGGGCGTCGAGCCGAAACTCACGGTGGCGATTTCCGACACTTATCAGTCCGACCGTTTCGAAGCGGCGCTGGTGGGTTTCGAGCAGCGTTACCCGGATCTGGAGCTGGAATGCCTGATCGCCGAATGCGATGACCTGGTCGAACTGGTGCAGCGCGGTCGGGCGCATCTCGCGTTCGCCGAGATGCAGGAAAACTACCCACCGGATCTGGCGAGCGCGACCGTCGCCGAGCGTACGGAAATCGCCTTGTTCGTGGGGCGTGGCCATCCGTTGGCGACACAGGAATCCATCGATCAAACGATCCTTGAACAGCATCGCGAGCTGCGCCTGGCCACCATCGTCAATCCCTATGACAGTCGCGGCAAAGGCCGGGTGTGGTCGGCGCCGAGTTATCTGATGCTGCTGGAAATGGCCGAAAAAGGTTTCGGCTGGGCGCCGCTGCCGCGCTGGCTAGTGGAGCGTTTCGGCAATGACTTGCTGGTGGAACTGAAGGTGCGCGGCTGGCCGAAACCGGTGTTCGTCGATGCCCTGTGGTCGCGGCTGTACCCGCCGGGGCCGGCGGGGAGCTGGTTGCTGAGCAAGATGCTGGAATAGCTCAGGCCGCCTCGATGGCTGCCGGGCGATTGACCTGAAAATACTCGTGCAACCCGCGCATCGTCGGCAACTCCAGCGCTTGCGCCGCGTAACACAATCCCACCCGCCGGGTCGGCGCCGGCAGGTGCAGCGCCCGCACGACGATGCGCTCATGCCCGCTGACCAGCGACTGCGGCAACATCGCCACACCGACACCTGCCGTCACCATGTGCAACGCCTGTTGCAGTGAACCGGCATGCCCCGCCACCGCTTCCGGCGAACGCCCGTACAGCGCCATCAACCGCTGATGGGACGGATGCTGCGGGCAGGTGATCCAGTCCTCGATCGGCGCCCAGCCGGCCTGCGCGTTGGCCATCGGATGATCGAGGGGCAGCGCCATCACATAGGATTCTTCCCACAGCGGCAGGAACAGTTCGTCCTCGCAGCACATTTCCTCGACGGCCAATCGACCATCGCCGTGACAGCCCTCTTCCAGGGTCAGCAGCAGATTGGGCAACGCCTGATGGGCCATCCGGACGAAGGCTTCGATGTGGCTGGCGGCGATGTCGCCTTCGATGCCGAGAGTCAGCGGCGCACGGTTTTCGCGGCCGCGAAACATCCGGCTCAGCGCCTCGGATTCGGCCACCATCCGCCGCGCCTGCGGGTAGAGAAGACGCGCTTCGTCGCTAACCTCCACACCACGGGGCTGACGTACGAACAGCGTCGCACCGAGTTCTTCTTCCAGCTGTTTGATGGTCACCGACAACGTGGGCTGACTGATGAACAGCCGTTGCGCGGCAGCGGTGATGTTGCGTTCTTCGAACACCGCGAGGAAGGCTTTGAGATGGCGGATATCCATAGGAGATTCCGATAGCAGACAGAGGAATAAGGCATTTTTCAGCCTCCAGTGGGCTAAATATACTGCGCGCCGAATCTGGTTATTTGTTTTTCTTATCTCAGGAGTTCAACCATGAGCAAGCCATTGATCATCATCACCGGCGCCAGCTCGGGCATCGGCGAAGCCACCGCCCGCCGCTTGAGCGCTTCCGGCCATCCGCTGCTGTTGTTGGCGCGGCGCATCGAACGCCTTGAAGCACTGGCACTGCCGAACACCCTCAGCCGCCGCGTCGACATCACCGACCGCGCCGCGATGCTGGCCGCTGTGGCCGAGGCGGAAGCGCAGTTCGGCCCGGCCGATGCGCTGATCAACAACGCCGGGGTGATGCTGCTGGGCGAGATGAGCAAGCAGGATCCGGCACAGTGGGACCTGATGCTCGACGTCAACGTGAAGGGCCTGCTCAATGGCGTGCACGCGGTGGTCGCCGGGATGATCGAGCGCAAGCACGGCACGATCATCAACGTCAGCTCGGTGGCCGGTCGCAAGACCTTCCCGAACCATGTGGCGTATGTCGGCACCAAGTTTGCGGTGCATGGTTTGTCGGAAAACCTGCGTGAAGAGTTGTCGCCGCATAACGTGCGGGTGACCACGATTGCGCCGGGTGCGGTCGAGACCGAGTTGCTGAGCCACACCACGGATGAAGCGATCAAGACCGGGTATCAAGCGTGGAAGCAGGACATGGGCGGCACGGTGTTGAGTGCCGAGGATGTGGCGACGGCGATTGCTTATGCGTATGGGCAGCCGCAGGGGGTTTGTCTTCGCGAGATTGTGATGGCTGCTACTCGGCAGCAAGCCTGATCGATAGTCGCTAGCCTTACTGGCCCCATCGCTGGCAAGCCAGCTCCCACATTTAATTGTGGGAGCGGGCTTGCCCGCGAAGAGGCCAATATTGCCAACGACCAGTTCGGGTCAGTCCAATGCTTTAAGCCGCCCCTCGATAAACCGTCGCTCCGGCTCTTGCCGCGTCAACTCCAGCGCCCGCAAATAAGCCGCCCTAGCCTCCTCAACCCGTCCCAACTGCCGGCAAAACTCCGCCCGCGCCGAATGCGCCAGGTGGTAATCCTGCAAATCCCCACGCCCCAGAATCCCCTCAATCAATGTCAACCCCGCCAGCGCCCCGTCACGCTTGGCCACCGCCACCGCCCGGTTCAACTCGATCACCGGCGACGGCACCGCCCGCAGCAACACGTCATACAGCCCGACGATCTGCGCCCAGTCCGTCTCCCCTGCCGTCGGCGCTTCGGCATGCACCGCCGCTATCGCAGCCTGCAGACAGTAAGGCCCGAAACGTCCCGTCGTCAGCGCTTTTTCCACCAATTCGCAGCCTTCGGCAATCAGCTCGGCATTCCACAATCCGCGATCCTGATCATCCAGCAGAATCAATTCCCCATCCGGCGAAGAGCGCGCCGAGCGCCGCGATTCATGCAGCAGCATCAACGCCAGCAACCCCATGACCTCTGGATCCGGCAACAACTCCAGCAACAACCGCCCGAGACGAATCGCCTCACGAGTCAAATCCTCGCGGGTCACTTGGGCGCCGCCGGATGCCGAGTAGCCTTCGTTGAACACCAGATAAATCACCCGCAACACGCTGTCGAGGCGCTCGGGCAATTCGCTGAGGGCTGGAACTTGATAAGGGATTTTCGCATCGCGAATCTTGGCCTTGGCGCGCACGATGCGCTGGGCAATCGCCGCCGGGGCCGAGAGGAATGCCCGGGCGATTTCCTCGGTGGTGAGGTCGCAGACTTCACGCAGGGTCAGCGGCACTTGCGCATCCGCCGCCAGCGCCGGGTGGCAGCAGGTGAAGATCAGGCGCAGGCGATCGTCTTCCACGTCTTCGGCGTCCCATTCGGACTGTTCCAGTTCTTCCAGTTGCGCCAGCAATAACGGCTGCGAGGCCTTGAACCGTGCGCGACGGCGCAACACGTCGATCGCCTTGAAGCGCCCGGTGGACACCAGCCAGGTCCGCGGATTGTCCGGCACGCCGTCGCGCTGCCAGCGTTCGACCGCGACGAAGAACGCCTCGTGCAAGGCTTCTTCGGCGAGGTCGAAATCGCCGAGCAGGCGGATCAGTGTCGCGAGGATCCGCCGCGAGTCGTCGCGATAGACCTGCTCGACCCGCGCCCTGACTTCAGACATTCAACTGGCGCACGGGACGCACTTCGACGCTGCCGACGCGGGCCGCCGGAATGTTGCCGGCGACCTGAATCGCTTCGTTGAGATCCCGCGCGTCGATCAGGTAGAAACCGGCCAACTGCTCCTTGGTCTCGGCGAACGGGCCGTCGGTGATCGACAGTTTGCCGTTGCGCATCCGTACCGTGGTGGCGGTCTGCACCGACTCCAGCGCTTCGGCGGCGACCATCCGGCCGCTGCCCTGGATCGACTCGGCGTAGGCCCAGCACTCGGCATCTTCCGGGCTGTCGGGCGACGAATGCAGCAGGCGCTCATCGCTGTAGACCAGGCATAAATACTTCATGGCGTTCTCCTGAATCGGACGGTTCAACTATGGCTGAAGATCAGGGTTTCACATCGAACAGGGTCGCGCCGCTCATCGGGTCGAACGGTGCCGACCAGTGTTCGTGGGCGATCTTCCACGCTCCGCCGACCTGCCGGTAGCAGGCGGTGACGCGCATCCAGCAACTCTGGGTTTCACCCTTTTCATTGGTCCCGCCGCAGTTGGCGACCCAGTGGGCGAAGGCGATGTTGTCGGCGGTCTCGATGGCGATTTCGTGGAACTCGAAAATGTGCGGGCCGGGGCACATTTCCATGCAATCCACCCAGTGCGCGCGGTAGGCCGGTTTGCCCTTGAATTGCAGGGCCTTGATCGCATCGAACGAGAGGATGTCGTCGGCGTACAGCGCCATGACTTTCTCGACGTCCTTGGTCATGACGGCTTCGCGGTAGGTGTTGATCAGGCTCTGGATATCGCTTTGTGCGCTCATGGTGTTCTCCGTGGTTTTTGTTGTGAAGACACCCTTGGTCGTTCGGCGATTTGCCGGATCGACAGTTGAAACAAAAAAATTCCGGAGAAGACAAAATCGCTAGAATCCGAGGCTCATCTTTGTAGGAAAAAGGAAATTCCCGTGTCAGCCAAACTCGTACCGTACGAGAGCCTTAACGCCTTGCAGCGTCAGCAAGTCGAAGCGATTGAAATCCACGCCGAGCAGATCAAGTTCTCCGGCGATATCCACGGCGCCCTGCATACGCTGCTGTCGAAACCCGGCCCCGGCGTGAAAGGTTTTGCGCTGCTGGCCGAAGACATGCCGGTGGCCTTTCTGCTGCTCAAGCGCCCGCCGGTGTTGCCGGAATGGGCCGATGAACACAGCGCCACCCTGCATGCATTGCAGGTCGATCACCGCGCACAAGGCAAGGGCTATGGCAAGGCCTGCCTGCTGGCGTTACCGGAAGTTGCGCGCCAGGCCTGGCCTGAAATCAAAGGACTGGAACTGTCGGTGGACGCCGACAACGACGCCGCGATTGCGCTGTACGCCAAGTACGGCTTCGTCGACAGCGGCGAAGCGTACAAGGGCCGTATCGGTTACGAGCGGCGGATGGGGCTGTTCTTCTAATTGTCGGGGGAGCAACGATGATCGATTCAATCGAAGCACTGGAAGCCATCTACGGTTTGCCCCACGAACGGGCGGTGCGCAAACAGATCGGTTTTCTCAACGAGGACTATCAGGCGATGGTCCGGGTCTCGCCGCTGGTGATTGTCAGCTCGGTGGGTGCCGATGGCATCGACGGTTCTCCGCGCGGCGACGCGCCGGGGTTTGTGCGGATCATCGACGAGCGCACTCTGGCTCTGCCGGATCGCCCCGGCAACAACCGCATCGATACCTTGCGCAACGTATTGCACGATCCGCGAGTGTCGCTGCTGTTCATCATTCCGGGGATCGGCGAGACGTTGCGGGTCAACGGCACGGCGACCATCAGCGCTGATCCGCAATTGCTGGAAAGCTTCGCGGTGAACGGCAAACCGGCGCGCACGGTGTTGCTGGTGGCGGTGGAGGCGGCGTTCTTTCATTGCTCGAAAGCGTTTGTGCGTTCGGATGCGTGGAACCCTGAAACCCACTTGCCGCGCTCGGCGCTGCCGACGGCGGGTGCGTTTCACAAGCGGTTGAATGATGGGCAGTTTGATGCCGAGGCCTATGATCGCGAGGCCCCGGCCAGAGTACGTGACACCCTCTACTGACCCCGTCCACCGATCGTTCCCACGCTCTGCGTGGGAATGCAGACTTTGACGCTCTGCGTCATGACGGTGCCAGGCGTTGCATCAGTGGTGCGGCAGGAACGCGGAGCGTCCCGGGCTGCATTCCCACGCAGAGCGTGGGAACGATCAGGTCAGGGGTTCTTCTTCAGAGGGTCAGGATCATCTCGTGCCACGCCATCCCGCCGTGGTCGGACTCGGACGGTTTGATGTAGGCAAAACCGAATCCGGCGTACAGCGGGATGTGCCGCTCCTTGCACATCAGGTGAATCGTCGCCTTGCCCTGCTCGCGCATGCGTTCGATAAATTCGCCCAGCAGACGCTTGGCCAGGCCCAGCCCCTGATAATCCGGGTGCACCACCACCGACATGATCACCACGTTCGGCCCCGCCGGGTCGTGGCCGATCAGTTCCTTGAACGCTTCATCGGACATCTGCACGTCAAACGCTGCGCCGGAGTTGATGAAGCCGGCCACCTGCCCGTCCACCTCGGCGACGATGAAACCGTCCGGCCAAGTGGCGATGCGCGTGGCGATCTTCTCGCGGGTCGCGGCTTCGTCGCCCTCATAGGCGAGGGTTTCGATGGCGTAGCAGCGGTCCAGGTCGGCGGCGGTGACGTGGCGGATGAGGGTGTTCATGGCGGCTCGAAATCAGAGGAAACAAGGCCGCCAAGGATAAAGGAATAAGGTGTTCATATCGATCCGCACGGGGGGCGTAAAGCCTGCGTATAAGCGCTTTTCTTCGGATTCGGGACGGTCTATTTCTGAGACCTGACTCTTATTTCCCGAGGAGGGAACCGTTTATGAGCAGCGTGGAAATCGGTTTGTTGATGGTGTTGGGCATCAGCTTCTTCGGCTTCATTACCCTGGGCATCGACCTGTTGCGGGCACGACGGATCAAGGGCAAATAAAGCCTGATCGGCAGCGCGAAGCGGGTTCGCGCTGCCGGTCAGCAATCAGGTTTTCTTTTCCACCGGGACGCAGATTTCCAGCTTGCCGGTATTGTTTTTTGGATTGAAATCGGCGCTGTAGCGTTCCAGCTCCGGGGCGTTGAGCCCTTTGTATTCGGAATTCGGCAGCCAGGTGTTGTAGATGTAGTCAATGGTCTGCGGCAGTTGATCCAGCGAACCCTTGTGTTCGAACACCGCGTACTGGCGTGGCAGGATTTCGATCCAAGGATACTTTTCCTGTGGAAACTCATCGAGCTTGCTGATCTCGACCCCGGCCATGTAGTCAAAACCGCCGTTACCGTCGAAATTGCTGCAGACACCGTAAGTCACTTCACTCTTCTGCCCCGGAATATGCCCGATGTGCGGGATGAGTTTTTCCCACAGTGCAGAGATGTCCTGAACGGTCTCTTTGGTGAAGCGATCGCGAAATCCTGCAATCAGCAGGAAGTGTCCATGTTCGAAGCGAGGTTCAGCCACTTCGACGCGTTTTTGCTCATCCATGACTCGACTCCTTGAACGAAAAAAGTGGGTTCGGCTGGGAGTATAGAAGCCAAACCCGATTCGCACATTTACAGCGTATGCAGGGCCTCGGCGGCGCCCGAGCCGACGAACTCGTTATAACCGGATACGATCACGTAGACCGCGAAATAGCAGAAGATCGCTGCCGATGCCATGTAGGAATAGCGCAGCAGTTTGTCGCCCAGCAACTTGCCGCCATGGCTCGCGGCGAAGCACAAGCCTGCCGACCACAACAGCCCGGCGCACAGGAAACCGCCGAGAAACAGCGCCGAACTCAAAGGACCGCCGCCACCGGAGCGGGCGATCAACGTGCCGCCCACGGCCGCGAACCAGAGGATGGCGCTCGGCGACGACATGGCCAGAAAAATCCCACGAAAGAATTCCTTGCGATGGGAGTTCTGGCCCACTTCGGCGGTCGCCGCCAATTGCGCTTCGTGGTGGATCGCCGAATAGATCATCTTCGCCGCGAAGTAGATCAACAGCGCCGAACCGCCGATCCACAGCACCCAGCGCACGGTTTCGTATTGCAGCAGAACGGTCATTCCGGCCAGCGCCAGCACCGCGTAGATCAGGTCGCCGACGCAGGTGCCGAGCCCCAGTGCGAAGCCCTGAAAATAGCCGCGCTGCATCGCCAGGGTGATCATCGCGATGTTGGCCACGCCGATGTCCAGGCACAGCGAAAGGCTCAGCAAGAAGCCGCTGGTGAATTCCATTAACCGATTTCCTTGGGAAAAATTTGTTTACAAAGGCGCTGGACAGTCTGCCATCGCTGCCCTTATCGTCCGCCACAGGTCACCGCAGTGACCAGCGTCGCTCGGACGGTTCCGGGCGCTTACGTTATCCGAGGCAACAATGGCTGAACAAGGTTCGCCGCGCCGCTTTGCGCGCATTGATCGACTCCCCCCTTACGTTTTCAACATCACCGCCGAGCTGAAGATGGCCGCCCGACGTCGCGGCGAAGACATCATCGACTTGAGCATGGGCAACCCCGACGGCGCCACGCCGCCGCACATCGTTGAAAAACTGGTGCAGGTTGCACAGCGCGAAGACACCCACGGTTACTCCACGTCCAAGGGCATTCCGCGCCTGCGCCGGGCGATTTCCAACTGGTACAAGGAACGCTACGAGGTCGAGATCGACCCGGAAAGCGAAGCCATCGTCACCATCGGTTCCAAGGAAGGCCTGGCGCACCTGATGCTGGCGACCCTGGATCAGGGCGACACCGTGCTGGTGCCGAACCCGAGCTACCCGATTCACATCTACGGTGCCGTGATTGCCGGCGCCCAGGTGCGGTCGGTGCCGCTGGTGCCGGGCGTGGACTTCTTCGCCGAGCTGGAACGGGCGATTCGCGGCTCGATCCCGAAACCGAAGATGATGATCCTCGGCTTCCCGTCGAACCCGACCGCGCAGTGCGTGGAGCTGGACTTCTTCGAACGGGTGATCGCCCTCGCCAAACAGTACGACGTGCTGGTGGTGCACGACCTGGCCTACGCCGACATCGTCTACGACGGCTGGAAAGCCCCATCGATCATGCAGGTGCCGGGCGCCAAGGACATCGCGGTGGAGTTTTTCACCCTGTCCAAGAGCTACAACATGGCGGGCTGGCGGATCGGTTTCATGGTCGGCAACCCGGAACTGGTCAGCGCCCTGGCGCGGATCAAGAGCTACCACGACTACGGCACCTTTACCCCGCTGCAGGTGGCCGCGATTGCTGCGCTGGAAGGCGATCAGCAGTGCGTGCGCGACATCGCCGAACAGTATTGCCAGCGCCGCAACGTGCTGGTCAAAGGCCTGCATGAACTGGGCTGGATGGTCGAGAACCCGAAAGCTTCGATGTACGTCTGGGCGAAGATTCCCGAAGCCTACGCGCACCTCGGTTCGCTGGAGTTCGCCAAGAAGCTGTTGGCCGAGGCCAAGGTCTGCGTCTCGCCAGGCGTCGGCTTTGGCGAGTACGGCGACGATCACGTGCGCTTCGCGCTGATCGAAAACCAGGACCGGATTCGTCAGGCCGTACGCGGGATTCGCGGGATGTTCCGGGCGGATGGCCTGGGCACTAAGTAACTGCCTCCTCCCCACCTGATCGTTCCCACGCTCCGCGTGGGAATGCAGCCCGGGACGCTCCGCGTCCCTGCCGAAAGCGGACGCAGAGCGTCCATTGAGGCATTCCCACGCGGAGCGTGGGAACGATCCAGGCACAAAAAAACCGCATCGCTGCGGTTTTTTTGTGCCTGCGATTTGCCCTTAGACGAACAGCGACAGCAACAGAATAAAGCCCAGACCCACCACCGACAGGATGGTTTCCATCGCCGTCCAGGTCTTGAAGGTCTCGGCCACGGTCATGTTGAAGTACTGCTTCACCAGCCAGAAACCGGCGTCGTTGACGTGGGACAGGATCAGCGAGCCGGCACCGGTGGCCAGCACCAGCAGCTCACGGTTCACGCCCGGAATCATCCCCACCACCGGCACCACGATGCCCGCGCCAGTGATGGTCGCCACAGTAGCCGAACCCGTCGCGATGCGGATCACCGCCGCCACCAGCCACGCCAGCAGGATCGGCGAGATCTGCGCGCTGACCGCCATGTGGCCGATCACGTCGCCCACGCCGCTGGTCACCAGCATCTGCTTGAAGCCACCGCCGGCACCGATGATCAGGATGATCGCGGCAGTCGGCGCCAGGCTCGCGTCCAGCCATTTGAGCATCTGCTGAGAACCGATGCCCTGCTTGTGACCGAAGGTGTACAGCGACAGCAGCAATGCCAGCAGCAGTGCCGAGATCGGGTGACCGATCATGTCCATCCAGGTGCGGAAGAAATGACCGTCCGGCAGGGCCACGTCAGCGAAGGTTTTCAGCAGCATCAGGAACACCGGCAGCAGCACGGTGACCAGGGTGATGCTGAAGCTCGGCAGGTTGGCCGAATCGTTTTCACGGGCCAGTTGATCGACCAGTTCCTGGTTCGGGGTACCTGGGATGTGCTTGGCGATGAACGTACCGAAGATCGGACCGGCGATGATGGCGGTCGGCAGCGCGACGATCAGACCGTAGAGAATGGTCTTGCCGATGTCGGCACCGAACACGCCGATGGCCAGCAGCGGACCCGGGTGCGGCGGCACCAGGCCGTGCACGGCGGACAGGCCGGCGAGCAGCGGGATACCGATCTTGATGATCGACACACCGGTGCGGCGAGCGACGATGAACACCAGCGGAATCAGCAGCACGAAGCCGATTTCGAAGAACAGCGGAATGCCCACCAGGAACGCGGCGAACATCATCGCCCACTGCACCTTGTCCTTGCCGAACGCGCGGATCAGGGTCTGGGCGATCTGATCGGCACCACCGGATTCGGCCATCATCTTGCCGAGCATCGTGCCCAGGGCGAGGATGATGCCGACAAAACCGAGCACGCCACCGAAGCCGTCCTGGAACGCCTTGATGATGGTGCCGATCGGCATGCCGGACGTCAGGCCGAGGAACGCGGCGGCGATGGTCAGGGCAATGAAGGGGTGAATCTTGAACTTGGTGATCAGGACGATGAGTCCGATCACCGTAACCACTGCATCGAGCAGCAGGTAGGCGTCATGGGACATGCCAAACATGAGGGGGTGTCTCCTGGTTTGTTGTTGTTATTAAAGCGGGTTAATCAGAAGTCGAAAGGACAGCGCTGTCTTCACAATCACACTCATACCGCCTGTTTCAGGCCATGGGCCTGCCACCAGACGTGGGCTTGCGCCGCCAGTTCTTCAACGCTGTGGATCGAAGCATTCAGGGCCAGGGTCAACGGCTCGCCCTTGGGCGACTCGAGAGTGGCGAACTGGCTTTCGATCAGGGTGGCCGGCATGAAGTGGCCCGGACGGTGGGACACACGTTCGGCGGCCACTTCAGGCGTCAATTCGAGGAACACGAAGCCCAGGCCCGGCAAGGCGCTGCGCAGCACTTCGCGATAACTGTGCTTGAGGGCCGAGCAAGTCAGCACCGGGCGCTCGCCCAGGGCATCGACGCGACGCAGTTCATCGCACAGGCTGTCGAGCCAGCCGGCACGGTCTTCGTCGTTCAGGGGGATCCCCGCGCTCATCTTTTCGATGTTCGCGGCCGGATGGAAAGTATCGCCTTCAATGGCAGTGGCGCCGCTCAATTGGCACAGGGCCTCGCTGACGCACGTCTTGCCGCAACCGGCAACGCCCATGATGACCAGGGCGGTGATGGGATGATTCATGTAACACCTCAGCGCGCAGACAGCGCTACCTTTGCTAGCTATGACTCTAGTGCACAGGCAGAAGTTGCCGACGCCTTCTTGTCGTTTTTTTGGGTTGCAGCAGGTTTTGTCCGTACGCCAAAAAGCGAGGATCAGGCAGGACCTCGCTTACGCATTTGCAGCTGCATAAGGACAGCGCTACCTTAGTGCCTTGATTTTTGTTTGGCAAGCCGCCCGATGACCACCCCTAAAAACGATAAAAACACCCGCACCACCGGCCGTCCCACCCTTAATGAAGTCGCCCGTCTGGCCGGCGTCAGCCCGATTACCGCCTCCCGCGCCCTGCGTGGGGTCAGCACGGTTGCCACCGAGCTTGTGGAAAAAGTGCAGAAAGCCGCGCTGGAACTCAACTATGTGGTCAACCCCGCCGCCCGCGCCCTGGCCTCGGCGCAGAGCCATTCGGTGGTGGTTCTGGTGCCTTCGCTGTCCAACCTTTTATTCATTGACACCCTGGAAGCCATTCATCGGGTATTGACGCCCAAAGGCTTCGAAGTGCTGATCGGCAACTTCCACTATTCGCGCGATGAAGAAGAAAATCTGCTGCGCAACTACATGGCCTATCAGCCACGCGGCTTGTTGCTGACCGGCTTCGACCGCACCGAAAGCTCGCGACGGATGATCGAGGCCAGCAATATTCCTTGCGTGTACATGATGGAACTGGACAGCGCCGCCGGGGTGAACTGCGTCGGTTTCTCCCAGCTCAGCGCCGGGGAAACGGCTGCCGAACATTTGCTGTCCCGTGGCCGCAAGCGTCTGGCTTACATTGGCGCACAGCTCGATCAGCGCACCCTGCTGCGCGGTGAAGGCTTTCGCAAGGCGTTGCAGAAGGCCGGCCGTTACGACCCGGATCTGGAGGTGCTGACCCCGCGCTCATCGTCCGTGGGCCTGGGTGGCGAGTTGTTCCTGCAATTGCTGGCGGCGCATCCGGATGTCGATGCGATCTTCTTCGGCAACGATGACCTGGCTCAGGGGGCCTTGCTCGAAGCGCTGCGCAACGGGATCAGGATCCCCGAGCAAGTGGCGATCCTCGGCTTCAACGACCTGCCGATGTCCGAGCACATGGTGCCGCGCCTGAGCAGCATCAATACGCCCCGCGAAGCGATCGGCAAGCGTGCGGCGGAGCAGATGCTGACGCTGATGGCCGGCAACAGCGTGGCGCGGCCGGTCGAGGATATGGGCTTCGAATTGAAAATCCGCGAAAGTACATAATCCCGAAATTCCTGTGGGAGCTGGCTTGCCAGCGATGGCGTCAGGTCAGTCAATAAATTCTGGACTGGACCACCGCTATCGCTGGCAAGCCAGCTCCCACAAATTTTGTGGTACTCCCCTGTTCAAGGTTCGGCCTTTACCCCGCCGAGGAGTTCAACCAATGCCAGCGCGCCCTTCTGCAAAGGCTGGCTCTTGAGCCACACCGCGTGCACCGGCAGCACCAGGCCGTTTTCGATGTTGCGAAAATTCAGCCGTTTCAGCCGTCCGCTATCGAGCCACGGCTGCACCACCGACAGCGGAAAATTGCCCCAGCCCAACCCTGCCTCGACCATCTCCAGCGCCGTTTCCAGGTTGTCGGTGCGCCAGTGGGATTCGGCCACCAGCGGCCGGGTTTCGCTGATCGGCAAATCGCGACTGCCAACCACGATCTGCCGGACATGCACCAGATCCTCGAGAAACAGATCCTGCCCCTGCAACAACGGACTGTCCGCCGCCAGCGTGGCGATCATCCGTTCGCTGCCGACAAACTGAAAGCGCTCCAGCACGTTCACGCTCAACCCGGCGAACGCCAGGCACACGCTGACCCGGCCGCTGTGAAGCATCGCCAGTACATCGTCCTGCGGCGCGGTCAGCACTTCGATGTCGAGCAGCGGATGGCGCTCACTGATGTCCTTGATCGCCGCCAGCAACCGTCGCCGGTCGATATCCGCCGCCACGCCGATCGACAACTTGCTCTCCAGGCCCAGCGATAACTGCACTGCGTGCACCTGCAATTGCTTGAGCTGATCGGCGATCAGCCGCGCGTGTGGCACCAGCGACAGCGCCATCGCCGTGGGTTGCGGTTCGCGGTGGCTGCGATCGAACAACGCATAACCGAGTTCGGCCTCAAGATTGCCGATCGCCATGCTCACCGCCGACGGGACTTTGCCCAACGCCCTGGCAGCGGCGGAAAACGAGCCGCGCTCGATCACGGCGAGAAACAGCTCAATGCTTTCGCTGTTGAAATTCACTTCATTTACCTATCAATAAAACTGAAAGCTTCTGACTTTTTCTGTCACCTCCATTGAAGCTATCTTTCGTCGCCTTCGCCAGCCCCGTTGGCCACAAGTCGCAAGAAAGAGGCAATTCCCATGCAAGGCGTCAAACGCAAACTGGTCTATGTGTCGCTCTACGAAGTGATCGGGATGACCTTCTCGGCCCTCGGCCTCGCCCTTTTGTCCGGCACCTCACCCGGCAGCACCGGCCCGCTGGCGGTGATCATCACCACCATCGCCGTGACCTGGAACTTCATCTACACCTCGCTGTTCGAGCGTTGGGAAAGCCGCCAGGTGTCACGCACCCGTACGGTGAAACGGCGCATCGCCCACGCCGTCGGCTTTCAACTGACGCTGATCGTGTTCCTGATTCCGCTGATCGCCTGGTGGATGAACATCAGTCTGGTGCAGGCCTTTTTGCTGGATCTGGCACTGATTGTGTTCATCCCTTGCTACACCTTCGCGTTCAACTGGCTGTTCGACCGAGTATTCGGCTTGCCGGCGTCGGCGCTGCCCGATCCGACGCCTGCGACATAAATCGTTAATTGGTAAGCGGATATTGCAAGAAATCGGCGGTTTTACCGCGCCAACCGCCGATATAAACAATCCTTGATTTCCGATAGCAGGCTAAGCTTTTCCATCAATAAAAAATGGATCAGCCCATGACTGCACACGCCCCCGCCGCGCAACGCGACGGCATCGACCCGATACGCGCCGCCGAGATTTCCGCCCGCATCGACCGCCTCCCGGCAGTCGCCACGATCTGGCGGCTGGTGGCGCTGCTGTCGATCGGTGGTTTCTTCGAACTTTACGACCTGTTCCAGACCGCCTACATCAGCCCCGGCCTGATCCGCGATGGCATCTTCGCCACCGGCAATCAGGGCGTGTTCGGTTTCTCCGATCAGGCCGCGTTCGCCTCGGCGACGTTCCTCGGACTGTTTCTCGGCGCCAGTCTGCTGAGCCCGATGGCGGATCGGTTCGGGCGGCGGGCGATCTTCACTTTCGCGCTGGTCTGGTACACCGTCGCCACAGTTTTAATGGGCGTGCAGAGTTCAGCGCTGGGGATCATCTGCATGCGTTTTCTGGTGGGTATCGGCCTCGGCATCGAACTGGTGACCATCGACGCCTACCTCTCGGAACTGGTGCCCAAGCGCATGCGCAGTTCGGCGTTTGCCTTCGCTTTTTTCGTGCAGTTCCTGTCGGTGCCGGCGGTGGCGCTGATGTCCTGGTGGCTGGTGCCGCAGGCGCCGTTCGGGGTGTCCGGCTGGCGTTGGGTGGTGCTGGCGAGCGCGGTGTTTGCGTTGTTCATCTGGTGGCTGCGCAAACGTCTGCCGGAGTCGCCGCGCTGGCTGGCGCAGCATGGCCGCTTCGATGAGGCGAACCGGATTCTTGACGGTATCGAAGCGCGTTGTGAGAAGGATCACCGCCAGCCACTGGACGCGCCGGAAGCAGTAGCCGTCGATGTCGAGGGCAAGGGCCGTTTCGCCGATATCTGGCAGCCACCGTATCGCCGCCGCGCGTTGATGCTGATCGTCTTTCACATCTTCCAGGCCATCGGTTTCTTCGGCTTCGGCAACTGGCTGCCAGCGTTGCTTTCCGGTCAGGGTGTCAGCGTCACCCACAGTCTGATGTACGCGTTCATCATCACCCTCGCCTACCCGCTCGGGCCGTTGCTGTTCGTCAAATTCGCCAACCGCTTCGAGAACAAGTGGCAGATCGTCGGCTCGGCCCTCGGCGCCATGACTTTCGGCACCCTGTTCGCGTTGCAGACCAGCGCCTTCGGCCTGATCTTCTGCGGTGTGATGATCACCTTCTGCAACGCCTGGCTGAGCTTCAGTTATCACTCCTATCAGAGCGAACTGTTCCCCACCAACATCCGCGCCCGGGCCGTCGGGTTCTGCTATTCGTTCAGTCGTTTGTCGACGGTGTTCAGCAGCCTGCTGATCGGTCTGTTCCTCGACCACTTCGGGACACCGGGCGTGTTGGCGTTCATCGTCGCCAGCATGCTGATCGTGATGCTGACCATCGGCTACTTCGGCCCTCGCACCCGTAACCTGGCGCTGGAAAACATCGCCCATCGCTGACGGACAACGGTCATCCTCTGCCACCCTCCGGCAAGGGATGACCGCTTTGCCGGTTCACCAAAAACCACAAGCCATTGAAGTAAAAGCACTTATTCAACAGGCACGGTAATTGCTAACCAGGGCTGACAGTCATTACCTACAGGCCCTTTCATCATGTTGGTCAGTGCAAAACAACAGCAAATCATTCACCTGCCCAAGCCGCTGAATGACGATGCAACCGCCACGGCCGCGGCCGGCCTGCAAGGCGGCCTGCACGGCGCGATGCTGCAGACCCTGCAAAACCAGGCCCAGGCGCAAACCGCCGAAGCCACCGCCAAAGTGCAGGAATCGGCTACCCAACTGGCGACCCGGCAAGTCAGCGAAGCCACGCGCATCAGCGACAACGTCGACGAAGCGTTCGCCAAGACCCGCGTCGCCCTGCAAACCTCCGATACTTCGCCGAGCAAATCCACAGGCTCATCGGCCCTGGATGAATTCAAGGACTACATGAGCAAAACGCCGGAACAGCGTCTGCGCGACAGTATCCTGAAGGAAATGGGCCTGACCGAAGACGACATCAAAGCGATGCCGCCGGAGAAACAACTGGCGATCGGCAAAGAGATCGCCGAGCGTCTACAGGACAAGATCAAGCTGGCCGAAGCCGAAAAACAGAACAAGCAAGACGCCAACTCGACGAAGATCAGCGACCAGTCGGCGGACAAGTTCCTCGCTTCGCTCTAAGACGATCCCTTCCCTCAGCAGAGTCTCACTCGAGACTCTGCCCTCACCGTACGGTTACCGCTAGTCGATTTCTTACTCCCGAGAGTCGATACCTGTAAGTTCTGACAGTTGTCCTCCCCTTCAAAGCTGAAACAACATCAACCGTGGAGGAGCAATGTCGCTCCGCCAGCAGCTCAGCCAAGAAAAGGAATTAAAAATGAACGTGGAAAACAACGCAGTTGGGCTATTTGGTTTAAAAGTGAGCGAAAACGGTGGCCCGGAAGAAACCATCACCACTAATGAGCTCTTTTTCACCGTCACCTCAAAAAATCTACGTGTCGGCGGTTTCCAAGTAGGTCCCAACGGGTTACGAGGTGCCCAAGTGGACATCTATGGTGAGATCAAAACTGGCACATATCCCTTCACAAAGGACCTTAGCGTCACTGGTTTTTATAATCAAAACGGATTGGTCAGCTCTTGGCCTGCAGATGCAGAGGGCGGGGAAATAACAATTCTGGAAGTAGACGATACGAAAAAGTTTGCAAGAGGAACCTTCAAGTTCAGGGCAGAAGAGCGTGACAACCCGTCCAATTATGCAAATGTCATTGGTAGCTTTTCCTTGACCGAAAAAGAGTGATCGAGAAAATTTTGCCCCTCTATACAGAGGGGCAATTCCCAAGTCGCTACTCTATTCTCAACGTCTCATTGAACTGACTGATCGCATCCACCACATGCCGCGAGCCCTGCTGAATCTCCCGAATCGCATCCCCCGCCTCGTTCGCCAGTTCCACCCCGAGCCCGGTGCGGCTCAGGCTCGACTGCATGCTCGACACTGCGCTCAGTGACAACTCATGGTTCTTGCGCACCACGTCGACGATCTCCACGGTCGCTTGGCTGGTTCGCGCCGCGAGGCTGCGCACCTCGTCCGCCACCACCGCAAAGCCACGCCCGTGCTCACCCGCCCTTGCCGCTTCGATCGCCGCGTTGAGCGCCAGCAGGTTGGTCTGGTCGGCAATCCCGCGAATGGTCTGGACGATGGTGCCGATGATGTCCGACTGCTTGCTGACCGCATCGATGCTCAGCGCCGCTTCGTTGAGGTCGCGGGAAATGTCCTGAATGATCTGCACCGTTTGCTGCACGACCTGTGAGCCTTTTTGCGCGCAGGCGTCGTTTTGTACAGAGGTGCTGTGGGCCGATTCCGCAGCGGTCTGCAAGGTGGTCATCTGGTGGGTGATGTCACTGGCGAACTTCACCACTTTGTACAACCGGCCTTTGGCATCGAACAACGGGTTATACGAGGCTTCGAGGTAAACGGTCTGCCCCGACTTGTTCTTGCGTTCGAAGCGGTGCGAGTGATATTCGCCGCGATTGAGCGAGGCCCAGAACGCCTTGTACTGCGCGGACTCGGCCTCGACCCGGTGACAGAACAGGCTGTGGTGATGGCCGACGATTTCGTTGAGCGAGTACTGCATGGTCTTGAGGAAGTTGTCGTTGGCCGTGATCACATTGCCTTCCGGGGTGAACTCAATCACCGCCATCGAGCGACCGATCGCCGCCAGCATGCTCTCTTCTTCCTTTTCCTTGTTCACGCGCGCGGTGATGTCCGCCGCCACTTTGATCACACTGCGGACCTGTTTGTCCGGGCCATACACCGGCATGTAACTGGCTTCGAGCCAGATTTCCCGACCGCTTTTGTTCAAGCGCAGGAAAGTCCCGCTGATGGGTTCGCCACGGGCCAGGTCACGCCACAACTTGGCGTATTCCTCGCTGCGATAAAATTCTTCTTCACAAAAAATCCGGTGATGTTTGCCACGCACTTCTTCGGCGCTGTAGCCCATGGTCTTGCAGAAGTTGTCATTGGCATCCAGCACGATGCCCTCGGGGGTGAATTCGATCATTGCCATCGAACGGCTGATCGCCGCCAGCTTGGCGTTGGCTTCGGTCAGGGCACAGCTGAAACGTTCGATTTCCTGCAGATCAGCCTTGTGATGTAGGTTGAACATGTCTCGATCACCTTCCGCGCGTTCTTTTGATTTGATGAAAGTTCAGGTCTTTCAGAATCCACCACTACGTTCCACAGAACAGGCACACGCCTTCCTCCACGGGAGGAAGTTGTCAGGTGATAAACGATGATTAATCGGAGAGTCCATGCGACGACGCTCTAATCAAGGCATCCTTTTCTTGATAGCCCGCAGGCGGGCCATTCCTAACGTGTAGAAGAACTTCCATTTAGAAACATGCTCCTTGTCGGTTCAGTGTCCGGTGCCTTCGGTTGCGCACTCTGGCAGCTTTGTTCACGGCTAACCGATTGCCGTCTGAGCGCTTTGAATGGCGGCCGACATAGTTAGTTATGAATGAGCATAGACAGCGCGAATGCTTGCGCAAGGCCACTAGTCGGCCAGCAATGAGGGAATTCGGACAGGAAACGGACGAGAAACGGTTCAGCGCAAAAAAGGCTTGGTCTGGTCGAACGCCATCGCGGGCAAGCCACGCTCCCACAGGTACCACGCAGGCTTGAACATTGCGCAGAACCTTGTGGGAGCGGGCTTGCCCGCGATGGCGTCGGTGCAGCACTACAGAAACATCAGAAAAAAACTACAGACTGCTGCTCACCTTGTTCGCCACATCACCCGGTACCCAGGGCTTCCACACTTGCGGTTGATCGCGCAGGAACGCCTCGGCCACCTGACGTGGCTGCTGGCGCTTCTCGCTCATCCCGGCCAGGGTCTGGTTCAGCAGATCGATCGGCAAGTCGACTTTCTCAAAGAACGTCACCAGCTCCGGATACTGGGCCTTGAACGGCGCCGACACGCCAATCGCCAGGCTCGCCGGCATCGAGCGGGTGCCTCTCGGATTGGGGTTGTTGGCATCGGCCAGGGTTTTCCAGGCTTCGGCGTCGAACGGCGGCTCTTCCAGCTTCACCAGTTTGAAGCGACCGAGCAGCGGCGTCGGCGACCAGTAGTAGAACAGCACCGGTTTGCCGCGCTTGATCGACGACGCCACCTCGGCATCCAGCGCCGCGCCGGAGCCGGTGCGGAAGTTGACGAAGCTGTCGTTCAGCGCATACGCCTTGAGCTTCTGGCTGTTGACGATTTCCGAGGTCCAGCCGGTCGGACTGTTGAGGAAACGCCCACGGCTCGGGTCTTCCGGGTCCTTGAACACATCCTTGTAGCGCGGCAGGTCGGCCACCGATTTCAGCTCCGGCGCCAGCGGTTTGATCCCGCGCTCGGGGTCACCCTTGATCACGTATTCCGGCACCCACCAACCTTCGGTGGCGCCCTTCACCGTGTCGCCGAGGCCGAACACCTTGCCCTCGGCGGCAGCCTTGACCCACGCCGGACTGCGCCCGGCCCACTCTTCGCCGATCACCTGAATGTCGTTTTTCGCCAGCGCAGCTTCCAGGCTGACGGTGCTACCCGGCAGCGTATCGGTCGGGTAGCCATAACCTTTTTCAACGATCAGGCGCAGCACTTCGGTGATGAAACTGCCGCTTTCCCAAGTGATATCGCCGAAGTGAATCGGCGTGGTTTTTTCCGTGGCCACGGCATGGCCGGCCGTCAGGGTCAGGGCCAGCAGCGAACTGCCGAGCAGGGTTTTGAGCGATCTCATGCGGACCTCTTGTTCTGGGAGGAAATCAGGGTTTGGTTGGCGCTGTGGCGATTGCACAGGGCCTGGGAACGGGTCATGTACAGGCTCACCGAACGCTGGGAGATGCCCAGTTCGGCAGCGATTTGCGGGTAGGTCAGGCCGTCGATGCGCGCCAGCAGAAAGGTCGAGCGCACCTTGCCCGGCAGGCGCTGGAGCGTCCGATCCAGGTGTTTGAGACTCTGCGACAGGTCGGCGAGCTCTTCAGGAGACGGGGGGTGATCGAGGTCGCCCTGTTGCAATTGATGCAGATGCCGACGCTCCAGATCGCCCCGCCGCCAGCGCTCGTACAGCAGGCGTTGGGCGATGGTGGTGAGCAAGGCGCGGGGTTCGCGGATGGCGGTCAGGCCGGGGGCTTCGAGCAGCTGCGCGAAGGTTTCGGCGGCGATGTCTTCGGCCGTGGCCGCATCATTCGATTGCCGACGCAGACGTGTGCACAACCACTGGTAATGGTCGCGAAACAACGTGTTCACATGATTGCGATGGGATGAGTCGGCGCCGGACATGGGGGCTCCTTGGTCAAGGGTCGCTGAATGTCCGGTCGTCCGGTGGCGCGATCCTAGCAAGGTGCCTTATGCGTTAAAAATACTTAAAAAGAATTTTTATATTCCATTAACGAATTACAAGAAGCCGCTAGCGCAGGCGGCCATAACCCAGCTCTTCGGCCTCGCGCTGGTAATCCAGCAGGACGAGGTAATCGCTTTCGCTGGCGGGCAGGACTTCGGGCAAACCGAGGATGCGGGCCACGTCGGGCAAGTCCTGAAGACTACGGTTCATGGCCCGGCGCAGGTGTTCGATCTGCTGGTCCGTCGTACTGGCCGCAGTGATAAAGGGCAAGGTCGGGCTGAACGCACTGCGCGCCACCACCCGTAATCCGCTGACCTCTGCGGCGGCGTATTGCGCCAGGTACGCAAAGGTCACGCTGTCGATGGCCGCCAGATCGGCACGGTCTTCGCGCAACCAGCGCAGGCTTTCGCGGTGGCCACCACTGATGCCGACCGTGGCGAAAAACTGCCCGTCCCGGTGCAACGGCGCCAGACGCTGACGCAACAGGTTCATGCCGCTGTTGGAGTCGTCGCTGTTGATCACCCCGCGACTGTCGAAAAATGCCGCCAGACTGCGGCGCGAATCATCGGCGCGGGCGAGGATCAGGCTGCAATGGTTGCCGGCGCTGGCGTCCGGCAATTCGTAGCGCGGACGACCGACAATCCTCACCTGCCCGCGCAGCGCGGTCATCAGCGGATAGCCGCAGGTCTGGGTCAGCAGCAACTCGGGTGAGCGCCAGAGTTCCAGCAGCGACAGGCCTTCGGCATCGAGCCGCGAATGGCCCAGGTGTTCGAGAATCCGCGCCAGCCATTGCTCGTTCGCCGCGCGTATCGGCTCGGGTGCGATGTACATCAACAACTCTGCGTAACCTGACGGCATGCTGGCCTCAAATAAACGGATGCTGCGGGCTGTCGATCGGCTTGATGCCGTGCCGGCGCCACAGTTGCCCATAACCTTGCACCAGAAATCCGCCACTGCGCGCCACCCATTGCTCCCGGCGCATGCGGTAGGCCTCGGGCAAGTCGTACCACGAAAGCTTCGGCAAGTCGTGATGCACCAGATGAAAATTCAGGTTCAGGAACAGCCAGCGCCACGGCCATCCGGCTTCGTTGAGCACCGTGCGCTGCTCCGGTTGCGTATGCGGCCGATGTTCATAGTAGGAGCGAACCATCGCGATCGACAGCGCCGGGACGCTGATCAAAAACAGGTAATGCCAGATCGGCAACACGCTGTAGCGGGCGATGAAAAACAGCATCAGCACGGTCAGGGCGCCGTGGGTCAGCCACATCAGCCTGGCCTGGCGCTCGCCGCTTTTCAGACGTTGCAATTCTTCACCGGCCAGCGCCAGCAATGCCAGCGGTGCGCCAAGAATGAAGCGGCCCAATACGGTCTTGTTCAGCCAGTGCAGGCTGCGTTCGAACAGCGAACTGCCCTGCCAGCGTTCGGCACTCATGTAACGGCTTTCGGGATCGACACCGGGGATCGTCAGGTCTTCATCGCGATGGTGCTGCAAATGGCTGTCGCGGTAGAGCGTGTAGGGATACCACACCGCGAATGGTGCATAACCGAGGAGTTTGTTGACGAAGCTCCAGCGCGTCGGATGACCGTGAAGCAATTCGTGCTGCACCGACAGCCACAGCACCAGCAGCGGAATCAGCAGCAGCGTGCTCCACCAGACGCCGATACGTTCGCTGCCCAGCACAATCGCGAACCAGCCGCCGTATACGCCGATCAGCAGCAGCCAGGTCGGCCACTCGGTGCGCGCGGTGAAGCGCTGACGCAGGGTTTCGATCTGTTGGCGATGGGCATCGTCAAAATAGTGGGGCATGGCGTGGCTCGGAACGAGGGTCTGATCGTTCTGTGCAACACCGACGGGAAATCTTGCAGATTATTTTTGCGGTTTTTTTAAGGACGCTGATTTCAAGGACAAGACAGGAGCCCGGATCCGGGCTCCTGAACGGCGCGATCAATGGCCAAAAATGTCGACTTTTTTCGCCCTTTTCTCGTGGCGTTTCTCGATGGCGGTCTTGGCCGGTTTCTTCTTCGCGGCTTTCTTCGAATCCATACCTTTGGACATGATGCGTACTCCACTCAGAGGGGATGTGAGATCAGGTATACACCTATCCCGGCGGGCACGTTGTTTTATAATCCGCAGCTTTTGCACCGGCAGTCCGATTCATGACCGACATCCGTTTCAGCCAGCTCGACGACCTGTCCTGGCCCTTGATGAACAAGTTCTACCGCCAGCATCAATCGTCGATGAAAGCGGTGCGCGAGGCGCAATTGTGGGTGGCGCGGCGTGAGGAAATCGTGGCGGCGCTGTGCCTGCGGCCGGTGTTCGGCGGGCATTGGCTGACCGGGTTGTTCGTTGATCCGGCCTGCCGCGAACAGGGCATCGCTGCGCAATTGATCGCGGCGGCGGTGAAAGATGTGGAGGCGCCGGTGTGGCTGTTCTGCCATCCGGACTTGCGTGGATTCTACGAGCGGCGCGGCTTCACCTTCGACCCCGCCCTGCCCCAGGCCATGGCCGAACGTTTGAGCCGCTATGCGCGGAGCAAGCCGATGATTGCCATGGAGCTCGCACCGCGCGTGTTTTAGTCAGTCGTCCGCGTTGGGATCGAGGTCCGGAAACATCACTTCGGTGAAACCGAATTTGCTGAAATCGGTAATGCGCGACGGGTACAGGCGCCCAATCAGGTGATCGCATTCATGCTGCACTACCCGCGCATGGAAACCAGAGGCCACGCGCATGATCGGCTCACCCTTGGGATCGACACCTTCGTAGCGGATCTGCTGGTAACGGTCCACCGCGCCCCGCAGGCCGGGCACCGACAGGCAACCTTCGAAGCCCTCTTCCATCAGCGGGCTGAGCGGCGTGATCAGCGGGTTGATCAGGATCGTCTGCGGCACGGCTTCGGCGTCCGGGTAGCGTTCGCTGTGCTCGAAGCCGAAGATCACCAGTTGCAGATCGACACCGATCTGCGGCGCGGCCAGGCCGACACCGCCGACGCTTTCCATGGTCTGGAACATGTCGTCGATCAATTGCCACAGCTCGGGACTGTCGAGCATTTCAGCGGGCACTGGCGGGGCGATGCGCAGCAGGCGTTCGTCGCCCATCTTCAGGATTTCACGGATCATGGTCAGGCTTCGTCAGTGTTCGGCTTGAGCGAATGATCGCGCCCGAGGCCGGAAACGTGTTGTTTGGGATGTTCATCGAGTTCGCCGGGGACTTTCTCGCCCGAATCCTTGCCCTCGCTGGACATATGTTCGATGACCGCATTCATCTCCGCGCCGAGCAACAACACGGCGGAGGAAATATAGAAATACAGCAACAGCACGATGATCGCACCGATGCTGCCATACATCGCGTTGTAGTTGGCGAACGTCTTGACGTAGAACGCGAAGCCCAGGGACGCGATGATCCAAACCACCACCGCCAACACCGAGCCGGGGGTGATGAAGCGGAATTCCTGTTTGACGTCGGGCATCACGTAGTAGATCAGCGCCACGGCCACCATCATCAGGATCACGATCACCGGCCAGCGGGCGATCGTCCACAAAGTGACAATGACTTCTTCCAGCCCGACCTGCGCGGCGATCCAGCCCATCACCTGCGGGCCGAGCACCATCAGCGCCGCGGCCACCAGCAGCATGCCGGCGATGCCGACGGTGTAGATGATCGACAGCGGAAAGCGCTTCCACAGGGGCCGGCCCTCGACCACGTCGTAGGCGGCGTTCATCGCGCTCATCATCAGGCGCACGCCGGCAGACGCGGTGTACAGGGCGATGACGATACCCACCGAAAGCAGGCCGCCCTTGGATTGCTGCAGTTGATCGATCACCGGGTTGACCTGCTCCAACGCCTGGGGCGGCAACACCAGTTCCGATTGCAGGCGCAGCCAGGAGAAGAAGTCCGGCAGATGCAGAAAACCGATCAGGGCAATCAGGAACAGAATGAACGGGAACAGCGAGAACAGCATCTGGTAGGCCAGTGCCGAGGCATAGGTCGACATCTCGTCGTCGACGAATTCGGTGACCGTGCGCACCATCACCCGGTGCAGGGGCAGACCTTTCATGTCGGGAAAAATCATTCGCGTCTCCTTTCGCCGCAAAACAGGTTGAAGTCGTGGCGACTCAGGGGCCGTTTTTCTCTCATCAAAGTAGCTTAATTGGCGACTTTGAAACACTGTGATCCGTGACCGCATGTGAGCGGGATACGAAAACGGCCATCCTTGGATGGCCGCTTCGCTGTTTCGTTCAAGGCCTGATCAGGCCTTGTCGACGCCTTTCTTGATCGCGTCCTTGGCTTTGCCCACCGCTTGCTGGGCCTCGCCTTTCTTCTCTTGCAGTTTGCCTTCGGCTTGCAGTTTGGTGTTGTCGGTGGCTTTGCCGACACCCTGCTTGACGTTGCCGACCGCTTCGTTGGCCATGCCTTTCACTTTATCGCTCGTGCTACCCATGGTGATTCTCCTTGGAACATTAACGGGGAAAGTCAGTACGTAATGATTGACTGGCCCGGTTTGCGCCAAGTTTCATTTATTTTCAGGGTTTCATTTCGTCGCGACGTGCAGGTTGGGCTTTATGTTTGCGAGCGTTGCCCCGAGAATGCCCACCACAAGGGCGCCAGGCGCCACAGAACCGATCCCGCAGGAATGTTATGAAACTCGATAAAAAGCAGGCCATCGCCCGTCGCAACCAGGAACTGGGCGGTGCCGTGCTCGGCACCAACAACTGCCACTTCGCCGAACTGAACCGCAACCGCAACATCTGGTGGTTCGACTTGCCGGTTTCGCGTCTGGCGATCGGTCAGTACGAGTGGATTCACCTGTTGATGCACACCCCGGCCACCGACGAACTGCTGCACCTGAAAGTGCCGACCGTGTTCCTGCGCGAGAAACTCGAAGGCCTGGTGATCCGCAACGAAGGCAAGCGCAAGGCAGCCCTGAGCCTGGAACTGAGCGCCGACAAGGACTCGTACCTGCAGGACATGCGTCCGGCAGGCACCAATGTGAACTTCGCGCCGTTCCGCCAGTAAGACACTCACGCTGATCGTTCCCACGCTCTGCGTGGGAATGCCGCCCCGGACGCTCCGCGTCCAGCACGGCAGGGACGCAGAGCGTCCCGGGATGCGTTACCACGCAGAGCGTGGGAACGATCAAGCGGTAAACCAACAAAAAGCCCCGCATCTGCGGGGCTTTCTGTTTTATGCGGCGCTCTTCGCCTTGATCTTCTTCAGCTCTTCGTCGCGCAGTTCGCGGCGCAGGATCTTGCCGACGTTGGTGGTCGGCAGCGCATCGCGGAATTCCACCGAACGCGGCACCTTGTAGCCGGTGACGTTGGCGCGCATGTGCTCCATCACCTGCTCCTTGGTCAGCGTGACGCCCGGTTTGGCGACGATGAAGATTTTGATCGCCTCGCCGGATTTTTCGTCCGGAACGCCGATGGCCGCGCACTGCAACACGCCCGGCAAGGTCGCCAGTACGTCTTCCAGCTCGTTCGGGTACACGTTGAAACCGGAGACCAGAATCATGTCTTTCTTGCGATCGACAATGCGCATGTAGCCGTCCGGCTGGATCAACGCGATGTCACCGGTTTTCAACCAACCTTCGCTGTCGAGCATTTCATCGGTGGCTTCCTGACGCTGCCAGTAGCCTTTCATCACCTGCGGACCCTTGACGCACAGCTCGCCGATTTCGCCCAGCGGCTGCTCGACACCGGCATCGTCGATGACTTTGCACAGGGTCGAAGGCACCGGAATGCCAATGGTGCCGATCTGAATGTTCTGGATCGGGTTGACGGTGGCCACCGGGCTGGTTTCGGTCATGCCGTAACCTTCGCAGATCGGGCAACCGGTGACCGCTTTCCAGCGCTCGGCCGCGGCCAGTTGCAGGGCCATGCCGCCGGACAGAGTGACTTTCAGCGCCGAGAAATCCAGCTTGCGGAAACCTTCGTTGTTGCACAGGGCCACGAACAGGGTGTTAAGGCCGACGAAACCGCTGAACTTCCACTTCGACAGCTCCTTGACCATCGCCGGCAGATCGCGCGGGTTGCTGATCAGGATGTTGTGGTTGCCGATCAGCATCATCGCCATGCAATGAAAGGTGAACGCATAGATATGGTAGAGCGGCAGCGGGGTAATCAGGACCTCGCACCCTTCGTTGAGGTTGGAGCCCATCAGCGCCTTGCACTGCAGCATGTTGGCGACGAGATTGCGATGGGTGAGCATCGCGCCCTTGGCCACGCCGGTGGTGCCGCCGGTGTATTGCAGTACCGCAACATCACCGCTGTCCGGGTTGGCTTCAGCCACCGGCTGGCCCTGGCCCTTGCTCAGCACATCGTTGAACTTGATGGCTTTTGGCAAGTGATAAGCCGGAACCATTTTCTTCACGTACTTGATGACGCTGTTGATCAGCAGGCGCTTGATCGGCGGCAGCAGGTCGGCGACTTCGGTGACAATGACGTGTTTGACGCCGGTTTTCGGCACCACGGCTTCCGCCAGGTGCGCCATGTTCGCCAGGCACACCAGCGCCTTGGCACCGGAGTCGTTGAATTGGTGTTCCATTTCCCGCGCGGTGTACAGCGGGTTGGTGTTGACCACGATCAGCCCGGCACGAATGGCACCGAAGACGGCGACCGGGTACTGCAACACGTTGGGCAGTTGCACGGCGATTCGATCACCGGGCTGCAAGTCGGTATGCTGTTGCAGATAAGCGGCAAACGCACCGGACAATTCGTACAGTTCACCGTAGGTGAGGGTCTTGCCCAGGTTGCTGAACGCCGGTTTGTCGGCGAAGCGTTGGCAGGATTGCTTCAACACTGCCTGAATATTCGGGTACTCGTCTGGATTGATGTCGGCAGCAATTCCAGCGGGGTACTTATCCTTCCAAAAGTCTTCGATCATGGAAGCCCACTCCTCAGCAACGCGAATTCAGCACCGCATTTGATGCGATTATTATTGGTGTTTGTTTATTGGTGAGTCTGGCTTTTTACAAGGCCGAGAAGTCACAAAGCGCGCCGAGAGTAGCAGCTTTGCCAAGGGTCGACCAGAGCCAAAAGCGGCCCACATGGTCACTTTAATGACTCAAGAACTATTGGCAGTCATTTTAGAGCAAAAATCCTATAAGACCTTGAAAGTCCCTGTTTTCGGGGACAACGTCGCGGATAGAAAGCAAAAATCGCAGCCTCCCGCAGCTTGAAGTAGCCGCCAGAGACTGCGATTTTTCGTACTCAACGGGTACGCATCACCGATCAGGCGATATCGCGCAACTCCCTCCGCAGAATTTTCCCGACAGGCGTCATCGGCAACGACTCACGCAGCACGATGTGTTTCGGCACCTTGTAAGCGGTGAAATTCTCTTTGCAGTAAGCCTTCAGCTCTTCCAGGCTGACCCCGGTTTCCCGCGCGACAACAAACAGCTTCACCGCCTCGCCGGAACGCTCGTCCGGCACCCCGATCACCGCGCAGTTGGCGACTTTCGGGTGGGCCATCACCACGTCTTCGATCTCGTTCGGGTACACGTTGAAACCGGAGACAATGATCATGTCTTTCTTGCGGTCGACGATGCGCACGAACCCGTCCGGGTCGATCACCGCGATGTCGCCGGACTTGAACCAGCCTTCGCCATCCAGCACTTCGGCGGTGGCCTCGGGCTTGTTCCAGTAGCCCTTCATGATCTGCGGGCCCTTGATGCACAACTCGCCGCGCTCGCCCAGCGGCTGCTCGACGCCGTCGTCGTTGATGACTTTCAACAAGGTGCCCGGCACCGGCAGGCCGACCGTTCCGATCCGCGACAGCTCGCCGTACGGATTGGTGCAGGCCACCGGCGAGGTTTCGGTCAGGCCGTAACCTTCGGTGATCCGGCAACCGGTGAGCTGTTCCCAGCGTTCGGCCGTGGCCTTGACCAGCGCGGTGCCGCCGGAGTTGGTGAGCTTGAGGGTGGAGAAATCCAGGGTCTTGAAGTCCGGATGATCCATCAGCGCGACGAACAGGGTGTTGAGCCCGAGCAGCGCCGAGAATTTCCAGTTCTTCAGCTCCTTGATGAAGCCGCCGATGTCACGCGGGTTGGTGATCAGTACGTTGTGGTTGCCTGACACCATCATGCACATGCAATTCGCGGTGAAGGCATAGATGTGGTACAGCGGCAACGGCGCGATCATCACCTCCTGCCCTTCGCGCAACAGCGGCTGGCCGTCGCTGCCGAACTGACCGAGACAGGCGCGCACCTGCTGCATGTTCGCTACCAGATTGCCATGAGTGAGCATCGCGCCCTTGGCCAGGCCGGTAGTGCCGCCGGTGTATTGCAGGACGGCGATGTCATCGAGGCCGACCTTCAGCGGCTTGATGCCCAGACCCCGGCCCATGCGCAACGCGCTCTTGAAGGAAATCGCCTGGGGCAGCGAATACGCCGGCACCATCTTCTTCACTTTGCTGACCACAGTGTTGACCAGCCAACCTTTGGCGGTGGGCATCAGATCGCCCATCTTCGCTTCGATCAGATACTGAATGTCGGTGTCCGCCAGCACTTCCTGAACCTTCTGGCCGAACATGTTCAGGTACACCAGCGCCCGGGCACCGGAGTCCTTGAACTGGTGACGCATCTCCCGCGCGGTGTACAGCGGGTTGGTGTTGACCACGATCAGCCCGGCGCGCAACGCGCCGAATACGGCGATCGGATAATGCAGGACGTTGGGCATCTGCACCGCGATGCGATCCCCCGGTGCCAGATCGGTGTGGGCTTGCAGATAACCGGCGAACGCGGCGCTCTGGCGCTCCAGCTCGGCGTAGGTCAGGGTCACGCCCATGTTGCTGAACGCCGGGCGATCAGCGAATTTCTTGCAGGAACGCTCGAACACCTCGATCACCGACTTGAACTCACCCGCATCGATGTCCAGGGGTACGCCCGCCGGGCGTTTGTCATTCCAGAAATCAGGTTGCATTGTTCTTGTCCTCTTTACCTGAGCCGATCCGGGGCCGCTCCGCTGTCATTTCTTTCTGTCCGTGAAAAAGCCGAGAGCAAAAAGCGGGGCTTCACGGACACTAGCAGCTATGGTCAATCAGGCAAATATGGGCAAGGTCCTCATTGATCGTGTGAATCTTCCTGCCGTGGCGTGAGCTGATCGGACGCGCTATACAATGCAACCTCTGCAAGACGCTTGAGCAAAAACAGGCCGCAAAAGGAATCGCCATGATCCACGACACCTTCTGGCTGGACGCGAGTGACCACAGCCGTCTCTTCGTCAACCTGTGGCTGCCGAACGCGCCGCTGAAAGCGGTGATTCTGCTGGCCCACGGCATGGCGGAACACAGCGCCCGCTACGCTCGGCTGGCAGAGGCGTTCTGCGCCGAAGGCTACGGTGTGTACGCTCTTGACCAGCGTGGCCATGGCAAAACCGCCGATCATGGGACGCTCGGGCATTTCGCCGATGACGACGGCTGGTGCAAGGTGGTTGGAGATATCGCGAGCCTCAACCAGTTCCTCGGCCAGCGTCATCCAGGGGTTCCGATCGTGCTGCTCGGGCACAGCATGGGCAGCTACATTGCCCAGGCTTATCTGCTGCATCACAGCGCCAGCCTGCACGGCGCGATTCTCAGCGGCTCGAATTTCCAGCCGGTTGCGCTGTACCGCGCGGCGCGGCAGATCGCCCGGTTCGAAAAACTGCGCCAGGGCGCCAAGGGCCGCAGCGCGCTGATCGAATGGCTGTCGTTCGGCTCGTTCAACAATAAATTCAAACCTGCGCGCACCGCATTTGACTGGCTGAGTCGCGACCCGGCCGAGGTCGACAAGTACGCCACCGACCCGCTGTGCGGCTTTCGCTGCACCAATCAGTTGTGGATCGACCTGCTCGGCGGGTTGCAGCAAATCAGCAAAGCGTCCAATCTCGCCCAGATTGATCCGGGCCTGCCGCTGCTGGTGATCGGCGGCGAATGTGATCCGGTGAGCGAAGGCAAGCGTCTGACTGATCTGGCCAACGCCTTGCGCGCGGCCGGCAGCCAGAACCTGCAACTGAAGATCTACCCGCAGGCGCGGCACGAATTGTTCAACGAGAGCAACCGCGACGAGGTGACCGCCGATGTGCTGGCCTGGATCGAACAGGCCCTGAGCCATCGCCGGCCGCACCGCAGCGAATAATTTTTTGTGGATTCATTTCATCCGTCACAGGAATTCAGACCCATGACCCAGGTTACCAACATCCCTTACGAAGCCCTCGAAGTGGGCCAGACCGCGAGCTACAGCAAGACTGTCGAAGAACGCGACATTCAGCTGTTCGCCGCGATGTCCGGCGACCACAACCCGGTGCACCTGGACGCCGAGTTCGCCGCCGCCAGCATGTTCAAGGAACGTATCGCCCACGGCATGTTCAGCGGTGCGCTGATCAGTGCGGCCGTGGCTTGCGAGCTGCCTGGACCGGGCACCATTTATATTGGCCAGCAGATGAGCTTCCAGAAGCCGGTGAAGATCGGCGACACCCTGACAGTACGTCTGGAGATTCTGGAGAAACTGCCGAAATTCCGCGTGCGCATTGCCACGCGCGTATTCAACCAGCGCGATGAGCTGGTGGTGGACGGCGAGGCCGAGATCCTGGCGCCGCGCAAGCAACAGACCGTTACCCTGCCGACGTTGCCGGCCATCAGCATCGGCTGATGGATTGCACAACACAAAAGTGGGAGCGGGCTTGCTCGCGAATGCGGTATATCAGCAAGATTATCGTTGCCTGATACACCGCATTCGCGGGCAAGCCCGCTCCCACATTGTGTTTCAGTGAAGCTTACGAGCGTGCGCGAGCCTGGTTACGCAGCGCTTTCACCTGGTCGTGATTGCGTTGCACACCGTGGTACTGGCGTTCGACCAGATCACGAATGCCGACCAGGTTGTGTTTGTTGATCTTCTCGATCGCTTCACGATAAGCCTTCAGGGCGTGGTCTTCACCGCGCTCGGCTTCATTGAGTACCGCTTCTTCGTCCTTGCCGGTGAACATCGCTTTGACGTCGACCCAGCGACGGTGCAGATCACCGCTCACACTGGTCGAAGTTTCCGGATCGCCACCCATCGAACGCACCGCTGCCTGCAGCTCGGCCGCTGCCGTGGCGCAATCGGCAGAACGCTGGGTGAACAAGGTTTTCAGCTCAGGGTGCTTGATGTCTTCAGCGCAGGTCTTGAAGCCTTCCTGACCATCCTTGCTGGTTTCGATCAGGTCGTTGAGGACGGAGATGGCTTCTTTATTCATGTCAGTCATTTTTCAATTCCTTGCGTGGGTGAAAGATGCAAGGAGTGTTGCAGTGGTCGTGCCAGCTTTTCGAAAAGAAATTAATCGTTAATTTTCAATAACTTATAAATAAAACGAAAATCTGTATGCCTGTTATTTGCATGATCTGTCATTTGGCCTGCATGCAGAATGCCTGTATTTTCCGAAGTGTTTTCAAAACCAGACGATTCCAACGATGAACCCTGAAAAGCTCGAACTGCTGATCACCCGCGAAATGCCCTTCGGCAAGTACAAGGGCCGGATCATTGCCGACCTGCCAGGTCCCTACCTGAACTGGTTTGCCCGGGAGGGCTTCCCTAACGGAGAACTCGGCGGCCTGCTGGCGCTGATGCAGGAAATCGATCACAACGGCCTGTCGGAACTGCTCGAACCGCTGCGCGCCAAACACGGCAAACCTGCCCCGCGCCATTGAGGCGTCACCCTGATCCGAGTCGAGTCGACCATGCCCGATAACACCCGCCGCGCCCGAGACGAAGTCTTCTGGCAAACATTCGCCGACCGTTACGACCGCCACCCCGGCCCGGTGAATCTGGAAAATGGCTACTTCGGGCGCATGTCGCGCACGGTGGTCGAGGAGTACCAGCGCAACATCGAGTTGATCAACAACAGCAACTCGATCTACGTGCGCCAGCGTTTCGAACAGCACGACAGCCTCGACATCCGCGCGCAACTGGCCGAGCTGATCGGCGTCCGCGCACAAAGCGTGGCCTTCACCCACAACGCCACTGCCGGCCTGCAATCACTGATCCGCAACTACAACCGTCTGCAACCTGGCGACCAGGTGCTGATCTGCGATCTGGAGTACGACACGGTCAAGGGCGCCATGCGCTGGCTGGCAAAGCATCGCGGGGTCGAGGTGATCGAGATCGAGCACGCCCACCCGGCCAGCTTCGACAGCCTGCTGGCGACTTACCGCGAAGCCTTCATCCGCTATCCGAAGCTCAAGCTGATGGCGCTGACTCACGTCACCCACCGCACCGGGCTGGTGATGCCGGTGCAGGCCATTGCCTCGCTGGCCAAGGAGCACGGCGTCGACATCATCCTCGATGGCGCCCATGCCCTTGGTCAGATCGAGTTCGACCTGGAAGCGCTGGGCATCGCCTTCGCCGGGTACAACCTGCACAAGTGGATCGGCTCGCCGCTGACCCTCGGATTTATCTACATCGCTCCACAGCGCCTGGCCGACATCGACCCGGACATGGGCGAGATGCATTTTTCGGCTGGCGATATCCGTTCGCGCACGCCTTACAGCACGCCGAACATTCCGGCGTTGATGACCTTGCCATTGGTGTTCGAGGAACACCGAGCACTGGGTGGCGCAGCCGCCAAAGGCGCGCGGATGAATTACCTGCGCAATCTGTGGGTGAGCGCCGTGCGCAATCTGCCGGGCATTGAAGTCATGACCCCGGACGATCCGCGTCTGTATTGCGGCATCACCTCGCTACGCTTTACCCGCCATGCCGACCAGCAGGCGATGGTCGAACGCCTGCTCAACGACTACAACCTCTTCACTGTCGTGCGCAACGGCGCGGCCTGCGGGCCGTGCATCCGTGTCACGCCGTCGCTGACCACGACGGCGGCGCAGATTCAGTCGCTGATTCTGGCGCTGAATGAACTGCGTTAAACCGTGTACTTGTCGAAGTCCTCGGGCTTGATCTGCGACGACACCGCAAAGGTGTCGATGCCGATCGTGAGGTGGCCGAAGTAACCGTCTTCGTGCGAGTCGCGGCCGATCGGCCACACGGCCAGGGTCGAGGCTTCACCGCCCATGCTGGTGTAGTAGGCATCGTCGGCGTTGCACACCGGCACCGAGCTGCGCCCGCGGTAAGCCTTGGCATTGAGCACGCTGCGGGAAACCACTTCCGGAAAATACAGCTGCCCGACCCAGGCCACGTTGCGCTCCTCCAGGTATTCGTTACCGGCGACGATGCGCACCGCCACGTGAATATGCAGGGCTCGGCCGGCATAAAAACCCGGATAGATCGTGGTAAAGCGCACCGCCCCCTTATGGTCGCTGAACTGACCACCGCGCAGGTAGGTGTCATCGTCGGTTCGCGGGATCGAGCCGATGTCCTCGACGTCGACTTCCAGATCCGGGTTCACCCGGCTCCAGCCGGAATAGGCGCCACGGGCATTGCAGTGCCAGATATCCACCAGTGCACCGCTGACCGGCTCGGCGGTCATGGCATCGACGATGGTCAGGCGCAGCAGCAACGGCAGGCCTTCGGCACCCTCGCTGATGTTGCGGCGCAGCAGTCTGGGATTGCGGAAATAAGGCCCGGCGACTTGCTCGGGGGCCAGTTGATAAATCGATGGTGCTGAAGGCTGGTTATCCATGACGCGTTCTCTCTTCCATAAGATGAACGCAGGTTAGCGCCACAGGCAAAGCCAGGTGCGGTAACTATGTATCTCGAAATAACGTATCTCGAGATAACGAAGGTTGTCCCAGGCAAAAAAAAACGGTGCGCCGACCAAGCGCACCGTTAAAGCCGTAGAACACACAACGAAGTGTAGGGTTGCAACTAATTGAAGAGCATCAGTCCAGCAGCGCCAACGCCTCGGCGGTGCATTCCTGAATGCGGGCCCAGTCACCGTTCTTGATCCACTCGGGATCGAGCATCCAGCTACCGCCCACGCACATGACGTTTTTCAGCGCCATGTAGCTTTTGATGTTGGCTGGACCTACGCCGCCGGTCGGGCAGAATTTCACTTCGCCGAACGGGCCGCCGAGGGCCTTGATGGCCGCCACGCCGCCGCTCACTTCCGCCGGGAACAGTTTGAAGCGGCGATAACCCAGGCCATAGCCTTCCATGATGCCGGAGGCATTGCTGATGCCCGGCAGCAGCGGGATCGGGCTCTCGACGCTGGCTTCCAGCAGGTCACGGGTGATGCCCGGGGTGACGATGAACTGCGAACCGGCAGCTTCAGCCGCGGCCAGCATATTGCGGTCGAGCACGGTGCCGGCACCGGTCACCAGCTCCGGGCGCTGTTCGCGCAGGATCTGGATCGCCTTGAGGCCGAACTGCGAACGCAGGGTCACTTCCAGCGCGGTCAGACCGCCGGCGGCCAGGGCGTCGGCCAGCGGCAGCACGTCCTGTTCGCGGGCGATGGTGATCACCGGCAGGATCCGCGCCTTGGCGCAGAGGCTGTCGATCAGGGCAACTTTGTCCGCCATGGAAACGGTCGGGGATGGGGTTTTCATAGCGGCTGTTCCTTGGCTCATGGGCACCAGTAAATCTCTAACGTAGGTTGCAGAAACGCGCGAACCGGCATGGCGGCGACGTCGTTGGATGCCAGTGCGGCATTCAGGGTGGTCAGTTTCGACTGACCGGAAATCGACAGAATCTTGTGCCTCGCCGACGCCAGCAGTGCACGGCTCATGGTCAGGCGCTGACGCGGCACACTCGGCGCGAGCATCGGCCAGCAGCGACGGGTGCCGTCGGCTTGCAGGGCTTCGGCCAGGTTCGGGCTGTCCGGGAACAGCGACGCGGTGTGACCGTCATCGCCCATGCCCAGTACCAGCACGTCGATGGGCGGCAACTCGGCGAGCAAACGATCGGCCTGCTCCGCAGCCTGCTCGACATTGGCCGCCGCGCTGTAGAGGCTGAGGAACTGCGCCTTGGCCGCCGGGCCCTTGAGCAGATATTGCTTGAGCAGACCGGCGTTGCTGTCGGCGTGTTCGACCGGCACCCAGCGTTCGTCGGCGAGGGTCACGACGACCTTCGACCAGTCCAGTTCCTGCTTGGCCAGGTGCTGGAAAAACGCCACCGGACTACGGCCGCCGGACACCACCAGCACGGCGTTGCCGCGTGCCGCCAACGCTTCGCTCAATTGCTTGGCGACATTCAGCGCCAGGCCTTCGGCGAGCAGCACCGGGCTCTTGAATTCATGGGCATTCACGCCCTCGGGCAGTTTCACATCAGATATCGCCATACCACGACCTCCCGTCCCGCGTGATCAATGCAATGGAGCTCATCGGCCCCCACGACCCGGCCGCATACGGCTTGGGCGCGTCACCGGATTTTTTCCACCCGGCGATCAGCTGGTCACACCATTTCCACGCGGCTTCGATTTCATCTTTACGGACAAACAGGTTCTGATTGCCGTTCATCACTTCCAGCAACAACCGCTCGTAGGCATCGGGGATTCGAGCGCTGCGCCAGGTGTCGGAAAAATTCAGTTGCAGTGGGCCGCTGCGCAGTTGCATGCCCTTGTCCAGGCCTTGCTCTTTGGTCATCACGCGCAAGGAAATGCCTTCGTCCGGTTGCAGGCGGATGATCAGTTTGTTGCTGATCTGCAGGCGCTGCTCGGGGGCGAAGATGTAGTGCGACGGTTCCTTGAAGTGGATGACGATCTGCGACAGTTTCTGCGGCATGCGCTTGCCGGTGCGCAGGTAGAACGGCACGCCGGCCCAACGCCAGTTGCGGATGTCGGCACGCAGGGCGACAAAGGTTTCGGTGTCGCTCTGGGCGTTGGAATTCGGCTCTTCGAGGTAGCCCGGCACGGACTTGCCTTCGCTGTGCCCGGCGATGTACTGGCCGCGCACCACTTGCGTGGTCAGGCCTTCCGGACTGATCGGCGCCAGGGCCTTGAGCACCTTGACCTTCTCGTCGCGGATGCTGTCGGCGGACAGGTCGGCCGGCGGGTCCATGGCGATCAGGCAGAGCAGTTGCAGCAGGTGGTTCTGGATCATGTCCCGCAGCTGGCCGGCCTTGTCGAAGTACCCCCAGCGGCCTTCGATACCGACCTTCTCGGCCACGGTAATTTCCACGTGGGAGATGTAGTTCTGGTTCCACTGGGTTTCGAACAGACTGTTGGCGAAACGCAGGGCGATCAGGTTCTGAACGGTTTCTTTGCCCAGGTAGTGGTCGATGCGGTAGGTGCGGTTCTCCGGGAAGAACTGCGCCACGGCGTCGTTGACCTTGCGCGAGGATTCGAGGTCGGAGCCGATCGGTTTTTCCAGCACCACGCGGGTGTTTTCCGCCAGACCGACGTTCGCCAGATTCTCGCAGATCGCGCCATACACCGCCGCCGGCGTGGCGAAGTAGGCAATCATGCGTTGCGTGCTGCCGGCCAGTTCGGCCAGCGCCACATAATCTTCAGCCTTGAGGAAGTCGACGTGCAGGTAGGTCAGGCGCGCCAGAAAGCGCTCGGCCACGGCCTCGTCCAGTTCCTTGCCCACGTAACGGCGCAGCTCGGCGGCGATGAACGCCAGGTGCTGCTGCTCGGTGCCCGCCTCACGGGCCAGTGCGATAATGCGCGTGTCCTCGTGCAGCAGGCCGGCGCCATCAAGATGATAAAGGGCAGGAAACAGCTTGCGCAGGGCCAGATCGCCCAAGGCGCCGAACAAGGCGAAGGTGCACGGTTCAACCGTAATCGAAGGCATGATGTTTGTTCTTTTATCAAGTTAAGCTACAAATACCTTTTTTCAAGGCATCACTCAAGGGAAAATGTAGTAATAACCACAACATTTTCGCAAAATACAGATTCCGAGTGGTGGTCGGTCGGAGCCATCAGTAGGATAGGCCACCGTCACGGGCCACATCAAAGGCCCAATTTGCATAGCCGCGCGCTTATCGGCGCCGGTGAATCTAGGAATTCTTATGGACCGCGTGCGAAATTTACTGGAACAGATCCAGAGTCGCCTTGAAGAGCTGAACAAGGCCGAACGCAAAGTCGCCGAAGTGATCCTGCTCAACCCACAGCAGGCCACCCGCTTCAGCATCGCCGCCCTCGCCCAGGCGGCGTCGGTCAGTGAGCCGACGGTCAACCGTTTCTGCCGTTCGTTCGGTGTCAGCGGCTACCCCGAACTCAAGCTGCAACTGGCCCAGAGCCTGGCCAGCGGCGCGGCCTATGTCAGCCGCGCAGTAGAAGCCGACGACAATCCCGAGGCCTACACGCAAAAGATTTTCGGCAGTGCGATCGCATCCCTGGACAGCGCCTGCCAGGCGCTGGACCCGAACCTGATCAGCCGCGCCGTCGACCTGTTGATCCAGGCCCGGCAGATCCACTTCTTCGGCCTCGGCGCTTCGGCTCCGGTAGCTTTGGATGCGCAGCACAAGTTCTTCCGTTTCAACCTGGCGGTGACGGCCCACGCCGATGTGCTGATGCAACGCATGATTGCCTCGGTGGCGCACACCGGCGAGCTGTTCGTGATCATTTCCTACACCGGGCGCACTCGCGAACTGGTGGAAGTGGCGCGCATCGCCCGGGAGAACGGCGCTTCGGTGCTCGGCCTGACCGCCGAGAACTCACCGCTGGCCAAGGCCAGTACCCTGAGCCTGAATATTCCGCTGCCGGAAGACACCGACATCTATATGCCGATGACCTCACGGATCATTCAGTTGACCGTGCTGGATGTGTTGGCGACGGGTATGACGCTGCGTCGCGGGGTGGATTTCCAGCCGCATCTGCGCAAGATCAAAGAGAGCTTGAATGCGAGCCGGTATCCGGTGGGTGACGAGTTCAACTAGTTCGCGCTGATCGTTCCCACGTTCTGCGTGGGAATGCCTCAAGGGACGCTCTGCGTCCAGTGACGCGGAGCGTCACGGGCTGCATTCCCAACGCACAACTAAGCCCCAGCCCACGCCTGCAAACTCAAATGCGCCTTCTCCCCCGGCGCCAGATGCAGACTATCGGTGCCGCCCGCCGCCGCTTCAACACAGACAAATTCAGAGATCTCGTCCCAGCTCACGCCCAACAACGGCCGCGCACCCGGATGCCACACCACCGTGTCCGCGCTGTCACCGGTATCGATGCACAACTCGCGCTGCCAGGCGTGATCCTTGAGCTGCAACTCGCCGTCGTGCTGGAACACTCGCTGACAGCCGCCATCAACCCGCAACTCGCCTTCCTGCTGGCAAACCTCGCGGTTCAACTGGTCATAACCCTGCGCTCCTTCGAGCCCAGACAGCGCTATCTCACTCACATCACCAATACGCCAGTAAGCGTGCAAAGCCTGGCTCAACTGGCACGGCATGTCGTCCTGATGCTCGGTGCTCAGGCGCAATTCCATGCGTTCGCCCAAGTGCGCGTGCAGGTCCACCTGCCAGTCGCACAGCTGCAATTGCCAATGCAGGCGCACGCCATCATCGCTGGTGCTGCTGTCGAGCAGTTTCCAGTCCAGCAGGCGTGCCCAGCCATGGGACGGCCACGCGTTTTCGCTCGGGTGACGGCCATACCACGGCCAGCACACCGGCACGCCGCCACGGATTGCGCCGACATGCGGCCATTTCGCCGCGCACCACAACCACGGCTTCTGCCCGCGCGGCTGAAAGTGCAGCAACTGCGCGCCCTGACGACTGAACACCGCCTGACACAGCGGATGATCGATCACCAGCACATCGCGCATCTGATAGCGCTCCCAGGCGAACACCGGTCGTTCGCGCAGGGATTTGAAGAAGCGTTGCAGCGGATGCTCATGCATGGGCCACGGTTCCAGATTCAACTTTCATGGGCTGCGACACCCCTGTCCAAAAAAAAGCGGACAGCCTTGGCTGTCCGCAAATATGCGCACATAGAGAGGAGCTTATCGCAGACGCGTCAGAACGTAGACTGAATTTTCAGGCCAGCGACCAAAGCGTTATCCACTTCATCCACACCGCCCGGATGAGTGATGTATTGCAGGTTCGGGCGCACGGTCAGCCAGTTGGTCACGTGGAAGCCGTAGTTGATCTCGTAGTTGTATTCGGTTTCACGAATCGGCGAGAACACCGGATTGTCGTAGTCCGAAACACCGTTGGCGACGTTGAGCAGTTCGGCGTTTTTCTTCACGTCATTGTTGACGTGAATGCGTGCCGCACCGATACCGACGTCATCTTTCGGACGCGCGTCGAACGGGCCTTTGTACACAAACATCACGGACTGGTAGTTGTCGATGAAGTTGGTGTCCTTGTCGTGGAACGTGGCGTTGGCGGCAATGTTCAGACCACGGCTCTTGTCACCGTTGTGGCTGGTCAGTTGCTGCTGTGCAACGAACCAGTAACCGTGCTTGCTGCTGTGGGTACGGTAAGCATCACCGGTGGTCGCCGCGTCGAAACCGTTGACGTCTTCGCGAACGTCGTTGGCATCGGCCGTGCTCTTGTAGTAACCGACACGGTATTCGCCCGGCAGGCCGTTCGGGTTTGGCAACCAGACCAGCTCTACTGGCAACACGGTGCCTTTGGTGCCGCTGCCGCTCAACTTGAAGCCGTTGCCGTGTTCCAGCTGCGACGGGTTCTGGTTGTACGCACCGATCTGCGCGTAGAGCTCGTCGTTGATGTTGTACTTGACGCGAATCGCCGCCTGGCTGACCGGCCAGTTGTACCAGATGTTGGTCGCCCAGTTGCCCACTTGCGAACCGCAGAACGCCAGGTTCTGGAACTCGCACGGGAAGGTGTTGAAGTCTTCGCCTTCGCCGAAGTAACCGGCCTTGACGTCGAGTTTGTTGTCGAAGAACTGGTGTTTGATCCACAACTGGGTCAGACGCACCATGTGGCCACGACCGTAGACTTCCTGCGAGGAGCTGAGTGTGCCGGCACGCGGATCGCCAACACGATCGTTGGAAATGTTTTCGCCATTACGGTTGGTCAGCTGGATCTTGGCCTGGGTGTTGTCCCAGCCCCACAGTTTCTGCAGGTCCAGCGCCACGCCCAGACCGAACTGGTCGGAGTAACGCGCCGTCTTGTCGTTGTTGTAGCCGCCGTGAAGGTTGCCGCCCACCTCACCGACGTAGTCCATCTTGATGTCGATACCCTGCTCGATCAGCTTGGTACGTTCGCCACCCCAGTCCCCGGTCATCCACTCCGAATCGGAGCTGAACGCGTCAGCCGCGTGGACGCTGCCGGCCAGCATCATTGCCGCAACCGCTGACAACTGGCCGATTCGCTGAGCGTTGTTGTTCTTCTTCATCCCTACATCCTCGTTTTATTGTTATTAACTGTTCTTCTTATTTAACGCGGTTTACATCTGATGCGGCGCGCGACAGGCCACGCACCGCGTGCTCCCTGCAGGAACGGGCGAACCCGCTCCCGCATTGGTTGATCAGCGACCCTTGAACTGGGCCACGTTGGCGCTGTGCGATTCGGTTTTCGGCAGGCCTGCAACCCCCAGGCGCTCGCCGGACTTGGCATCGAACAGCAGCACTTTCGACGGATCGAATTGCAGGGTCAGGGTCTCACCCACCTGCGGCGCCACATCCGGCGCCAGACGGCAGCAGACCTTGGTGTCGTTGAGGTTGACGAACACCAGGGTGTCCGGACCGGTCGGCTCGGTGACCTGCACTTCAGCCTTGATGCTCGGCAAGCCATTGCCCTCGCCATTGGCCAGGACAATCTGCTCCGGGCGCAGGCCGAGGATCACCTCGCGGTCTTCGAGTCCGGCGTCCTGCATCGCCATCGGCAATTCGCAACGGGCCTGGCCGCTGTCGAGCAGCGCCACCAGACGGCCGTCCTTGCGTTGCAGGCGCAGGGGGATGAAGTTCATCGGCGGCGAACCGATGAAGCTCGCCACGAACAGGTTGGCCGGGTCGTTGTAGATCTCTTTCGGCGTACCGAACTGCTGGATGATCCCGTCCTTCATCACAGCCACTTTATCGCCCAGGGTCATCGCTTCGATCTGGTCGTGGGTCACGTAGACCGTGGTGGTTTTCAGGCGCTGGTGCATCAGTTTCATTTCGGTACGCATCTCGACGCGCAGCTTGGCGTCGAGGTTGGACAGCGGTTCGTCGAACAGATAAATCTTCGGCCGACGCGCCAAGGCACGGCCCATCGCCACGCGCTGTTGCTGACCGCCGGAGAGCTGGCCCGGCTTGCGATTGAGCAGGTGCTCGATCTGCAACAGCTTGGCCACGCGGGCGACTTCTTCGTCGATCGCCGACTGGCTCATCTTGCGGATCTTCAGACCGAACTCGATGTTCTCGCGCACGCTCATGGTCGGGTACAGCGCGTAGGACTGGAACACCATGGCGATGTCGCGATCCTTGGGGCTCATGCCGCTGACGTCCTGGTCGCCGATCATGATCGCGCCGCCGGTGATGGTTTCCAGGCCGGCGATGCAGTTCATCAGGGTCGACTTGCCGCAGCCCGAAGGCCCGACGAGGATCAGGAACTCACCGTCCTTGATCGACAGTTCGATGTTCTTCAGGGTGTCCGGCAGGCCGGCACCGTAGGTCTTGTTTACATTGCGAAGTTCGAGCGTAGCCATGATTACCCCTTGACTGCGCCGGCCGTCAGCCCGCGCACGAAATACTTGCCTGCGACCACATAGACCAGCAGGGTCGGCAGCCCGGCGATCATCGCCGCCGCCATGTCCACGTTGTATTCCTTGGCCCCGGTGCTGGTGTTGACCAGGTTGTTCAGCGCCACCGTGATCGGTTGCGAATCACCGCTGGAGAACACCACGCCGAACAGGAAGTCGTTCCAGATCTGGGTGAACTGCCAGATCAGGCAGACCATGATGATCGGGGTGGACATCGGCAGGATGATCTGGCGGAAGATCGTGAAGAAGCCCGCGCCATCGAGGCGCGCCGCCTTGATCAGCGCATCCGGAATGCTCACGTAGTAGTTACGGAAGAACAGCGTGGTGAACGCCAGACCGTAGACCACATGGATGAACACAAGGCCCGTGGTGGTGCTCGCCAGGCCCATCTTGCCGAGGGTGAACGAGGCCGGCAGCAGCACGGTCTGGAACGGCAGGAAGCAGCCGAACAGCAACAGGCCGAAAAACAGCTGCGAACCGCGGAAGCGCCAGAACGACAGTACATAACCGTTCAACGCACCGATGGCGGTGGAGATGATCACGGCCGGAACGGTGATCTTGATCGAGTTCCAGAAGTAGCCGTCAACGGTCGCCCAGGCTTTCACCCAGCCGATGCCGCTGACCACGGTCGGCCAGCTCAGCAGGTTGCCGGTGGAGATGTCTTCCGGGGTCTTGAAGCTGGTCAGCAGCATGACCACCAGCGGTACCAGATACAGCAGGACCGCGAGGATCAGCACCGCGTAGATCGCAACGCGACTCAGGCTGATGGCGGGTTTCGAAGCGAGACTAGTCATGACGCTTGGTCCTCAGCTCGGAGTACAGGTAAGGCACGATGATCGCGAGGATCGCACCGAGCATCAGGATTGCACTGGCCGAACCCATGCCCATTTGTCCACGGCTGAAGGTGAACGAGTACATGAACATCGCCGGCAAATCGGAGGAATAACCCGGGCCGCCGGCCGTCATGGCCGCTACCAGGTCGAAGCTCTTGATCGCGATGTGCGCCAGGATCATCACTGCACTGAAGAACACCGGACGCAGGCTTGGCAGCACCACTTTCCAGTAGATGCGCGGCATGCTCGCGCCATCGATCTGAGCGGCACGGATGATCGACTGATCAACGCCACGCAGACCGGCGAGGAACATCGCCATGATGAAGCCCGAGGCCTGCCAGACCGCCGCGATCACCAGGCAATACACCACGCGATCCGGGTCGATCAGCCAGTCGAGACGGAAGCCTTCCCAGCCCCAGTCCCGCAGCAATTTGTCCAGGCCCATGCCCGGGTTGAGCAGCCATTTCCACGCGGTACCGGTGACGATCATCGAGAGCGCCATCGGGTACAGGTAGATGGTGCGGATAAAGCCCTCGCGACGGATGCGCTGGTCGAGGAACACTGCCAGCAGCACGCCGATGACCAGAGTGATGCCGATGAACATGCCGCCGAACACGGCCAGGTTCTTGCTCGCCACCCACCAGCGGTCGTTGTCGAACAGGCGCTCGTATTGCGCCAGCCCTGCCCACTTGTAGTTCGGCAGGAAGGTCGACGTGGTGAACGACAGGACAAACGTCCAGAGGATATAGCCATAGAAGCCCACCAGAACGATGAACATGCTCGGCGCCAGCACCAGTTTCGGTAGCCAGCGCTGCAATGCGTCGAACGGCGAGGCCTTGCTGAACACAGCAACAGAACTCATGGGAAGATCCAGTAAAGAAGATGAAGGACCGCTGCAAACTGCAGGCTTCAGGCCGATGCGCGACCTGAAGCTTACAGCTGCTCTACGCTGACGTTACTTGGCAGCCTTGATGGCAGTGCCGAGTTTCTTCGCAGCGTCGGCCGGGTCGGCTTTCGGGTCGTTGATGTAGTTGGTCACGACATCAAAGAACGCACCCTGCACGGCCAGCGTGGTCGCCATGTTGTGCGCCATGCTTGGCTGCAGGCCACCGTTCTTGGCGTCTGCCAGGAAGTCCTTGGCAGCGGTCTGGGCGCAGGAGTCGAAACCGTACTTGCCCATGTCGGCGAGCATGTCGTTGCGCACCGGGATCGAGCCCTTGTTGATGCTGAAGACTTTCTGGAAGTTTTCACCCAGCACGACTTTGGCGATGTCCTGCTGACCGGCCGCGGTGCCCGCGTCCTTCTGCTTGAACACGGCCAGCGAGTCGATGTTATAGGTGAACGCCTTGTCGGTGCCCGGGAAGGCTACGCACTCGTAATCCTTGCCAGCGACTTTCTTGGCGGCGGTCCATTCGGACTTGGCCCAGTCACCCATGATCTGCATGCCGGCCTTGCCGTTGATGACCTTGGCCGCTTCCAGGTTCCAGTCCTGGCCTTTGCCGTCCTGGTCCATGTAGGTCGCGACTTTCTTCAGCTCGGTCAGGGCCTTGACCATTTCCGGGCCGGTCAGGGCAGCGTTGTCCAGGTCGACCAGGGCTTTCTTGTAACCATCAACGCCCATCACCGACAGCACGACCGCTTCGAACACGGTGCTGTCCTGCCAAGGCTGACCGCCGTGAGCCAGCGGGATGAAGCCCGCCGCTTTCAGCTTGTCGCCGGCGGCGTAGAATTCTTCGAGGGTGGTCGGGGCTTTTTCGATACCGGCTTTCTTGAAGACTTCCGGGTTGATCCACAGCCAGTTCACGCGGTGAATGTTCACCGGCACGGCCACGTAATCACCTTCGAACTTCACGGTGTCGGAGACTTTCTTGTCGAGCAGGCTGTCCCACTTCTCGGACTTGGAAACGTCTTTCAGGACGTCAGTGTCGAGCAGACCGGTCGACGCCCATTCCTGGATGTCCGGGCCCTTGATCTGGGCAACGCCTGGCGGGTTGCCGGCTACCGCGCGGCTTTTCAGCACGGTCATGGCCGTTGCACCGCCACCGCCGGCGACAGCGCCGTCTTTCCAGGTGAAACCGTCTTTCTCGACTTGTGCCTTGAGCACATCGACGGCAGCTTTTTCGCCACCGGACGTCCACCAATGCACGACTTCCACCGAACCTTTGGATTCGGCAGCGGAAACACTCAGGGGCAGCACAGCGAGCGGGAACAGGGAGGCGACAGAAATGACAGTAGCGAGGCGAGAAATCGCATTCATCTGAGATGTACCTTTCTTGTTGTTATGCATGCAAGTCTGGTGCTTGCGCTGCACACGAGTTTAAACAGAGCGTTTCCCCCCGCAGGTAACGAAGGGACGCGCGAATGTCACCACATGGTTACACAGGAACGCTTCGAGACACGTGTGCCAGAGCACTGGCCATGCTCGGTGCCAGCGGCAGACGCGGAATCAGAACAGCCTGCCAGGCGTGGTACAGATCCGGTTTGCCCGCCCAGATATCGGCACTTGGGCGGTTTTGCGGGTCGAGTTCGTGATGCCAGCTGCCGTCGTAGCGGTCGATGAAATGCGTTTCGCAAAATTCCCAGAACAGGCGATACCAGGTTTCGTACTGCGCATCGCCGGTGCGTTTGAGCAAGGCACTGGCGGCAGCGCTGGCCTCGGCGTGGGTCCAGTGCAGGCGATGGCGCACCACCGCTTTGTTGTTCCAGTCGAGGGTGTAGACGATGCCCGGCGCACCATCGACGTCCCAGCCATGGCGGCAGTTTTGTTCGAACAGCTTTTGCGCGTCGGTGGCCAGCCAGCCGGGCGTCAGCATGCCGGCCTGGACTCGCGCCGCTTCGAGGTGCAGCAACAGCCGCGCCCACTCGAAACCATGGCCCGGCGTGGTCCCGTAGGGACGGAAACCGTCGGCCGGATTGTCGTGGTTGTATTCGCGCAGCGGTTGCCAGTCTCGGTCGAAGTGCTCGATCACCAGGTAATCGTTGGCAGCGGCATGACCGTGGATCACCCGCTCGACGATGCGCTGCGCACGCACCAGCCAGCGCGGGTCTTCGGTGACATCGGCCAGCGCAAGGAAGGCTTCGGTGGCGTGCATGTTGCTGTTGGCGCCGCGATAGGCTTCTTCTTCGCGCCAGTCGCGGTTGAAGAACTCGCGCATGGCGCCCTCTTCTTCGCTCCAGAAATACGTGTCGATGATGTCGATGGCGTCATCCAGCAACGCCTGCGCGCCGGGACGCTGGGCGACCACAGCGGAACTGGCCGCGAGGGCGACGAAAGCATGCAGATAGGCGTTCTTGCCGGTGTTGCCGTCACGGTGTTCGGCGACAGCGAACCAGCCACCGTGCAGCGCATCGCGCAACGGACCGCGCAGGGCCGCAATGCCGTGATCGACCAGCTCGGCGAATCCCGGCAGGCCCTGAATGTGGGCCATGGCGAAGCTGTGGGTCATGCGCGCGGTGTTCATGGTTTCGGCTTGCGCGCCGGCCTGGAGCTGGCCGCGCTCATCGAGATTGCCGAAGCCTTCGGGCAATCGGGAAGCCTTGGCAAATGCCAGCAGACGCAGGCCTTCGTCGGCGAGCCATTGCTGGTGGGCAGGGGCGTTCAGCCAACTGCTGAAGCCCGGATTGAAATGATCCATGGGTGGCCTTTTTTGTTGTTATGACTGCGGGCAGTCTAAACAACGGGCCGGGAGGGGCTTGTAACGAAGGGGACGGTTTTTGTCACCGAGCGGTGACAATCAGATCAATCCACCGAACGCGGCAATTGCAGGGTCACGCGCAATCCGCCTTCACGAAGATTCTGCAACGTCACCTCCCCCCCATGGCTATGAGCAATGTTGCGGGCGATCCCCAAACCGAGACCATAACCCTGCTGCTGCCCCGCCAACCGGAAGTGCGGTTCGAACACCTGCTCCAGCCGTTGCTCCGGCACGCCCGGCCCTTCGTCGTCGACATGCAGCACGAATGCGCTTTCGTCATCATCGATGTGCAAGTGCGCGTTCTGCCCGTACTTCAACGCATTGTCGATCAGGTTGCCGATGCAGCGCTTGAGCGCCAGTGGCTTGCCCGGATACGCCGCCAGCGCCCGCCCCTGCTGCGTCACGCGGCCATTGCCGTTGGGCGCCAGATACGGTTCCACCAGGCAGTCGAGTACATGATTGAGATCCACCGGCTCGATGTTTTCGTGGATGTCGGTGTCTTTCACGCATTGCAGCGCGCCTTTGACCAACAGCTCCAATTCATCCAGGTCACGGCCGAACTTGGTTTGCAGCTGTTCGTCTTCCAGCAGTTCGACCCGCAGACGCAAACGGGTGATCGGCGTGCGCAGGTCATGGGAAATCGCGCTGAACAACTGACTACGCTCGGTCAGGTAACGGCTGATCCGCTCGCGCATGGTGTTGAAGGCGCGGCCCACTTCGACCACTTCACTGCCGCCGCCCTCAGCCACCGGCTCGACGTCGGCGCCCAGCGACAAATCCCGCGCGGCTCGCGCCAGACGCTTGAGCGGCCGGCTCTGCCAGTGCACCAGCAGACCGATGAACAACAACAGAAAACCACTGGTGAAGACGATGAACCACACTTGCTGGGTCGGCAGACCCTGTTCTTCAAGACTGGTGTAGGGTTCGGGCAGCAGCGAGGCAATGTACAGCCACTCACCCGGTGCCAACTGAATCTGCGTGACCAGCACCGGCGGATTCACCGGTTCCAGGGTCAAGGCGTAATGCGCCCACGAACGCGGCAACTCATCGAGTTTCAACCCGGCGTTGAAGATCCGTAAGTCATCGGGGCTGACGAAGGTCACCAGAATGTCGGTGTCCTGGCCCAGCGACTGACGCAGCACTTCATCCACCGCTTTCAGCACCGCCGCCTTGCGCGGCGTCACCGGCAGCACTTCCATGCCCAACGGTTTGTCATTCAGTGTCACCACAAAACGCGTGCCGCCCATGCTGCGCAATTGGTCGAGCACCAGCGGCCGATAAGCCACCGGCAACGAGCGGAAGTAACTGACGCTGGCGGTCATCGAATGGGCGAGGCTGCGGGCGCTGGTGACCAGCCCTTCGAGCTGGGTCGCACGCAATTGGGACACCCAGATCACGCTGGACAGGGTCTGGGCGAACAACACCGCGAGCAACGTCAGCAGCAGCATCCGCCCGAGCAGCGAACGCGGCATCGGCACTTTGCGCGCGGTGGTGCGCAGGAACTCAGTGACCATTGCCGGCAACCACATTGGCTGCCAGCTGGTAGCCGCTGCCACGCACGGTGCGGATCAGCCGTGGCGGTTTTTCGGTGTCCCGCAGTCGCTGGCGCAAACGGCTGACGGCCATGTCGACGATGCGGTCGAGCGGCATCAGGTCGCGGCCACGGGTGGCGTTGCCGATGGTGTCGCGGTCGAGGATTTCCTGAGGGTGATCGAGGAACAGCTTGAGCAGGGCGAAGTCGGCGCCGGACAGAATCACTTCCTCGCCGTCGGTGTGAAACAGCCGATGGCTGACCATGTCCAGCCGCCACTCATCGAACGCCAGCACGTCACTGCCGCCGCGTTCCTGGCCGAACTGGGCGCGGCGCAGCAGGGCCTTGATCCGGGCCTGCAGTTCGCGGGGGCTGAAAGGTTTGCCGAGGTAATCGTCGGCGCCGAGCTCCAGGCCGATGACCCGGTCGGCTTCGTCGGAACTGGCGGTGAGCATGATGATCGGCACCTGGGCCTGACGCGGATGCTGGCGCACCCAGCGGCACAGGCTGAAGCCGTCTTCATCGGGCAGCATCACATCGAGGATCACCAGATCGCTCGGCGCCTCGTTAAGCGCCTGACGAAAACCGGCGCCATCCGCCGTGGCCCGTACCTGAAAACCCGCGCGGGTCAGGTAGGTTTCCAGCAACTCGCGTATCTCCTGGTCGTCATCGACCAACAAAATCGACTTGTTGACTGAGCTCACTTCGAAGGCATCCTTGTTGTTGGAATTGGGCGGATTATGCCTGATGTGTAGACCGATCGTTCCCACGCTCTGCGTGGGAATGTATCAAGGGACGCTCCGCGTCCAGTGACGCGGAGCGTCACGGGCTGCATTCCCACGCGGAGCGTGGGAACGATCTTCAGCCTTCCTGTTCGAGCGCCACTCCTGCACCGACGAGCCCCGAGTACGGCGCCGTCACCAGCCACACCGGAATCCCCTTGAAGTAATCGCTCATGCAGCCCTTGTCGGCAAAGCTGCGGGCGAAACCACTTTCGAGGAAGAAATCGGCAAAACGTGGAATCACGCCGCCCACGATGTACACCCCGCCACGGCCGCCCGTGGTCAGCACGTTGTTGCCGGCCACGCGACCGAGCCAGCAGCAGAACTGCTCCAGCACTTCCAGGGCAATCGGGTCGCCTGCAAGTCCCGCCGCAGTGATGGCTTCCGGTGTATCGAGTTTCGGTTCATGACCATCCACCGCGCAGATCGCCCGGTAGACCCGCGGCAAGCCGCCGCCGCTCAACGCGGTTTCCGCGCTGACGTGGCCGATTTCGTTGTGGATGTGCTGCCAGAGCTGGGTTTCACGCGGACTGCTCAGCGGCAGATCGACGTGACCGCCCTCGCCCGGCAACGCGGCAAACCGCCCTTCGCCGAGATCAAGCAAGGTGCCGACGCCCAGGCCAGTGCCCGGGCCGATCACTACCGCCGGGCGCAATGGCTCCGGCGTGCCTTCGCAGACCACGCGGAATTCGCCGGGCTGCAAACGGGTCATGCCCAGCGCCATCGCCGAGAAGTCGTTGATCAGCAACAGCTGCTCGACCTGCAAGGTCTGGCAGAACGCCTTGCGGCTCAGGCGCCAGTGGTTGTTGGTGAACTTGAATTCATCGCCGCTCACCGGCCCCGCCACCGACAGGCACACCGAACCGATGGCGCCCGGCGCCAGACCGAGCCTGCTGAGGTAGAGGCTGATCGCCTCTTCCGGGCTGGCGTGGTCGGCCGTGGCCAGCACCTGAACCGATTCGAGCTGCTGATCTTTCCACAACGCGAACCGCGCGTTGGTGCCTCCGATGTCACCGACCAAAGCCAGTTTCAATTAAGCGTCTCCAGGGCAGAAGTGAAGGCGCTGGCGCCCTGCTCCGCCGAGCTGAAGGCCAAACGCATGAAGCCAAACAGTTCGCGACCGCTGCCGATGTTGTTGCCCAACAGGCCTTTGGCGGGTTCGCGCGCTGCGAATTCGGCAGCGTCCACCTTGAGTTCCAAAGTGCCTTTGACGCCATCGACGCGGATGATATCGCCCTCTTGCACGCGCGCCAAAGCGCCGCCTACATAAGCCTCGGGACTGACGTGGATGGCCGCCGGGATTTTCCCCGACGCGCCGGACATGCGCCCGTCCGTCACCAGCGCCACCTTGAAGCCGCGATCCTGCAGCACGCCGAGGAACGGCGTCATCTTGTGCAGTTCCGGCATGCCGTTGGAGCGCGGGCCCTGGAAACGCATCACCGCGACAAAATCCTTCTCCAGCAGACCGGCCTTGAAAGCGTCGGCCAGATCCTGCTGATCCTGAAACACCATGGCCGGCGCTTCGACGATCTGGTTTTCCAGCGCGACGGCGGACACCTTCATCACACCGCGACCGAGGTTGCCCTCCATCACGCGCAAGCCGCCCTCCGCCGAGAACGCACGGGCCACCGGACGCAGAATGTTTTCGTCGAGACTTTCAGTCGGGCCTTCGCGCCACACCAGCTTGCCGTTATCGAGGAACGGCTCCTTGGTGTACTGGCTCAAGCCGTGGCCGAGCACGGTGTTGACGTCTTCGTGCAGCAGACCGGCTTCGAGCAGTTCGCGGATCAGGAACGACATGCCGCCCGCTGCCTGGAAGTGGTTGATGTCAGCCTTGCCGTTCGGGTAGACGTGGCTCAGGGTCGGCACGACTTCGGAGAGGTCGGCCATGTCCTGCCAGGTCAGTTGAATGCCCGCCGCCATGGCGATGGCCGGCATGTGCAGGGTGTGGTTGGTCGAACCGCCGGTGGCGTGCAGCGCGACGATCGAGTTGACCAGCGCCTTCTCGTCGACGATTTCGCCGATCGGCATGAAGTTGCCATTTTGCTTGGTCAGGCGCGTGACCTGATGCGCCGCTTCGCGAGTCAGGGCCTCACGCAGCGGGGTGTTCGGGTTGACGAACGATGCGCCCGGCAGGTGCAGGCCCATCACTTCCATCAGCAACTGGTTGGTGTTGGCAGTGCCGTAGAAAGTGCAGGTGCCGGGGCTGTGGTAGGACTTCATTTCCGATTCCAGCAGCTCTTCACGGGTCGCCTTGCCTTCGGCGTACTTCTGCCGCACGTCGGCTTTTTCCTTGTTGGAAATTCCCGAGACCATCGGCCCGCCCGGGACGAAAATCGTCGGCAGGTGACCGAAACGCAGGGAGCCCATCATCAGGCCCGGCACGATCTTGTCGCAGATGCCGAGCATCAGCGCGCCGTCGAACATGTTGTGCGACAGCGCCACCGCCGTCGACATCGCGATCACTTCGCGGCTCGGCAGGCTCAGTTCCATGCCCGGCTCGCCCTGGGTCACCCCATCGCACATGGCAGGCGTACCGCCGGCGAACTGACCGACCGAGCCGATTTCGCGCAGGGCGTTCTTGATCTGTTCCGGGAAGACTTCGTACGGCTGGTGCGCCGAGAGCATGTCGTTATATGACGAAACAATTGCGATGTTCGCCGAGTTCATCATCCGCAGGCTGTGCTTGTCTTCGCTGCCACACCCGGCCACGCCGTGGGCGAAGTTGGCGCATTGCAGTTTGCCGCGCATCGGCCCGTCAGTTGCAGCGCCGCGAATCAGCGCAAGGTAAGCCTGACGCGTGGCGCGGCTGCGGGCGATAAGCCGTTCGGTGACCTCAAGAACGCGGGGATGCATGTGTAGAACTCCAGGCTAACGGATGTGGCGACCTGATTGTCTATGCTGATCAAAGAGCCCGCACGCATGGGATGACGGGCGGTTTTCTTGATCATTCGGACCAGTTGATTCAGGTCACTCGTTGTAGATAAAACAAAATATTGCCACTAAAAAGGCTTGTTTTCTATTTTTATGCGAATAATCTTGTAATTCCAACAACAAAACGACGGCGGCGCTGTTCAATGACTCTTCGAATCGCAATCAATGGTTTTGGCCGCATCGGCCGTAATGTCCTGCGCGCACTGTATACCCAAGGCTATCGTCAGGATTTGCAGATCGTCGCCATCAACGATCTGGGCGACAGCGCAATCAATGCGCATCTGCTCAAGTACGACACCGTTCATGGCACATTCGACGCCGAAGTGGCTCATGACAACGAGAGCCTGACCGTCAACGGCGACCGCATTTCGGTCAGCGCCATCCGCAACCCGGCCGACCTGCCATGGGCCGCGGAAAAGATTGATGTGGTATTCGAATGCACCGGTCTGTTCACCGACCGGGCCAAAGCCGCCGCGCATATTACCGCCGGCGCACGCAAAGTGATTATCTCGGCCCCGGCCAAAGGCGCCGATGCCACCGTCGTTTACGGTGTGAACCACGACATTCTGCGCCAGTCGCACCAGATCATTTCCAACGCGTCGTGCACCACCAACTGCCTGGCCCCGGTGGCCCAGGTGCTGCACCGCGAGCTGGGCATCGAAAGCGGTCTGATGACCACGATTCACGCCTACACCAACGACCAGAACCTGACCGACGTTTATCACACCGACCCGTACCGCGCGCGCTCCGCCACCCAGAACATGATCCCGAGCAAGACCGGCGCTGCCGAAGCCGTGGGCCTGGTGCTGCCGGAACTGGCGGGCAAGCTGACCGGCATGGCCGTGCGTGTACCGGTGATCAATGTGTCGCTGGTTGACCTGACCGTGCAGTTGAAGCGCGAAGCCTCGGCCGATGAAGTGAACGCCCTGATGAAAGCCGCGAGCCAGCATTCGAAGATCCTCGGCTTCAACACCCTGCCGCTGGTATCGAGCGACTTCAACCACAACCCGCTGTCATCGATCTTCGACGCCAACCACACCAAATCCAGCGGCAAACTGCTGAAAGTGCTGGCCTGGTACGACAACGAGTGGGGCTTCTCCAACCGCATGCTCGATAACTGCCTGGCGCTGTGCAACGCGGAATAATCCCCCGCCCCTGATTCCTGTGGGAGCTGGCTTGCCAGCGACGAAGTCGGCACATCCAATATGGATATCCGCTGACCCACCGCCATCGCTGGCAAGCCAGCTCCCAAATGGTCAATTATTCCAATTTGAAATCAAGGCTTGACCACTCGAGCGGATGATAAGCATTATCATTCACCCGAAATGGATCAGGTCTTCCCGTGAGTCAATCACACTTCAATCACGTCTTCCTCGCCCAGCGCACTACGCTGCTGCGGACTCTGGAACGGATGGTCAACAACCACAGCACCGCCGAAGACCTGTTGCAGGAAACCTACCTGCGCGTCACCCGGGCGCTGAGCGAACGGGCCATCGATCACCTTGAACCTTTTGTCTTCCAGACCGCGCGCAACCTGGCGCTGGACCATTTGCGTGCGCGCAAGATCCATTCGCGCACCATGGTCGACGACGTGCCGCAGGACGTGGTGCACAGCGTCGCCGCCCCCGCCAGCAGTGCCGAAGACGCCGCCCACGCCGAACAATTGCTGGAGCGCCTGAACGTGAGCCTCGCTGAACTCAGTCCCCGCCAACAGCAGATTTTTATCCTCAGCCGCCTGCACGGGCGCAGCTATCAGGAAATCGCCGAAGAACTGAGCGTCTCTCTCAGCACGGTGCAGAAAGAACTCAAACTGATCATGACCATCTGCATCGGTGTCGCCGAGCGTTTGAATGGCGACTGATGCCGTAGGGCTTTTCTGTAAACCTCAGGATCGACTGCACTGATCATCGGGCTTTGTTACCCTTGCCCGACTTTTACGCTTCACTAAAAAAACAGCCGTGCACAGACACTGCCGAGGAACCACCGTGACGGACATCCACCGCTCCCCTTCGCCTTCATCGGCGCAGGACGCCGCCAGCGCAATGGACCAGGCTCTGGACTGGCTCATCGTGCTCGGCAGTCCGGACGAGGAGCAGACCCGGCAATTCCATGCCTGGCTGGCGGCCGATCCGTTGAACGCCGAGGCGTTCGCCAAGGCCCAGGCAATCTGGGACGGCCCGCAGATCGCCCAGTGCGCACAGAACCTCGCGGCCAAACCGAAGAAAGTCACCGTCCTCACTCGCTTGCGCCCGCACTGGAAACCGCTGGCCACCGCCGCCGTGCTGCTGCTCGGGCTGTTCAGCTTCAGCAACCTGCCGGTGCGTTTGCAGGCCGATCACCTGACCGTGGTCGGCGAACGTCAGCGCTTGCAGCTCGAGGACGGTTCGAAGGTACTGCTCAACACCAACTCCGCGTTCTCCAGCACGATCAACGATCAGCAGCGAGTCGCGCGGCTGTATCAAGGCGAAGCGTTTTTCGAGATTCCGGCCAGCCGCAGCCAGCCGCTGGAAATCGACGCCGGCCCGGTGAAAGCCAGCGTGCGCGACACCGCGTTTGCCGTGCGTTATCTGGACGGCGTGGCGCAGGTGCGGGTGCAGCGTGGCGATGTCGATCTGCGTGCGACCCGCGATGATGCCCGCGTGCGACTGTCCGCCGGGGAAAGCATCCGCATCGGCCCCAACGGTTTCGACCACCCGGCCAAGGTCGACGCCGCCACTGATCTGGCCTGGGTGCAGGGTCGGCTGATCTTCGAGAACTGCCCGCTGAAACAGGTACTGGCCGAACTGCGCCGCTACTATCCGGGCTTCATCATCAACACCAACGAACAGTTGGCCGACGTCGCCGTCACCGGCAATTACCGTCTCGACCAGCCGCTGGACGTGGTGCGTTCGCTCGCGCACATCACCTCGGCCAAGCTTCGAGAATTCCCGGCGCTGGTGATTCTGAACTAAATGAGAATTATTTTTACTCGATAGCCAAAGCTCGTTCGTCTCGTTATAGCCAATGCAATTGATTCGCATCTCGCCGGATCAATCAGCACCTATAAAGATTCGTGCGACACGGAGCGCTATCGATGTCCTCACGCCTTACCCGCCAGACTTCTTCCCCTTCCCGCGTGCTGTCGCTGCTGACCGCCGCCATCCTGATGGCCGGCACCGCGCCGCTGATGGCCGCGAACGAACAGCCGGCGCGCAACATGGGCGACTACTCGTTCGCCATCGCCCAGCAACCGCTGGTGTCAGCGCTCAATGCGTTCACCGCCGTCACGGGTTGGCAGGTCGGTTTGCCGGCGCAACTGGGTCAGGACGTGTCGTCGCCGGGCGTACGCGGTTCGCTGCCACCGGAAAAAGCCCTGGAGCGCCTGTTGGTGGGGACCAACCTGAGCTTCCGCAAACTGAGCAACAACAACGTCGTGCTGGAAAAACGCGCCAGCAGTGGCGCGCTCAATCTTGATCAGGTGACCATCAGCGCCACCCGTCAGGAACAGTCGGTGAACAGCGTGCCGGCCACCGTCACCGTACAGACCCGTCAGGATCTGGACCGCAACAACGTCAACACCATCAAGGATCTGGTGCGCTACGAGCCGGGCGTGTCCGTCGGCGGCGCCGGCCAGCGCGGCGGGATCAGCGGCTACAACATTCGCGGCATCGACGGCGACCGCATCCTGACTCAGGTCGACGGCGTCGAAGTGCCGGACGGTTTCTTCAATGGTCCGTACGCCAAGACCCAGCGCAATTACGTCGACCCGGAAATCGTCAAACGCGTCGAAATCCTCCGCGGCCCGGCCTCGGTGCTGTACGGCAGCAACGCCATCGGCGGCGCCGTGAGCTACTACACCCTCGACCCGGACGACATCATCAAGCCCGGCAAAGACGTCGGCGCTCGCCTGAAAACCGGCTACAGCTCCGCCGACGAGAGCTGGCTGAAATCCGCCACCGTCGCCGGTCGCGCCGACCAGTTCGACGGCTTGCTGCACTACAGCCAGCGCGACGGTCACGAAACCGATTCCTACGGCAGCAACAACGGCACGGGCCTGGAGCGCACCGCCGCCAACCCGGAAGACGTGAAAGCCACCAACGTGCTGGCCAAGATCGGCTGGAACTACAACGAAGGTTCGCGCCTGGGCCTGACCTACGAAAAGTACAAGGATGATCGCGACACCGATCAGAAAAGCGCCTACGGCGGCCCGTACTTCAACGGTGCTCCGACGATCCCGAACAGCGTGCTGCCCGGCGGCATGTACCAGTGGCGCACCGGCAACGACACCATCACCCGCGAGCGTTTTGGCCTGGAGCACAGCTTCGAGCTCGACAGCCTGCTGGCGGACAACGTGAAGTGGAGCCTCAACCACCAGACCGCCAAGACCGACCAGAGCACCGACGAGTTCTATTACCCGATCACCCGTAAAGTCCTGCGCACCCGCGACACGATCTACGAAGAAAAACAGTGGGTCTTCGACGCGCAACTGGACAAGGCATTCGCCATCGGTGACACCGATCACGTGCTGACCTACGGCACCACGATCAAGCAGCAGAAAGTCACCGGCTCGCGCAGCGGCGACGGCAAGTGCCTGGCGGTCGGTCGCGGCTGCACCGCCATCGGCGCTACCAGCGCGGCCGACGTCCTGAAGAAGTCCAGCGACTTCCCGGACCCGACCATCAACACCTACAGCCTGTTCGCCCAGGATCAGATCAGCTGGAACAACTGGACCTTCCTGCCGGGCCTGCGCTACGACTACACCCAGCTCAAGCCGCACATCACCCAGGAATTCCTCAACACAGTGGCCGCCGACGGCAATGGCACGGTCACTGATTCGAACAAGACCTGGCATAAAGTCTCGCCGAAATTCGGCCTGACCTACGCCCTGACCGAAAACTACACCTGGTACGGTCAGTACGCCGAAGGCTTCCGCACCCCGACCGCGAAAGCCCTGTACGGCCGCTTCGAGAACAGCACCACCGGCTACAACGTGGCACCGAACCCGGACCTGGAACCGGAAAAGAGCAAAAGCTATGAAACCGGCCTGCGCGGCAACTTCGAGCAAGGCTCGTTCGACGTGGCGGTGTTCTATAACAAGTACCGCGACTTCATCAACGAAGACGCCGTCACCCCTGGCTACGACGAGCTGACCTTCCAGTCGAGCAACATCAAGCACGCCACCATCAAGGGTGCCGAAGTCAAAGGTCGCCTGAACCTCGATTCCTTCGGCGCGCCGCAAGGCCTGTACACCCAGGGTTCGATCTCCTACGCCTACGGACGCAACAACGACAACGGCGAGCCGCTCAACAGCGTCAACCCGCTGACCGGCGTGTTCGGCCTCGGTTACGACCAGGACAACTACGGCGGCCTGCTGAGCTGGACCGTGGTCAAGAAGAAGGATCGCGTCGACGACAGCAACTTCAAGTCGCCGGACGGGGTCAGCAGTCAGTTCAAGACTCCGGGCTTCGGCATTCTCGATCTGGCCGGTTATTACAAGGTCACCGACGACGTCACCGTCAGCGGCGGCATCTACAACCTGACCGACAAGAAATACTGGCTGTGGGATGACGTGCGCGGTTACGACAGCGTCGGCGAAGCCTCGGTGACGCAACCGGCCAACCTCGATCGCCTGACCCAGCCGGGTCGCAACTTCGCGATCAACCTGGTCTGGGATATTTGATCCGGATGACCTCACGGCGCGCATGCATGGCCGCGCCGTGAGGTTTTTTTACTGTCCGGCGCTTGCCCGTACGTCTCGTTATCAAGCGCCTCTTCTTTTCAAGGACATCTCATGAGCACCCCGGAAAAAGCCCTGCGTTCGCAACGCCTGAACCAGATCACCCACGAGCCGCACAGCAAGCTCGATGCGCTGGTCAAGGCCAACGCGCCGTTCGAGACCCGCGCCAATTTCGCTCGTTTCGTGGTCGCGCAGTACCTGTTCCAGTCGGAGCTGGTGGCGCTGTACAACGATGCCGAACTGACCGCCATCGTCCCTGACCTGCCGGCCCGCTGCCGCGCCGAAGCGGCCAGGGCCGACCTCGCCGACCTTGACACCGAAGTGCCTGCGCCCGTCGCCGGCGCGCTGAAGAATCCGAGCAAGGCCCGCGCCCTGGGCTGGATCTTCGTCTCCGAGGGCTCCAAGCTCGGCGCCGCGTTCCTGATCAAACGCGCGGTCGCGCTGGACCTGAGCGAAACCTTTGGCGCCCGTCATCTGGGCGAGCCTGAAGGCGGTCGCGCCGAAGGCTGGAAGCGCTTTGTACGCACCCTCGATTCGCTGCAATTCAGTGCTGAAGAAGAAGCGGAAGTGGAGCAAGGCGCGATCGATGCGTTCAACCGCTTCACCGTGCTGCTGGAACAGGCTTACGCCACAGAAGCCGAACCGGCCTGATCCCAGCCACACCGTAAACCCTGTGGGAGCTGGCTTGCCAGCGATGACGGCGTGTCAGACAACATCCCTGTCGACTGACCGGACGCTATCGCTGGCAAGCCAGCTCCCACAAGGAATTGCGTAAGTCTGTAAGATTCCCACCCTGTCACATAAGCCTCTCGCTGAGCCCATGCCCCAACCCGCCGCCTCCCGACTCGCCCGCCTGCTGTTCGGCCTGCTCGCCTATGTCAGCCTCGGCATCGGCCTGATCGCCATCGTCGTGCCCGGCCTGCCGACCACCGAGTTCATCCTGCTCGCCGCCTGGGCCGCGACCCGCAGTTCGCCGCGCCTGAGTGCCTGGCTGGAAAACCATCGGCTGTTCGGCCCGATCCTGAGCAACTGGCGTAACGGCAAGATCATCGCCCGCAAGGCCAAGGTCAGCGCCACCGTCAGCATGTTGCTGTGCGCCACGCTGATGCTGGTAATGCTCGATCACGGCTGGCCGATCTATCTGGCGATTGTGGGGATGACGATGGGCAATCTGTGGATCTGGTCACGACCGGAAGCGCTGCCGAAGATTTCCTGATTTTTCCCTTGTTTTCAGGGTATTTACCCGCGCAAACGTTTAGCCATGACCGTTCGTCGGCATGCGGCTCATGCCCCCTCGCCCCGCGCCGATGAGCATTGAATGGCGCTGAATGGATTTGGCGAACCGGGCACCTTCCTGCCTCTTAGCCAACAGCTCATCCATTCGCGAGAACGTCCCATGTTCGACTCTCTGTCCATTCGCCTGAAAATCGTCCTGCTGTCCGGCCTGTGCCTGCTCGGTGTAGTCGCGCTGATCGTTGGCATCAATATTTACCAGACCAACCAGAACGACGAACTGGTCAGCACTTCCAGCAGCAAGATGCTCACCGCCAGTGTGCAGGACCTGCTGCAGGCCAAGGCTGCCGAACAGGCGGTGCAAGTGCAGAAAACCTTCGGCGAGAGCCTGCTGGTGATCACCGCCCTGGCCGACCAGGTCAAGGACATGCGCGTCATGGCTGCCAAGCGTTCGCTGGACGCCGGCGCCCTGCGTGAAGAGTTGAACCAGAGCCTGAAAACCGCCTTCGAACGCAACAGCAAGGTGCTTGGCATCTGGCTGGCGTTCGAACCCAACGGACTGGACGGCAAGGACAGCGAATTCGCCAACGATGCCGCGCGTCAGTCCAACGAGGCGGGGCGTTTCGCCAGTTACTGGAGCCGTGCTGCGGGTCCGTCGCTGAACACGATCATGGTCGAAGACGACATGAACAAGACCACCCTCAGCGTCAGCGGCACGCCTTACAACAGCTGGTACACCTGCCCTCGCGACAACAAACGTACCTGCCTGCTTGATCCTTACGCCGACACCGTGGGCGGCAAGGAAATGCTCATGACCACCATTTCCGTACCGTTGCTGGTGGACGGCAAGGCCATCGGCGTGGTCGGTGTCGACATCGCCCTCGACGCACTGCAAGCGGCGGCCGTCAATTCCCAGCGTGAGCTGTTCAACAGTGCCGGACACATGCTGATCGTCTCCGGCAGCGGCGTGCTGGGCGCCTACAGCACCGACGCGACCAAGGTCGGCAAAGGCATCACCGAAACCCTCGGTGCCGAAGGCAAGGACATCTTGCAACTGCTGAGCGCCGGCACGCCGAAGATTCTCGAACAGGGCGACCTGATCCGCGCCGTGTACCCGGTCGATCCGATTGGCAACTCCCGGGCCTGGGGCGTGGTCATCGACCTGCCGAAACAAGTGCTGCTGGCCGACTCGGTCAAGCTCCAGGCAGTGCTCGACGACGCGCAGGAAACCGGCATGATTACCGCGTTGGCGGTGGCCGTGATCGCCGGCCTGATCGGTCTGGTGCTGATCTGGCTGACCGCCTCCGGCGTGACCCGCCCGATCAACAGCGTCGCCGAAATGCTGAAGAACATCGCCAGCGGCGAAGGCGACCTGACCCAGCGCCTGAACTACACCAGGAAAGACGAACTGGGCGAACTGGTGAACTGGTTCAACCGCTTCCTCGACAAGCTGCAACCGACCATCGCCCAGATCAAACAGAGCATCACCGAGGCCCGTGGCACCGCCGATCAATCGTCGGAAATCGCCCGCCAGACCAGCGAAGGCATGCAGGTGCAGTTCCGCGAGATCGATCAGGTAGCGACCGCCTCCAACGAAATGAGCGCCACCGCCCACGACGTGGCCAACAGCGCCTCGAACGCTGCCAACGCGGCGAAAGGCGCCGACCAGTCGGCCAAGGACGGGATGTCGATCATCGAGCGCAGCACCCGTGACATCAATCAACTGGCCGATGAAGTCAGCAAAGCGGTCACCGAGGTCGAAGAGCTGGCAGTCAACAGCGAGCAGATCGGTTCGGTGCTGGAGGTGATCCGCAGCATTGCCGAGCAGACCAACCTGCTGGCGCTGAACGCCGCGATCGAAGCGGCCCGTGCCGGTGAAAGCGGTCGTGGTTTTGCGGTGGTGGCAGATGAAGTCCGTAACCTCGCCAAGCGCACCCAGGATTCGGTGGAAGAAATCCGCGTGGTGATCGAACGCATCCAGACCGGCACCCGTGGCGTGGTCGCGACCATGCACTCGAGCCAGACCCAGGCCCACAACAACGCCGGGCAGATCCGCCAGGCCGTGGACGCCCTCGGCAAGATCAGCGACGCGGTCACCGTGATCAGCGACATGAACCTGCAGATCGCCAGCGCCGCAGAACAGCAAAGCGCGGTGGCCGAAGAGGTCAACCGCAACGTCTCGGCGATCCGCACCGTCACCGAAACCCTGACCGAACAGGCCACCGAATCGGCGGCGATCAGCAGCCAGCTCAATGCCCTGGCCAGTCAGCAGATGAAATTGATGGATCAGTTCCGCGTGTAATCGCAGTCGCCCTGAACCCCTGTGGGAGCTGGCTTGCCAGCGATGGCGGTAGATCAGTCGATACATTGTCGACTGGCACTGCGTAATCGCTGGCAAGCCAGCTCCCACAGGGACCGGTGATGTCCGGTCAATCGGGGATTTCATCTAAGCCAACAGCGTTTTGCACTATTCTGCCCTCTCGTTCCGGAGGGCCTTCGATGACTGATCTGCTCACGTCCATTCAAGCCGCGCTCGGCTTGTCCCGCACACCGATTCCGTTCACCGGCGAGGGCGCCCTGCCCTCGGCGTTTGCCGTCACCGACCTTGCCTGCGCGAGCATTGCCGCTGCCGGGCAAGCGGTCGGCGAACTCCTTCAGCAGCAAACCGGCAACTTGCCCAGCGTAGAAGTCGACTGTCGCCTCGCCTCGTTCTGGTTCGCCACCTCGCTGCGGCCGATCGGCTGGGAAGTGCCGCCGCTGTGGGATCCGGTGGCCGGCGACTATGCGACCAAAGACGGCTGGATCCGCCTGCACACCAACGCCCCGCATCACCGCGCCGCCGCTGAAAGCGTGCTCGGCGCCTGTGCCGACCGCGCGGCCATGGCGGCGAAAGTCGCGCAATGGGCCAGTGCCGATCTGGAGCGAGCGGTGGTCGAGGCCAAGGGTTGTGCGGCTGAAATGCGCAGTTGGGAACAGTGGCAGAAACATCCCCAAGGCTTGGCGGTGAATGCCGAACCCTTGGTGCATTTCAGTGACGGGAAAGAAGAAAGTCATCAACCCTGGCAAGGCTCGGTGGCGCGGCCATTGGCCGGGCTCAAGGTGCTCGATCTGACCCGCGTACTGGCCGGCCCGACCGCCAGCCGCTTCCTCGCGGGGCTCGGCGCCAACGTCCTGCGCATCGACCCGCCGACCTGGAACGAACCCGGCGTGGTGCCGGAAGTGACCCTCGGCAAACGTTGTGCGCGACTGGATCTGCATGAGCCAGCAGATCGTGCAGTGTTCGAAAGTTTGCTCAAGGATGCCGACATTCTGTTGCACGGCTATCGCGCCGACGCCCTTGAACAACTTGGCTTCGGCGTCGAACGCCGCCGACAACTGGCGCCGGGGTTGATCGATGTCTGCCTCAACGCCTACGGCTGGAGCGGCCCGTGGCAGAACCGTCGGGGTTTCGACAGTCTGGTGCAGATGAGCAGCGGAATCGCCGAGGCCGGGCAGCGCTGGAAGCAGGCGGACAAACCGACACCGCTGCCGGTGCAGGCACTGGATCATGCGACGGGGTATCTGATGGCAGCGAGTGTGATTCGGTTGCTGGCTGAACGGTTACGCAGTGGTCGAGGTGGATCGGCGCGGTTGTCGCTGGCGCGGACGGCGAAGTTGTTGATCGAGCATGGACCGGGGACTGACCAGGCGTTGCTTCCGGAAAATCCACAGGATCAAAGCTTGAGCTTGGAGCAGACACCATGGGGGCCGGCACATCGGCTTCAGGCGCCGCTGCGTATTGCTGGAACGCCGTTGCAGTGGACTTTGCCGGCAACTGAATTGGGTTCACATCGGGCGCAGTGGTGACCTCTCCACCGTTTTCGCGAGGAAACCGGGCATCGCCGGCCAGTCGTAAGCCCCCTGATAGTCGAGCCGCAATCTCACAGAGATAACACGCCGCTGTACAACCCGTAGGCCGCGAGCCCGGCCCCCGCAATGACGCAGGTGAAAATCCCCTTCTCGAGCGTGGTGAACAACGGCTCGCCCTGCTCATGCTTGGCCTTGGCGAACAGGATCACCCCCGGCGCATACAGCAGCGCCGACAGCAGCAAATATTTCACCCCGCCGGCGTACAGCAACCACACTGCGTAGCACAGGGCGATACCGCCGATCAGCAGATCCTTGGTGCGTTCGGCGGAGGCATGTTCATAGGTTTCCCCCCGCCCGCTGAGCAATACGGCATAGGCTGCCGACCACAGATACGGCACCAGAATCATCGACGACGCGAGGTAAATCAGACTGGTGTAAGTGCCGGCGGAAAACAGCGTGATCAGCAGGAAAATCTGGATCATCACATTGGTCAGCCACAACGCATTGACCGGCACATGGTTGGCGTTTTCCTTTTTCAGGAACGCCGGCATCGTGTTGTCCCTGGCGGTGGCGAACAGGATCTCGGCGCACAACAGCGCCCACGACAACAACGCACCGAGCAATGAAATGGCCAGGCCCACGCTGATCAGCAGCGCACCCCATGGCCCGACAATGTGTTCCAGTACGGCGGCCAGCGACGGGTTCTGCAAGGTCGCCAGTTCCGGCTGGCTCATGATCCCCAGCGACAACACATTGACCAGCACCAGCAGCGCCAGCACACCGATGAAACCGATCACCGTGGCCCGTCCGACATCCGAGCGCTTCTCCGCCCGCGCCGAGTAAACGCTGGCGCCTTCGATACCGATGAACACGAACACGGTGACCAGCATCATGTTGCGCACCTGATCCATCACGCCGCCGAAATTCGGATTGCTGCGGCCCCAGATGTCGCGGGTAAACACGTCAGCCTTGAAGGCCACGGCGGCGATGACCACGAACATGATCAGCGGAATGATCTTGGCCACGGTGGTCAACTGATTGATCAGCGCGGCTTCCTTGATCCCGCGCATCACCAGAAAGTGCACCGCCCACAGCAACACCGAAGCGCAGCCAATCGCAATCGGCGTATTGCCCTGGCCGAATACCGGAAAGAAGTAGCCGAGGGTGCTGAACAGCAACACGAAATACCCGACGTTGCCCAGCCAGGCACTGATCCAGTAACCCCACGCGGACGAAAAGCCCATGTAATCGCCGAACCCGGCCTTGGCGTAGGCATACACGCCGGAGTCCAGTTCCGGCTTGCGATTGGCCAAAGTCTGGAACACGAACGCCAGGGTGAGCATGCCGATTGCGGTGATGCCCCAGCCGATCAGGATGGCGCCGGCATCGGCTCGGGCTGCCATGTTCTGCGGCAGGGAAAAAATCCCCCCGCCAATCATCGAACCCACCACCAGGGCGATCAGTGCGCCAAGGCGCAGTTTTTGCGTCGGTTGCGACATTCCAGCGTCTCCAGGTTCCCAGGGCGGCATGGGCCGCGAAACCGTTATACAACCGGCTATTAACTAAATGGATAAAGCGTATGACGTTTATTGAATAACGCCAACTTACAACCGTTATATATAGCCATCGGCACTAACGCATAGCACGTTCAGACAATTTTGTGCGCGAATCCTGATAAATCAATTCTGTACTGAAAACAGCGCTGAAAAATTTGCCAAAACCTGAAAAGGAACTAGCGTGATAATTCGAAAGTAATAGGATCCATTCTTAATTATTTCCCCAAAAAGCCTCTAGGACGGGCCTTACAGACAATAGCCTTATGCCTTCATCCGGTTCATAAGTCATTCATTAACAATGGAATGTGACCATGCACTGATCTAAGTCAGCTGTTTGAAAAGCCAACAGAACTACGCTGTGAACTCTTCTCTCCTGCAATGGAGTCATGCAATGTCTGAAGCTCCCGGAAAACTACGACTAGGTGCACTGGTCGCGTTGGTAGTCGGCTCAATGATCGGTGGCGGGATATTCTCTTTGCCACAAAACATGGCCGCCAGTGCCGATGTCGGCGCGGTACTGATTGGCTGGGCCATCACCGCTGTCGGCATGCTCACCCTCGCTTTCGTCTTTCAAACCCTCGCCAATCGCAAGCCTGACCTGGACGGCGGTGTCTACGCCTACGCCAAGGCCGGTTTCGGCGATTACATGGGTTTCTCCTCGGCCTGGGGTTACTGGATCAGTGCCTGGCTGGGCAACGTCGGTTACTTCGTTCTGCTGTTCAGCACCCTCGGCTACTTCTTTCCGATTTTCGGGGAAGGCAACACCGTTGCAGCCGTGATCGGCGCCTCTGTCCTGTTATGGGCCGTGCACTTCCTGGTACTGCGCGGGATCAAGGAAGCGGCGTTCATCAACCTCGTGACCACCGTCGCCAAGGTCGTGCCGCTGCTGCTGTTCGTATTGATCGCGATCTTCGCCTTCAAACTGGACATTTTCACCGCCGATATCTGGGGCGTGAAAAACCCGGATCTGGGCAGCGTGATGAACCAGGTGCGCAACATGATGCTGGTCACCGTGTGGGTGTTCATCGGCATCGAAGGCGCGAGCATCTTCTCGGCCCGGGCGGAAAAACGTTCGGACGTCGGCAAGGCGACCGTGATCGGTTTCATCACCGTGCTGCTGTTCCTGGTGCTGGTGAACGTGCTGTCGCTGGGCATCATGACCCAGCCGGAACTGGCCAAACTGCAGAACCCGTCGATGGCCGCCGTGCTGGAACACGTGGTCGGTCACTGGGGCGCGGTGCTGATCAGCGTCGGTCTGATCATCTCGCTGCTCGGGGCGTTGCTATCGTGGGTGCTGCTGTGTGCGGAGATCATGTTCGCCGCCGCCAAGGACCACACCATGCCGGAGTTCCTGCGCAAGGAAAACGCCAACCACGTGCCGGTCAACGCCCTGTGGCTGACCAACGCGATGGTGCAGCTGTTCCTGATCATCACTCTGTTTTCGGCCAGCACTTACCTGTCGCTGATCTACCTCGCCACCTCGATGATTCTGGTGCCGTACCTGTGGTCGGCGGCCTACGCCCTGCTGCTGGCGGTGCGCGGCGAAAGCTACGAAGGCTTCGCGGCCGAACGGCGCAAGGACCTGATCATCGGCGCCATCGCCCTGATCTACGCGGTCTGGCTGCTTTACGCCGGTGGCGTGAAGTACCTGCTGCTCTCGGCCCTGCTCTATGCCCCCGGCGCGATCCTGTTCGCCAAGGCCAAGCTCGAACTCAAACAACCGGTTTTCACCAACGTCGAGAAGCTGATTTTCGCCGCAGTGGTCGTGGGCGCCCTGGTGGCTGCCTACGGACTGTATGACGGCTTCCTGACTCTGTAATTGCCCAACGTTTTCACTCTGGAGGATCACTGAAATGACCACGGAAAAAGCTAAGTACGGCGTCCATTCCGAAGCCGGCAAACTGCGCAAAGTCATGGTTTGCTCCCCAGGTCTGGCCCATCAGCGGCTGACCCCGAACAACTGCGATGAACTGCTGTTCGACGACGTGCTGTGGGTCGCTCAGGCCAAGCGCGACCATTTCGACTTCGTGACCAAGATGCGTGAGCGCGGGATCGACGTGCTGGAAATGCACAACCTACTGACCGACATCGTCGCCATCCCGGAAGCGCTGGACTGGATCCTCGAGCGCAAGGTCACCGCCGATTCGGTGGGCCTGGGCCTGATCAACGAAGTCAAATCCTGGCTGAAAAGCCTGGAGCCGCGACACATCGCCGAATTCCTGATCGGCGGCGTGTCCGCCGATGACCTGCCGGACAGCTTCGGTGGCAAGACCATCCAGATGTTCCGCGACTTCCTCGGCCACTCCAGCTTCATTCTGCCGCCGCTGCCGAACACCCAGTTCACCCGCGACACCACCTGCTGGATCTACGGTGGCGTGACGCTGAACCCGATGTACTGGCCGGCCCGTCGTCAGGAGACCCTGCTGACCACCGCCATCTACAAATTCCATCCGCAATTCACCAACGCCGATTTCGAGATCTGGTACGGCGACCCGGACAAGGATCACGGCAGCTCGACCCTCGAAGGCGGCGACGTCATGCCAATCGGCAACGGCGTGGTGCTGATCGGTATGGGCGAGCGCTCGTCGCGTCAGGCCATCGGCCAACTGGCGCTGAACCTGTTCAAGAACAAGGCCGTGGAAAAAGTCATCGTCGCCGGCCTGCCGAAGTCTCGCGCGGCGATGCACCTCGATACCGTGTTCAGCTTCTGCGACCGCGACCTCGTCACGATCTTCCCGGAAGTGGTGAACCAGATCGTCGCCTTCACCCTGCGCCCTGACGAAAGCAAACAGGGCGGCATCGACATCCGTCGCGAAGAAGGCACGTTCCTCGACGTCGTGGCCAAAGCCCTCAACCTGCCGAAACTGCGCGTCGTAGAAACCGGCGGCAACAGCTTCGCCGCCGAACGCGAGCAATGGGACGACGGCAACAACGTGGTGGCCGTGGAGCCGGGCGTGGTCATCGGCTACGACCGCAACACTTACACCAACACCCTGCTGCGCAAGGCCGGGGTCGAGGTCATCACCATCAGCGCCGGCGAACTCGGTCGCGGCCGTGGCGGTGGCCACTGCATGACTTGCCCGATCATCCGCGACCCTATCGATTACTAAACGACCATCTCCCCGGCCGCACCTATCCCGTCGCGGCCGGGCCGATTACCGAATCCAAGGAGAATCATCATGGCGTTCAACATTCATAACCGTAACCTGCTCAGCCTGGAACACCACACCCCACGTGAGCTGCGCTACCTGCTCGACCTGTCCCGCGACCTCAAGCGCGCCAAATACACCGGTACCGAGCAACAACACCTGAAGGGCAACAACATTGCCCTGATCTTCGAAAAAACCTCGACCCGCACCCGTTGCGCATTCGAGGTCGCCGCTTATGACCAGGGCGCCAACGTCACCTACATCGACCCGAATTCTTCGCAGATTGGCCACAAGGAAAGCATGAAGGACACCGCCCGCGTTCTGGGGCGCATGTATGACGCCATCGAGTACCGTGGCTTCAAGCAGGAAATCGTCGAAGAACTGGCCAAGTTCGCCGGCGTGCCGGTGTTCAACGGTCTGACCGATGAATATCACCCGACCCAGATGATTGCCGACGTGCTGACCATGCGTGAGCACGCCGACAAGCCGATCCACGAGATCAGCTACGCCTATCTGGGCGATGCGCGCAACAACATGGGCAACTCGCTGCTGCTGATCGGCGCCAAACTCGGCATGGATGTGCGCATCTGCGCGCCGAAAGCCCTGTGGCCGCACGACGATCTGGTCGATCGCTGCAAAAAATACGCAGAGGAAAGCGGCGCCCGCATCACCCTGACCGAAGACCCGAAAGCGGCGGTCAAAGGCGTGGACTTCATCCACACCGACGTCTGGGTATCGATGGGCGAGCCGGTGGAAGCCTGGGCCGAGCGTATCCAGCAACTGCTGCCGTATCAGGTCAACGCCGAGCTGATGAAAGCCACCGGCAACCCGCGCACCAAGTTCATGCACTGCCTGCCGGCGTTTCACAACAGCGATACCAAGGTCGGCAAACAGATCGCCGAACAGTATCCACACCTGAAAAACGGCATCGAAGTGACCGACGACGTGTTCGAGTCGCCGGCCTGCATCGCCTTCGAGCAAGCGGAAAACCGCATGCACACCATCAAGGCGATTCTGGTGTCGACTTTGGCAGACCTGTAACCCGACTTTGGCACTGATCGTTCCCACGTCGAGGCGTCGAACCGTCTGCGTCGGAATGCCGCCACGGACGCTCCGCGTCCGCTGTGACGCAGAGCGTCACGGGATGCATTCCCACGCAGGAGCGTGGGAACGATCAGCGATCAACACGAAAAGGACATGCACCATGCGTATCGTCGTAGCTCTGGGCGGTAACGCCCTGCTCCGCCGTGGTGAGCCGATGACCGCTGACAACCAGCGCGCCAACATCCGCATCGCCACCGAGCAAATCGCCAAGATCCATCCCGGCAATCAACTGGTCATCGCCCACGGCAATGGTCCGCAAGTCGGCCTGCTGTCGTTGCAGGCGGCGGCCTACACTTCCGTCACCCCTTACCCGCTGGACGTGCTCGGTGCCGAAACCGAAGGCATGATCGGCTATATCATCGAACAGGAACTGGGCAACCTGCTGGACTTCGAAGTCCCGTTCGCCACCCTGCTCACCCAGGTCGAAGTCGACGCCAACGACCCGGCTTTCAAGAACCCGACCAAACCGATCGGCCCGGTCTATGAGAAGGCCGAAGCAGAAAAACTCGCCGCTGAAAAAGGCTGGGCCATCGCCCCGGACGGCGACAAATTCCGTCGTGTGGTGGCCAGCCCCCGGCCGAAACGCATCTTTGAAATCCGTCCGATCAAGTGGCTGCTGGACAAGGGCAGCATCGTGATCTGCGCCGGCGGTGGCGGCATTCCGACCATGTATGGCGCTCACGGCAAGCTGCAAGGTATCGAAGCGGTGATCGACAAAGACCTGTGCTCGGCGCTGCTGGCCGAACAGCTGGAGGCGGATTTGCTGGTGATCGCCACCGACGTCAACGCGGCGTACATCGACTTCAAGAAACCCACCGAGAAAGCCATCGCCCAGGCCCACCCGGACGAACTCGAGCGCCTGGGCTTCGCCGCCGGCTCCATGGGGCCGAAGGTGCAGGCAGCCTGTGAATTTGCGCGCCATACTGGCAAGGTCGCGGTGATCGGTTCGCTCTCGGACATCGAAGCCATCGTCCAGGGCACCGCCGGGACGCGAGTCAGCACGGCGACACCGGGCATCACCTACCGATAAAAAGAAACTCCGGGGGCAGACCTCAGGTCTGCCCTTCTCCCATGCCTTGAAAGGAGAAAACCATGGCCCAGTTCGAACCCGGTCATTTGCATATCGAGCGGCATGCGTTGACTGACGACGACGTCAATTACAACGTGCACCTCGACTATGAAGTGTTCACCGATCCCCAGAAAGGCAAAGGGATACAGTTCACCCTGCATGGCAGCATGCAGGGCAAAGAGGTCAACGAACCGTTCTTTCTGCCCAAGGAGGAAGCCTACAACTTCGCCCGCAACGTGACGCAGATTGCCGAAAAGTACGGCATTCCCAAGAGCCACAGCCAGATCGGCTCGGTGCACAAGCATTACGACCTGATGTTTGAAGACATCCGCATGAAGTTGAATATGAAATCCGGGGATCCGGTCAATCCCGAGCATTTCGAGTAACACTTTTCTACTGATCGTTCCCTCGCTCTGCGTGGGAACGCCGCCATGGACGCTCCGCGTCCACTGTGACGCAGAGCGTCACGGGATGCGTTCCCACGCAGGAGCGTGGGAACGATCAGCGCAGGACGCAGATTTCACCAATTCCCCGCCCCAAGGCATACTTGCCCCCCTCCGCACTCCAGAACCCAGAACCGCCCCATGCGTATCCACGTCAGCTTCATCGACCGCGTCGGCATCACCCAGGAAGTCCTGGCTATCCTCGGCGGGCGCAATCTCAATCTGGATGCGGTGGAAATGATCCCGCCGAACGTCTACATCGACGCCCCGACCTTGAGCCCGCAAGTGCTCGAAGAACTGAAAGATGCGCTGTTTCGCGTGCGTGGTGTAGAAGCAGTGACCGTGGTCGACATTCTCCCCGGCCAGCGCAGGCACTTGCAGCTCGACGCGTTGCTCGCAGCGATGACCGATCCGGTGCTGGCGCTGGACAGTGCCGGCAAGGTGCTGCTGGCCAACCCGGCGCTGATCGCCCTGTACGGTCGTGAACCGGCGGGCGAAAGTGTCTCGGAACTGTTCAACGATCCGGGCCTGCTCGAAACCTTGCTCGAACAGGGCTTCCGCCTGCCGCTGCGGGAAATCACCGTCAACGGCCAGACCCTGTTGCTGGACGCCACGCCGATCACCGACGCCGGCGCCTTGCTCACCCTGTATCAACCCAACCGCATCGGCGAACAACTCTCGGCGTTGCACCACGACCATGCCGAAGGCTTTGATGCGCTGCTCGGTGAATCGCCGCCAATCCGCACACTCAAGGCTCGCGCCCAACGCGTCGCGGCCCTCGATGCGCCGCTGCTGATCCAGGGCGAAACCGGCACCGGCAAGGAACTCGTCGCCCGCGCCTGCCACGCCATCAGCGCCCGGCACAGCGCACCATTCCTCGCACTGAACTGTGCGGCCCTGCCGGAGAACCTCGCCGAGAGCGAACTGTTCGGCTACGCCCCCGGCGCCTTCACCGGCGCACAACGCGGCGGCAAACCGGGACTGATGGAGTTGGCCAACCAAGGCACGGTGTTCCTCGACGAGATCGGCGAGATGTCGCCGTACTTGCAGGCCAAGCTGCTGCGCTTTCTCAACGACGGCAGCTTCCGTCGGGTTGGCGGTGACCGAGAGGTAAAGGTCAACGTGCGGATCCTCAGCGCCACCCACCGCGACCTGGAAAAAATGGTCAGCGAAGGCCTGTTCCGCGAAGACCTGTTCTACCGCCTCAACGTGCTCAACGTTGAAGTGCCGCCGTTGCGCGAACGCGGTCAGGACATTCTGTTGCTGGCGCGCTATTTCATGCAGCAGGCCTGCGCGCAGATCCAGCGCCCGGTCTGCCGCCTCGCTCCGGGCACTTACCCGGCGCTGCTCGGCAACCGCTGGCCGGGCAACGTGCGGCAATTGCAGAACGTGATCTTTCGCGCCGCCGCCATTTGCGAAAGCAGCCTGGTGGACATCGGCGACCTCGACATCGCCGGCACCTCCGTGGCACGCCAGACCGACACCGATGTCGACAGCCTGGAAGAAGCGGTCGAAGCCTTCGAAAAATCGCTGCTGGAAAAGCTCTACGTCAGCTACCCCTCGACCCGCCAACTGGCCAGCCGCCTGCAGACCTCGCACACCGCAATCGCGCATCGGCTGCGCAAGTACGGCATCCCCAACAAGCCCTGAACACACTGCATCCCTGTGGGAGCTGGCTTGCCAGCGATAGCGGTGGGTCAGTCACTTTCATTGTTGGCAGTGCCACCGTCATCGCTGGCAAGCCAGCTCCCACAGGGTTAATCGGAACGCAAGATATCCGCCCAAAAGCGACCTCCATCTGTACTGAAAGCGCTACAGCGGAACGATATCGCTACAACTTCCTCCGATCACCGCTGTGCAAGGCTTTGATCCGGTTCAGCTTTTTTCTTCGCCCTGCACTGTAGCGATTTCGCTACAGCCAACGTGATCGCGCTCACCCACAAATCAATCAAGCCATTGATTTATAACGATATTTTTACATTGGCCGCGTTCTTGCTAAGTAACCGTTCATAAAATCAGGGCATTGCCGCCCGAGTATTCCACCGCGTCCACCAGACGAGTCTGGCCCCTAGGAGATTCCATGAGCGAGTTGCGTTTTACTGAAGATCACGAATGGCTGCGCGCCGAAGCCGATGGTTCTGTCACCGTTGGCATCACCGCTTTCGCGCAGAACGCCCTGGGCGACGTGGTGTTCGTGCAACTGCCTGAATTGCAGGCGTACGAGAAAGGCGCCGAAGCCGCCACCGTGGAATCGGTAAAAGCCGCCAGCGGCGTTTACATGCCGCTGGACGGTGAAGTTCTGGCCACCAACCCGGCCCTGGAAGACAGCCCTGAGCTGGTCAACGAAGATCCGCTGGGCGAAGGCTGGTTCTTCCGCTTCAAGCCAGCCGATGCTTCCGCCGTCGCCAAGCTGCTGGATCAGGACGCCTACGACCGCCTGATCAAAGCCCAAGCCGAAGCCTGAGGAACCTGACATGACCCAAGTAAATCTCGGCACCGCCAACGAATTCATCGCCCGTCACATCGGCCCGCGCGCCGGTGACGAGCAAGCCATGCTCAACAGCCTCGGCTTCGACTCGCTCGAAGCCCTGAGCGCCAGCGTCATCCCGGAAAGCATCAAGGGCACCAGTGTGCTCGGTCTGGATGACGGCCTGAGCGAAGCCGATGCCCTGGCGATGATCAAAGGCATCGCCGGCAAGAACCAATTGTTCAAGACCTACATCGGCCAGGGTTACTACAACTGCCACACGCCGTCGCCGATCCTGCGCAACCTGCTGGAAAACCCGGCCTGGTACACCGCTTACACTCCGTACCAGCCGGAGATTTCCCAGGGCCGTCTCGAAGCGCTGCTGAACTTCCAGACCCTGATCAGCGACCTCACCGGCCTGCCGATCGCCAACGCCTCCCTGCTCGACGAAGCCACCGCCGCTGCCGAAGCCATGACCTTCTGCAAACGCCTGAGCAAGAACAAGGGCAGCCACCAGTTCTTCGCCTCGATCCACAGCCACCCGCAAACCCTCGACGTGCTGCGCACCCGTGCCGAGCCGCTGGGCATCGACGTGGTCGTGGGCGATGAGCGCGAGCTGACCGACGTCACACCGTTCTTCGGCGCGCTGCTGCAATACCCGGCCAGCAACGGCGATGTATTCGACTATCGCGAACTGACCGAACGCTTCCACGCTGCCAACGCACTGGTGGCCGTGGCCGCTGACCTGCTGGCTCTGACCCTGCTGACCCCTCCGGGCGAGTTCGGCGCCGACGTGGCCATCGGCAGCGCGCAGCGCTTCGGCGTGCCGCTGGGCTTCGGTGGCCCGCACGCGGCTTACTTCTCCACCAAAGATGCGTTCAAGCGCGACATGCCGGGCCGTCTGGTCGGTGTCTCGGTTGACCGTTTCGGCAAACCGGCCCTGCGTCTGGCGATGCAAACCCGCGAGCAACACATCCGCCGCGAGAAAGCCACGTCGAACATCTGCACCGCACAAGTGCTGCTGGCCAACATCGCCAGCATGTACGCCGTGTACCACGGCCCTAAAGGCCTGACCCAGATTGCCAACCGCGTGCATCACCTGACCGCGATTCTGGCCAAGGGCCTGAGCGCACTGGGCGTGACCGTCGAGCAAGCCAGCTTCTTCGACACCCTGACCCTGGCCACCGGCGCACAAACCGCCGCGCTGCACGACAAGGCTCGCGCCCAACAGATCAACCTGCGCGTGATCGACGCTCAACGTCTGGGCCTGTCGGTCGACGAAACCACCACCCAGGCCGACATCGAAACCCTGTGGGGCCTGTTCGCCGACGGCAAGACCCTGCCGGATTTCGCTGCGCTGGCCGCTGCCGCGCAAAGCACGATTCCGGCTTCGCTGGTGCGTCAGTCGCCGATCCTCAGCCACCCGGTGTTCAACCGCTATCACTCGGAAACCGAGCTGATGCGCTACCTGCGCAAACTGGCGGACAAGGATCTGGCGCTGGATCGCACCATGATCCCGCTGGGCTCGTGCACCATGAAACTCAACGCCGCCAGCGAAATGATCCCGGTGACCTGGGCCGAATTCGGCGCCCTGCACCCGTTCGCCCCCGCCGAGCAAAGCGCCGGTTACCAGCAACTGACCGACGAACTGGAAGCAATGCTCTGCGCTGCCACCGGTTACGACTCGATCTCCCTGCAACCGAACGCCGGCTCTCAGGGTGAGTACGCAGGTCTGCTGGCGATTCGCGCCTACCACCAGAGCCGTGGCGAAGACCGTCGCGACATCTGCCTGATCCCGTCGTCCGCCCACGGCACCAACCCGGCGACCGCCAACATGGCCGGCATGCGCGTGGTCGTGACCGCGTGCGACGCCCGTGGCAACGTGGACATCGAAGACCTGCGCGCCAAGGCCATCGAGCACCGCGAACACCTCGCGGCGCTGATGATCACCTACCCGTCGACCCACGGCGTGTTCGAAGAAGGCATCCGCGAAATCTGCGGCATCATTCATGACAACGGCGGCCAGGTGTACATCGACGGCGCCAACATGAACGCGATGGTCGGCCTCTGCGCACCGGGCAAGTTCGGCGGCGACGTCTCGCACCTGAACCTGCACAAGACCTTCTGCATCCCCCACGGCGGTGGCGGCCCGGGCGTCGGCCCGATCGGCGTGAAATCGCACCTGACTCCGTTCCTGCCGGGCCACGGCCAGATGGAGCGCAAGGAAGGCGCGGTCTGCGCAGCACCGTTCGGCAGCGCGAGCATTCTGCCGATCACCTGGATGTACATTCGCATGATGGGTGGTGCAGGTCTAAAGCGCGCTTCGCAACTGGCGATCCTCAATGCCAACTACATTTCCCGTCGCCTGGAAGAGCACTACCCAGTGCTGTACACCGGCAGCAACGGTCTGGTGGCGCACGAGTGCATCCTCGATCTGCGCCCGCTGAAAGACAGCAGCGGCATCAGCGTCGATGACGTCGCCAAGCGTCTGATCGACTTCGGCTTCCACGCCCCGACCATGTCGTTCCCGGTGGCCGGCACGCTGATGATCGAGCCGACCGAAAGTGAATCCAAGGAAGAGCTGGACCGTTTCTGCGACGCCATGATCCGCATCCGCGAAGAAATCCGCGCGGTGGAAAACGGCACGCTGGACAAGGACGACAACCCGCTGAAGAACGCTCCGCACACTGCGGCAGAGCTGGTCGGCGAGTGGACTCACCCGTACAGCCGCGAACAAGCGGTGTACCCGGTGGCGTCGTTGATCGAAGGCAAGTACTGGCCGCCGGTCGGTCGCGTCGACAACGTGTTCGGCGACCGCAACCTGGTCTGCGCCTGCCCGTCGATCGAAAGCTACGCTTAAACGAATGGGGGCAATCATCTGCCCCCACTTCCAACAACACCGCAAAACCTGTGGGAGCTGGCTTGCCAGCGATGAGGGTGGATCAGTCTCCACTTCCATTGCCTGACACACCGCCATCGCTGGCAAGCCAGCTCCCACAAGGAAATGCATCAAGCCTGATATCCCGCCAATTCCTATAACAAGAAACCGGAGAACAACCATGTCGTTAAGCGTGTTCGACCTGTTCAAGATTGGCATCGGACCCTCCAGCTCCCACACCGTCGGCCCGATGCGCGCAGCTGCGCGCTTCGTCGAAGGCCTGCGCCGGGAAAACCTGTTGTCGGCCACCACCAGCGTCAGGGTCGAGTTGTATGGATCCCTCGGCGCCACCGGCAAGGGCCACGGCAGCGACAAGGCCGTGCTGCTGGGTCTGGAAGGTGAACACCCGGACACCGTGGATACCGAAACCGTCGCCACCCGTCTCTCGGAGATCCGTGGCAACGGGCGTTTAAACCTGCTCGGTGAACACAGCATTGCGTTCAACGAGAAAGAACACCTGGCAATGATCCGCAAACCGTTGGCCTATCACCCCAACGGCATGATCTTCCGCGCCTTCGATGCGGCGGGATTACAGATCCGCAGCCGCGAGTACTACTCGGTCGGCGGTGGTTTTGTGGTCGACGAAGATGCGGCCGGCGCCGACCGCATTGTCGAAGATGCCACCGCGCTGACCTTCCCGTTCAAGAGCGCCAAGGACTTGCTTGGCCACTGCACTACCTACGGTCTGTCGATCAGTCAGGTGATGCTGACCAACGAAAGCGCCTGGCGCCCGGAGGCGGAAACCCGCGCCGGCCTGCTGAAAATCTGGCAAGTGATGCAGGACTGCGTGGCCGCCGGCTGTCGCAACGAAGGCATTTTGCCGGGTGGCCTGAAGGTCAAGCGGCGGGCGGCGGCGTTGCACCGGCAACTGTGCAAGAACCCGGAATCGTCGCTGCGCGATCCGCTGTCGGTGCTGGACTGGGTGAACCTCTACGCTCTGGCCGTCAACGAAGAAAACGCCAACGGCGGGCGCGTGGTCACGGCACCGACCAACGGCGCGGCGGGGATCATTCCTGCGGTGCTGCATTACTACATGCGCTTCATTCCCGGCGCGAACGATGACGGCGTGGTGCGTTTCCTGCTCACCGCCGCGGCCATCGGCATTCTGTACAAGGAAAACGCCTCGATTTCCGGCGCCGAAGTCGGCTGTCAGGGCGAGGTCGGCGTGGCCTGTTCGATGGCGGCCGGGGCGTTGTGCGAAGTCCTCGGTGGCAGCGTGCAGCAAGTGGAAAACGCCGCCGAAATCGGCATGGAACACAACCTCGGCCTGACCTGCGATCCGATCGGCGGGCTGGTTCAGGTGCCGTGCATCGAGCGCAACGCCATGGGCTCGGTCAAGGCGATCAACGCCGTGCGCATGGCCATGCGCGGAGACGGGCAGCATTTCGTCTCCCTCGACAAGGTCATCCGCACCATGCGCCAGACCGGCGCCGACATGAAAAGCAAATACAAGGAGACCGCCCGTGGCGGTCTGGCGGTCAACATTATCGAGTGTTAATTAGCCCCCTCTCCCTGCGGGAGAGGGTTGGTGTGAATCAAGGAGTTCCGCATGTCCACCGAACAATTGTCGAAAACCCCGCTGCACGCTCTGCACATCGAACTCGGCGCCCGCATGGTGCCGTTCGCCGGCTACGACATGCCGGTGCAATACCCGCTGGGCGTGATGAAAGAACACCAGCACACCCGTGAGCAGGCCGGGCTGTTCGATGTCTCGCACATGGGCCAGATCCGCCTGACCGGCGCCAATGCCGCCAAAGCCCTGGAAACCCTGGTGCCGGTGGACATCATTGACCTGCCGGTGGGCATGCAGCGCTACGCGATGTTCACCAACAAAACCGGCGGTATTCTCGATGACCTGATGGTCGCCAACCTCGGCAACGACGAACTGTTCCTGGTGGTCAACGCCGCGTGCAAGGACCAGGATCTGGCCCATCTGCAAAAACACATCGGCGACCAGTGCAAGATCGAGCAACTGTTCGAAGAACGCGCCCTGCTCGCCCTGCAAGGCCCCGCCGCCGTGACCGTGCTGGCACGCCTGGCACCGGAAGTGGCGAAAATGACTTTCATGCAATTCACTCGCGTGAAGCTGCTGGGCGTTGACTGCTTTGTCAGCCGTTCGGGCTACACCGGTGAAGACGGTTTCGAAATCTCGGTTCCGGCAGTCGACGCGGAAAAACTCGCCCGCGCCCTGCTGGCCGAACCGGAAGTCGCCGCCATCGGCCTCGGCGCCCGTGACTCGCTGCGCCTGGAAGCCGGCCTGTGCCTGTACGGCCACGACATGAACACCGAGACCACCCCGTTCGAAGCCAGCCTGCTGTGGGCAATCTCCAAACCTCGGCGTGCCGATGGTTCGCGCGCCGGTGGTTTCCCGGGTGCGGAGCAAGTCTTCGCTCAACAGCAAAACGGCGTGTCGCGCAAACGCGTCGGCCTGCTGCCGCAAGAGCGTACGCCGGTCCGAGAAGGTGCAGAGATCGTCAACGAATCGGGCGAGATCATCGGCAGCGTGTGCAGTGGCGGTTTCGGCCCGACCCTGGGCGGTCCGTTGGCCATGGGTTACCTGGACAGCGCCTACGTCGCACTCGATACGCCAGTCTGGGCGATTGTTCGTGGGAAAAAGGTGCCATTGCTTGTAAGCAAAATGCCATTTGTTCCACAACGCTACTATCGCGGTTGATTGACTGTTTCTATAAGTAACGGGATTGCGTTATGCGTGCACTAATGTGTAACGCAATCGCCATAAAACAGTGCACTCTGTTTACATTCGATTCGAATTTGAACTTGGCTTATAACGTTCGAAAACAATTGAACAAGCCAATCGAATAAGCCGGACTAGTGAATCGACTAAGTGCCAGCAAGCGCAGGAAAACCGGGGCCTTCGCGGGGCTTGTTTTTCCTCCCGTAGTTGGCGTAGAGTTTGTCCACTGTGTTTGCATGGGTCAGCTTGGAATCGTGACCTGGGCAGTAGCCTACAAGTTAGCTACATCCCGTTCGACGTCTTCTTACTCTCCTGCAACCAGCCCCAGTACTCTTTCATGAGAAGGAGACTGTCATCAATTTATGCGTCAAAGGAAATAAGAAATGTCCACACGTCAGAGCGGTACCGTCAAGTGGTTTAACGACGAGAAAGGTTTTGGTTTTATCACTCCAGAAAGCGGTCCGGATCTGTTCGTGCATTTCCGCGCCATTCAGGGCAACGGCTTCAAGAGCCTGAAAGAAGGCCAGAAAGTGACCTTCGTTGCTGTGCAGGGCCAGAAAGGCATGCAAGCTGACGAAGTCATCGCAGAAGCCTGATTTCTGTAACGAAAAAGCCCCTGATATTGATATCAGGGGCTTTTTTGTGGGCGCAAATCCGTAAAATGGCGCTTCACTTTCCGTCCAGAGGCTGCCATGTCGAAACACCTGCTCACCCCCCAGGGCGATTTCCCCGCCGTCGGCCTGGGCCGTCGTCTGGCAGCGATGTTTTATGACTTTCTGCTGTGCACCGCCCTGCTGATCGTGACCGGTGGCGTCTACAAGATGATCCAGGCCGCGATCATCGGTGAGGAGCGTCTGCGGGTTCTGACCGACGCCGGGCAGCTGGATGGCGATCCTCTCTACTCCACGGTGCTGCTGCTGGTGCTGTTTGGTTTCTTCGCCAAGTTCTGGACTCACGCCGGGCAGACCCTGGGCATGCAGGTCTGGGGCATTCGCGTGCAGAACGCTGATGGCACTGCAATCAGCCTGTGGCAGGCGTTGCTGCGGTTCATGGTGTCGATTGCATCGTGGCTCTGCCTGGGCCTGGGGTTCTTCTGGTCACTGTTCGACAAACAGAAACGCGCCTGGCATGACATCTACTCCGACACGCAGCTCGTGCGAATTCCGAAGAAAGCAAAATAAATCCGCAGATGCAAAAACGCCCCGATCCAATCGGGGCGTTTTTGTTTGCGTCGCAAGATCAGGCGTTGCCGGCCAGTTTCATCCGCGCGGCCTGAGTGAAATCGAGCATGCGCTTGAGCGGACGAATCGCCTGCGGGATCAGGGCCGGGTCGACGAAGATCTCGTTCGAGCCGTCCTTCAGGCACTTGAGCGTGCGCTCAAGGGTGTTCATGGCCATCCACGGGCAATGTGCGCAACTGCGGCATGCCGCGCCGTTACCGGCGGTTGGCGCTTCGATGAAGACCTTGTCCGGGCACAACTGCTGCATCTTGTAGAAGATGCCGCGATCGGTGGCGACGATCAGCGTCTTGTTCGGCAGCGATTGCGCGGCGGCAATCAGCTGACTGGTGGAACCGACGGCGTCCGCCAACTCGATCACCGAGGTCGGCGACTCCGGGTGCACCAGAATGGCGGCGTCCGGATACAGCGCTTTCATGTCTTCCAGCTGCTTGGACTTGAACTCTTCGTGGACGATGCATGCACCATCCCAGAGCAGCATGTCGGCGCCGGTCTGACGCTGGATGTAGGTGCCCAGGTGCTTGTCCGGCCCCCAGATGATGGTTTCGCCGTTGTCCATCAGGCTCTCGACGATTTCCAGTGCGCAGCTGGAGGTCACCACCCAGTCGGCCCGGGCTTTGACGGCGGCCGAGGTGTTGGCATACACCACCACGGTGCGTTCAGGATGCTGATCGCAGAACGCCGAGAACTCATCCACCGGGCAACCCAGATCCAGCGAGCAGGTGGCTTCCAGGGTCGGCATCAGCACACGTTTTTCAGGGTTGAGAATCTTCGCGGTCTCGCCCATGAATTTCACGCCGGCGACCACCACGGTCTTGGCCGGATGGGCGTTGCCGAAGCGGGCCATTTCCAGGGAATCGGAAACGCAACCGCCGGTTTCTTCGGCGAGGGCCTGAATGATCGGATCGCAATAAAAGTGGGCAACCAGCACCGCGTCCTGAGCCTTGAGCTCGGCGGCGATGGCGGAACGGTAGTAAGCCTCTTCCTCGGCCGTCAGCGGCTTGGGCTGCTTGGCGTCGAGGTGGGCTTGTACCAGAAGGCGTTCGGAAATCTGCGTCATGTTCGCAAGACCTGCAGGCGCGTTCGCGCGAAAGTCGAGTATACACCCGGCTCCGGACCGCTTGAGGGTACCGCCGGGAGAGTGAGTATTATCAGGCACGGACAGCATTGAAGCTGCGCAAGGCTACAGAATATCCCGTTGATACAAAAGATGATTCTGACCTGCGTCACGGCAGGAAGAAACGAAGGGAGGGATGCTCGGATCGCAGGCAAAAAAAAAAACCGGAAATCCTCACTTTCGTGGGCCTTCCGGATTTTCTAAACCGCCAAATATGGTGGGTCGTGTGGGATTCGAACCTACGACCAATTGGTTAAAAGCCAACTGCTCTACCAACTGAGCTAACGACCCGCTGTGTGGTGGCGCGTATAATACTGATTTTTAAGGACTATTCAACACCTAATTTGAAAAAAATCAAAAATAAGGTGTCGGATCGCTGATTCCGGCCGCCACGAAGCCTTCCGCACGCAGTCGGCAGCTGTCGCATTTACCGCAAGCACGGCCGTCATCGTCAGCCTGATAGCAGGAAACGGTCAGCCCGTAATCAACACCCAGCTTCACGCCCGCCTGGACAATCTGCGCCTTGCTCAGATTCTGCAGCGGTGCCTGGATGCGGAAACCATTGCCTTCCACACCGGCCTTGGTTGCCAGATTGGCCATGCGCTCGAACGACTCGATGAACTCGGGACGGCAATCCGGGTAACCGGAATAATCCACTGCGTTGACGCCAATAAAGATGTCACGGGCGCCGAGCACTTCAGCCCAGCCGAGAGCCAGCGACAGGAAAACCGTGTTGCGTGCCGGCACGTAAGTCACCGGGATGCCTTCGCCCAACTCTTCCGGGATGTCGATGCTGGTGTCGGTCAGGGCCGAACCGCCCATGCCGTTCAGGTTCAGGCCGATCACCTTGTGCTCGACCACGCCCAGATCGCGGGCAACGCGAGCAGCGGCATGCAGTTCGGCGTGGGAACGCTGACCGTAATCGAAACTCATCGTGTAGCAGGCGTAGCCTTCAGCGCGGGCCATGGCCACGACCGTAGCCGAGTCCAGACCACCGGACAGCAGGATTACCGCACGTTTTTGGCTAGTGTTCAGTTGTTCAGTCATCTCAGCGCCCCGGCTCATCATTCCATAGATATTTATGCAGCTGCAGTTGCAGGCGCACTGACAGGTTATCCGCCACCACCCAGTCCGCCAGATCCCGAGCGTTCAGGTCGTGGTGACTTGGGGAAAACAACACTTCACCTGCACGTCGCTCGAGACCGTACTGGATCAGCTTCGATACCGCCCAGTCATAGTCCTCCCGCGAGCAGATGACAAACTTCACCTGATCGTTGGGCGTCAGCAGTTCGATGTTCTCGTAACGGTTGCGATGGGCTTCTTTGGAGTCAGGCGTCTTCAGGTCGACCACCCGACTGACCCGTGGATCGACCGCCGAGATGTCGAGAGCGCCGCTGGTTTCCAGCGAAACTTCGTAGCCGGCATCGCACAACTGTTTGAGCAAAGGGATGGCATTGGGTTGTGCCAGCGGCTCACCGCCCGTGACACAGACGTAGCGCGGGCGAAAGCCGGCCACTTGCTCTAGGATGTCGTCGAGGGTACGGATCGTGCCACCGCTGAACGCGTAGGCGCTGTCGCAGTATTGGCAACGCAATGGGCAACCGGTCAGGCGCACAAAAACAGTGGGCAGCCCGGCAGTCCGCGTTTCCCCCTGCAACGAGTAGAAAACTTCGGTAATTCTCAATGTGTCTTGCATAGTCGCCACGGGCGTAACAGCTAAACAGGCTGTCCGCCTCCGTCAGGCACCTCTGGCAACCCCGCCAACGCGTAGATCACCAGAAGCGTGTTTCATAAAAGGGCGTGAATTCTAACGAAAAAACCCGCGACAGGCGCGGGTTTCTTCCAAACGGGTCAAACGGTGTTACATGCGTTGCAGATCGCGCTGGGCCAACTGCGCGGCGGACGTACCCGGATATTGGGCCACCACCTGCTGCAGAATGCCTTTGACCTTGTCGGTATGACCGAGGCGGCGCTCTACGTCAGCCAGCTTGTACAGAGAATCCGGCACTTTGGCGTGCTTGGGATACAGCTGCGAAACCTTGGCGAAAGCCTGACCTGCACCTTGCAGATCACCTTTGGCCAGGTTCACTTCACCCAGCCAGTACTGGGCGTTGCCCGCGTATTGGCTGTTCGGGTATTTACGCAGGAAAGCGGCAAACGCCTGGCTGGCCTTGTCGAAATCCTTGGCCTTGATCAGGTCGAAAGCTGCATCGTAATACAGCTTTTCCTTGGCCGGATCAGCCGGTTCGCCACCCGCGGCAGGTGCCTGGGCGGCCGCAGCGGCCCCGGCTCCAGCGGCGGCACCGGCAGCAGCACTTGCATCGCCACCGGCAGAAGAATTCTCGGGAGTCGCGGCAGGTGCAACGCCGGATCCTATGCGCCGATCAAGATCCTGGTATCGCTCCAGGGATTCCTGCTTCATGCGCGAAACCTGATTCTGCAGTTCTTCGATCACGCCTTGCTGGCGCGACAGTTGATCCTGCATTTGTTGCAGTTGGTTGAACAGCATGCCTTGTGCCGAGGCAGGGGCCGAAGCCGCTCCCCCGGCATAGGCGCCGTTCGTACCGTAACCTGCAGGCGGATAACTGCTCCCGCTATTGTTATAACCGGAGTTGTCATCGACCACAGGAACCGCAGCCCACGCCGCAAGCGGCGCGAGGCTGAGAGCCAGAACAGTTACAGCACGACGGCACGTTCGCATATCGAATTACTTACGCAGTTCGACGCGACGGTTTTGAGCCCAGGACTGCTCGTCGTTGCCGGTAGCAACTGGACGCTCTTCGCCGTAGGAAACCAGTTCCAGCTGAGCTGGGGAAACACCTTGCAGTACCAGGTAGCGCTGAACGGCTTTCGCACGACGCTCGCCCAGTGCCATGTTGTACTCACGAGTACCACGTTCGTCGGTGTTGCCTTCCAGAACAACGCGAGCGCCGTTTGCTTTCAGGTCTTTGGCGTGAACGTCCAGAGCGCGCATGGCTTCTGGCTTCAGGTCCGAGCTGTCGTATTCGAAGTAGAAGGTGGTGATTGCGCGCAGAGCAGCTTCTTCGCTCAGGGAACCGTCAACTGCACCAGTGTTTGCGCCGTAACCAGCGTTTGGATCAACAGCGCCTTCACCGGCGTTGTCGCCGCCTTTGGACGAGCAACCTACAGCTACAGCCATGGCCAGAGCCAGCGCAGCAAATTTACCAAACTTCAGCATTTCCATCGTGAAACTCCTAATGAACCCCAGTGTGTTAAGTAAAACGTAAAGCGCCGCGTCAGTTCAGGTAAGGGGACCAGGACGGTTCTCTGACTTCGCCTTGAGCGGTAGGAAGCGGGAGCCTCACGCGTCCATTAATGGACACGAGCATCAAGACTCCCCGGCCCTGCTGGCGGGTGGCGTAGATTACCATGGTGCCGTTGGGCGCAACAGTAGGCGACTCGTCCAGAGTGCTATCAGTGAGGATTTTTACACTTCCGCGCTGCAAATCCTGAGCCGCCACTTTGAAATTGGTGAAACCGTCCTGACGATGGATCATCACCAGGGTCTTTTCATCCGCCGAAAGCTTCGGGTTAGCGTTGTAGTTGCCCACGAACGTCACACGCTCGGCACCGCCCCCACCAGCGCTGGTCTTGTAGATCTGCGGTTTGCCGCCACGGTCGGAGGTGAAGTAGATGGTCGAACCATCCTTGCCCCAGTACGGTTCGGTGTTGATGCCAGGACCTGCAGTCACGCGGGTGATCTGACGCGAACCGAGGTTCATCACGTAGATGTCCGGGTTACCGTCTTTCGACAGCACGAACGCCAGGCGATTGCCGTCCGGCGACCAGGCTGGCGCGCCGTTCAGGCCTTCGAAGTTGGTGATCTGCTCGCGGCGACCGGTGTCGATGTTCTGCATGAAGATGCGCGGACGCTTCTGTTCGAACGACACGTAGGCGATGCGCTTGCCGTCCGGTGCAAAACGCGGCGACAGGATCGGCTCGCGCGATTGCAGCAGGGTCACGGCGCGGGCGCCGTCATAGTCCGAACGCTGCAGGGTGTAACGGGTGTTCTTCTCGGAGAAACGCTCGGCGGTGACGTACAGCAGGCGAGTCGAGAATGCACCTTTAATACCGGTCAGTTTTTCGAACGACTGGTCGGAGATGTAGTGCGCCATGTCACGCAGCTGTTCGGTGGTACCGGACACACTGCCGTCAGCCACTTTCTGTTCGGTGGCAACGTTGAATAGAGCCCACTGCACCTGCAGACGGCCGCCGGCCGGCACGATGCTGCCGACCATCATGTATTGCGCGCCCACCGCCTTCCAGTCACGGAAGATGATTTCGCTCGGCTGGCTTGGCTGGCTGATCATGTTTTGCTTTGGAATCGGCGAGTAATAGCCCGAGTTGCGCAAATCGTTACCAATGATTTCAGCCATGTCATCCGGCAGGACGGCACCGCCCTGGAAACCGAACGGCACGACGGCGATCGGCGTTGCCCGATCGCTGCCGCTGGTGACCAGAATGTTCTTTTCATCCGCCATCGCGATCCCTGCCATGCAGCAGATCACGACCAGCATTCCTCGAAGAAGGTTTCTCACAAGGCTAGATCCTCAGGTGTGAATGTCATCTTGAATGAACGATACGGAGCGAAATCGCTCGGCTTCATTCCCTGCATTTCCGTCAAACGTCCAATATTCTTGACCGCTGCCACTGCCGACGCATCGAACGGACCGTCGCCACTGGACTTGGCCACGCTGACCGAAGTCACCGTACCGTCCGGCAACATGCCGATCTGCAGCACAACCGTCATGCCTTTGCGTGCCGAAGGTGGACGTGCCCAGCCTTCCGCTGCCCGCGCACGAATCAGGTCATCGAAACTGCCCGCGACTTCATCGCCCTGCTCATCGGCCAAGGCCTGCTGGCGCTGCGGCGTGTCAGAAAGCAAATCTGCCAGGGCCTGAGCCTTTTTGTCTTCGGCGGATTTACGTGCCGCTTCCTGCGCTTTCTTCTTCGCAGCATCGGCAGCAGCTTTCTTCTTCGCGTCTTCGGCGACTTTCTTCTTCGCCTCTTCAGCTTCAGCTTTCTTCTTGGCGTCTTCGGCGGCTTTCTTCTTCGCGTCTTCGACGATCTTCTTCTTGGCTTCTTCAGCGGCCGCTTTCTTGGCCTCTTCTTCAGCAGCCTTCTTGGCTTCTTCTTCGGCTTTCTTCTTGGCTATATCAGCCAATTGTTTCTCTTCTGCCTTCTTGGCTTCGGCGGCTTTCTTGGCGTCGTCGGCTTTTTTGGCTTCATCAGCCTTCTTCGCCTCGTCCGCTTTCTTCGCCTCATCGGCCTTCTTGGCTTCCTCGGCCTTTTGAGCCGCTTCTTCTTTCTTTTGTTCCGCAGCCTTCACCGCTTCCTGCTCGACCTTTTTCTGCTCCATCTGCTCGACTTCGGTCTGGCGCGCGGCGGATTTCTTCGCCTCACCCGCAATCTTCTGATTGGTCTGGGTGGTTGCCTGACTTTTCGATTTCAGCTGGTACAGGGTCGCCTGGACAATCGGCTTGGCCGGCGGCAACTCCGGAGTCAGGGCGAAACTGACGAACAGCATGCCGAACACCAGCACGTGCAAGCCAATCGCCCAGACACTGGGCCAGAAGTAGCTTTCCGAGGCGGACGGCTCTCGCTGTTGCTGCATCAGGGCGCCTCGGTGATCAAGCCAACGTTACCGACCCCGGCTTTCTGCAACCCGCCCATGGCGCCCATGACGGAGCCATAATCGACGGACTTGTCGCCACGGATGAACACCTGGGTACGCTTGCCCCCTTCAGTACCGGCGCGAATGATCTTGGTCACCGCGTCGGTCATCTGTGGCAGGGTCATGGCCCGGTCCTGCTGCTTCTCGGTGTCGACTTCGCTGCCAAGGTTCCAGTAGTAGGTCTTGTCCGACTTGATCGAAATGGTCAGCACCTGGGTGTTGTTGTCCTGCGGCAAGGCTTCACTGGAAACCTTGGGCAGATCCACTTTCACGCCCTGATTGAGCATCGGCGCAGTCACCATGAAGATGACCAGCAGCACCAGCATCACGTCGATGTAAGGCACTACGTTCATCTCGGCGACCGGCTTGCGCTTGTGTCGGGCTCGAGTGATTAAAGCCATCGGGAAATACCTGCTTATTCTTCGCTGGTGTGCACTTTGCGGTGCAGGATCGCCTGGAACTCATCGGCGAAGGTGTAGTAGCGGCTCAGCAAGGTTTCGCTGCGGGCAGAGAAACGGTTGTAAGCAATAACGGCCGGGATCGCGGCGAACAGACCGATCGCGGTGGCGATCAGGGCTTCGGCGATGCCGGGTGCGACGGTGGCCAGAGTGGCCTGCTGGGCACTGGCCAGACCACGGAAGGAGTTCATGATCCCCCAGACGGTACCGAACAGACCGATATACGGGCTGACGGAACCTACGGTGGCGAGGAACGGCAGGCTCTGCTCGAGTTTCTCTTCCTCACGGGAGATGGCGACACGCATGGCGCGAGCCACACCTTCCATCACCGCTTCAGGGTCGACACCTGGCTGCTGACGCAGACGGGAGAATTCCTTGAAGCCCGCACGGAAAATCTGCTCGACGCCGGAATCCGGATCCGGGTTGCTGCCGGCCTGACGGTAGAGTTTGGACAGGTCGATACCCGACCAGAATCGCTCCTCGAAGCTCTCGAGGGCACGTCGACCGGCGCGTATCAGATTGCTGCGCTGAAAGATCATGATCCATGAGGTCACCGATGCGGCCACCAGAGTCAACATTACCAACTGCACCACGATGCTGGCATTGCTGACCAGGCTCCACATGGAGGAATGGTCGACGACGTTAGCTTCCACGCTTTATCTCCTGCTTTGAGTGTGTACCCGTGCCGACCGCGTCGGCAAAGGCCGCACGCAGGTCTTCGGGAAGGGCCCGGGGTTTCAAACTGTTAGTGCGCACACAGGCCACCAGAAACTGCCCTTCGCAGAGCAGCACATTATCCGTTGCCCGCCTGACCTGCTGTCGAAAGCGCAGGCTGGCACGGTTCAATTCGATTACATCAGCGCTTACCAGAAGCTCGTCATCCAGTCGCGCCGGCGCGTGATAACGCGCTTCGCTGGAATGCACGACGAACAACAGGTCCTCCCCTGCCAGCGCCGACTGGGCAAAGCCCAGCTCCCGGAGCCGCTCGGTTCGAGCCCGTTCCATAAACTTGAGGTAATTAACGTAATACACGATGCCGCCCGCATCGGTGTCCTCGTAATAAACGCGACAACGATGTGCGAACGGCTCAAGCCCGTTTTGCGCGCGCATACTCTAGTGCTTACTCCTCGGGTTGCCAATCCGGCCAGGCAACTGTTTTTCATTGTTGGAAGGCTTTACCGCAAAAGTACCGTCCTGTGACAGTACAAACGCTGAATAAATCGACAATAAATGTGTATCAATCGTCCACGGCATCGAGAAACTCGTCTACCACGGGCATCTCGCCCATTCGTGTCGGAATGTTTAAACCAAAATGCAGGTACGCGTGACGGGTAACCACCCTGCCCCGCGGCGTACGCATGATGTAGCCCTGCTGAATCAGGTACGGCTCGAGCACGTCTTCAATGGTGTGGCGCTCTTCGCTGATCGCCGCTGCCAGACTGTCGATGCCCACCGGGCCGCCATCGAATTTCTCGATCATGGTCAACAGCAGACGCCGGTCCTGATGATCGAAACCGTGCTCGTCGACATCCAGCAGATTCAGCGCCAGATCCGCGACAGCCTTGGTGATGTGGCCCTTGGCCCGGACTTCAGCGAAATCCCGCACCCGACGCAACAGTCGGTTGGCGATCCGCGGCGTACCACGGGCGCGGCGGGCAATCTCGAAAGACCCTTCCGGATCCAGCGGCAAGCCGAGGATATTCGCCGAACGGCTGACAATCGTCGCCAGGTCAGCGGTGCTGTAGAACTCGAGACGCTGGACGATGCCGAAACGGTCGCGCAACGGGTTGGTCAGCATGCCCGCCCGCGTCGTCGCGCCAACCAGGGTGAACGGTGGCAGATCAAGTTTGATCGAACGCGCCGCCGGACCTTCACCGATCATGATGTCGAGCTGGAAATCTTCCATGGCCGGGTACAGCACTTCTTCGACGATCGGCGACAGACGATGGATTTCATCGATGAACAGCACGTCGTGCGGCTCAAGATTGGTCAACAGTGCCGCCAGATCCCCGGGCCGTTCCAGCACCGGGCCGGAAGTGCTCTTGATCGACACACCCATTTCCTGAGCGATGATGTTGGCCAGCGTGGTTTTACCCAGCCCCGGCGGGCCGAAAATCAGGGTGTGGTCGAGGGATTCGCTACGGCCACGGGCGGCCTGGATAAACAGTTCCATCTGCTCGCGAACGGTCGGCTGGCCGATGTATTCGGCCAGGCTGACGGGACGTATCGCCCGATCCTGGACTTCTTCGCGCTCACGCGGACTGTGCGTGGCGGCGATCAGACGATCAGCTTCAATCACTTAAATCATTCCCTTCAGGGCGCGTCGAATCATGTCTTCGCTGCTCAGGCCTTTCTCTTTGATCGCGGAAATCGCCTTGCTCGCTTCCTGAGGCTTGTAGCCCAGGGAAATCAGCGCGCTGACCGCGTCGTTCTCGGCGGTGTTGACCGGCGCCGGGCCGTCCGGCTGGTTCGGCACGAGGGCGAACATGGCCGGCGAGGTTTCCCAGGCCTTGAAGCGATCCTTGAGCTCGACCAGCAGACGTTCGGCGGTTTTCTTGCCCACGCCCGGCACCTTGGTCAGCGCCGAGGTGTCCTGGGATTGCACGCAGCGGATCAGTTCGTCGACTTCAAGACTCGACATCAAGGCCAGGGCCAGTTTCGGCCCTACACCGTTGAGACGGATCAACTCGCGAAAAAAGTCTCGCTCACGCTTGCCGGCAAAGCCATAGAGTAACTGTGCGTCTTCGCGTACGACCAAATGGGTGTGCAAGGTCAGCGGTTCACCGACCGACGGCAGGCGATAAAGGGTGGTCATGGGCACTTCCAGCTCATACCCGAGGCCGTTTACATCCAGAATCAGGTGCGGCGGCTGTTTCTCAGCCAGAGTGCCGCGCAAGCGTCCAATCACGTTTCAGATCCTTGAGCGTTGGCCAGCCGTGGGCTGGCGACCGACAGAGCATGGATTTGCTGCCGACGACCCAGGCGCGAAATCCACATTCCGTGAAATTGACTGCTGATGCTATCAGAGACGCAGACGCCCGCCACGACTGCGTGCAGTTCCCAAGCCATGCGGCAACAGACTGGAGCGGGTGTGGGCGTGACAAATGGCAATCGCCAGGGCATCCGATGCGTCGATTTGCGGTTTGCTGGTCAGCTTGAGCATGTGCATGACCATCATCTGCACCTGCTCTTTATTGGCAGCACCGGTTCCCACCACAGCCTGCTTGACCTGAGTGGCCGTGTACTCGGCGATCTCCAGGCTTTCTTCGGCGCCGGCAACGATAGCGGCCCCACGGGCCTGCCCGAGCTTGAGCGCCGAATCAGCGTTTTTCGCCATGAACACCTTTTCGATACCCATGGTGACCGGGCCGTAGGTCTGGATGATTTCCCGCACGCCGCGGTAGACAATCTGCAACCGCTCATGCAGCTCGCCGGCACCGGTGCGGATACAACCCGAGGCGACGTAGATGCAACCGCCGCGTCCGGTATCGCGAACAACGCCGTAACCGGTAATGCGCGAACCGGGGTCGATACCAAGAATTAAAGTCATAAGCCTGCTGGTTCGAAAAAACACAAAAAACAAATGTGGGAGCTGGTTTGCCAGCGATGACGGTGTGTCAGGCACCATCATTAGCTGATGTGCCGACGCCATCGCTGGCAAGCCAGCTCCCACATTGAGCCTAGTCGCTCTTAACCGAGCTGAGCGGCCACGTCTTCCGGAATGTCCGCGTTGGAGTAGACGTTCTGCACGTCATCCAGATCTTCCAGCATGTCGATCAGCTTGAGCACCTTCTCGGCGCCCTCCAGATCCAGTTCGGCGCTGGTGGTCGGCTGCATGACGATTTCCGCGTCATCACCCTTGAAACCGGCGGCTTCCAGGGCATTGCGTACCGCGTAGAAGCTGGTGAAGGAGGTGAACACGTCGATCGAGCCATCTTCGTGACTGACCACGTCGTCGGCATCGGCTTCCAGCGCGGCCTCTGTCAGCGCGTCTTCGTCAACGCCCGGGACAAAGCTGATCTGGCCCTTGCGTTCGAACAGATAGGCTACCGAACCGTCGGTACCGAGGTTGCCGCCACACTTGCTGAACGCGTGGCGCACGGCCGCTGCGGTACGGTTGCGGTTGTCGGTCATGCACTCGACCATCACCGCCACGCCGCCCGGACCGTAACCTTCGTAGGTCAGCTCTTCAACGTTGTCGGCTTCGGTCGCACCGGCGCCACGGGCCACGGCACGGTCGATGATGTCGCGACTCATGTTGGCGCCCAGCGCCTTGTCCAGCGCCAGACGCAGACGCGGGTTGGAGCCCGGATCACCGCCGCCCTGACGGGCCGCCACGGTCAGTTCGCGGATCCACTTGGTGAAGATCTTGCCTCTCTTGGCATCCTGGCGTTCTTTGCGGTGCTTGATGTTCGCCCACTTGGAATGACCTGCCATAACTCGCTCCGAATTCTCTTGAACAATGCCCGCCATGCAGGTGCATCGGCCAGCAAAAAAATCTTGTTTTCAATCACTGCAGAAAGAAAAAAGGCGCATCCGAAGATGCGCCTTCAGGCCCGTCTTACTCAGCCTTCGGCGTTTCGCGCAAACGAATGTGCAGTTCGCGCAATGCCTTCGCGTCCACGACACCCGGCGCCTGCGTCATCACGTCGGCAGCACTCTGGGTTTTCGGGAAGGCGATCACTTCACGGATCGACTGGGCGCCGGTCATCAGCATGACCAGACGGTCCAGACCGAAGGCCAGACCACCGTGCGGCGGCGCGCCGTATTTCAGGGCGTCGAGCAGGAAGCCGAACTTCTCTTCCTGTTCCGCTTCGTTGATGCCCAGCAGACGGAACACCGCCTGTTGCATCTCTTTGCGGTGAATACGGATCGAACCGCCACCCAGCTCGGTGCCGTTCAGCACCATGTCGTAGGCACGGGACAGAGCGCCAGCCGGGTTGGCTTCGAGCTCTTCCGGAGTGCACTTCGGCGCGGTGAACGGATGGTGCAAGGCCGAGAAGCTGCCGTCGTCGTTCTCTTCGAACATCGGGAAGTCGACGACCCACATCGGCGCCCACTCGCAGGTCAGCAGCTTCAGGTCGTGACCGAGCTTGATACGCAGCGCGCCCAGGGCTTCGCTGACGATCTTGGCCTTGTCGGCGCCGAAGAACACGATGTCGCCGTCGACTGCGCCAACGCGATCGAGGATCACGTTCAGGTTGGCTTCCGGGATGTTTTTCACGATCGGCGATTGCAGACCGTCAACACCGGCCGCACGCTCGTTGACCTTGATGTACGCCAGGCCCTTGGCACCGTAGATGCCGACGAACTTGGTGTAGTCGTCGATCTGCTTGCGCGGCATGCTCGCCCCGCCTGGAACGCGCAGCGCGGCGATACGGCATTTCGGGTCGTTGGCCGGGCCGCTGAAGACCTTGAAATCCACTTCTTTCAGTTGGTCGGCCACGTCTACCAGTTCCAGCGGGTTACGCAGGTCTGGTTTGTCGGAACCGTAACGGCGCATGGCTTCTTCGAAGGTCATGTGCGGGAACTCGCCGAATTCCAGATCCAGCACTTCCTTGAACAGGTTGCGGATCATGCCTTCGGTCAGGCCCATGATGTCTTTTTCGTCGAGGAAGCTGGTCTCGATGTCGATCTGAGTGAACTCAGGCTGACGGTCGGCACGCAGGTCTTCGTCGCGGAAGCATTTGGCGATCTGGTAGTAACGGTCGAAGCCGGCGACCATCAGCAGTTGCTTGAACAGCTGTGGCGATTGCGGCAGCGCAAAGAACGAACCGGCGTGGGTACGGCTCGGCACGAGGTAGTCGCGCGCGCCTTCCGGAGTGGCACGGGTCAGGATCGGGGTTTCGACGTCGAGGAAGCCGTTCTCGTCCAGGTAGCGACGGATGCTGGTGGTCATGCGCGAACGCAGACGCAGCTTCTCGGCCATTTCCGGACGACGCAGGTCCAGGAAGCGATAACGCAGACGGGTTTCTTCGCCGACGTCGGAGAACTCGTTCAGCGGGAACGGCGGGGTTTCCGACTCGTTCAACACTTCCAGTTCGTAGCCCAGCACTTCGATCATGCCCGACGCCATGTTGGCGTTGGTGGCACCGGCCGGACGCAGACGCACCTTGCCGGTGATCTTCACGACGTATTCGCTGCGCACGCGATCGGCGGCGGCGAAGCTCTCGGCGCGATCCGGATCAAACACTACCTGGGCCAGACCGTCACGATCACGGATATCGAGGAAAATCACCCCGCCGTGGTCGCGACGACGGTGAACCCATCCGCAAAGGGTAATTTCCTGGCCTTCCAGGCTTTCGTTCAGTTGGCCGCAATAATGGCTGCGCATCATGGTAGTGGTTCGCTTCTCGTAATTCGAAATTCGGTGGAGATCCCGCTGCACTCAAGCACTGTGCAACCTGTGGAAACTCGCGCGTGTCGTTCGACCTGGGTTTGAACCCTAGTCAGATTTGTCGCCACCGGCCAGATTCTTCTTCGCGCCGGTCTTGAAATCGGTTTCGTACCAGCCACTGCCACTGAGGCGAAAGCCCGGCATCGACAGTTGCTTCTTGAGTTCAGGCGCCTGGCAGGCAGGGCAATCGACCAGTGGTGCGTCGCTGATCTTTTGAATGGCTTCCAACTGATGACCACAGGAAGCACATTGGTAATCGTACATCGGCATGAGGTTGTCTCGGCAATCAGGTTGCCAGCACACGCGGGGCTGTGCGGCGAAAGAGCGGGATTATATCCATTAAATGCGGCCTGTGCAGCCGTAAGACTGCACAGGCCGTATCGTCAGTGACAACCCGCGTCGTGCATCCCCGGAGAATCCCGCAGGCCATGCACCACGCACACCACCCGTACCAGACCACTGAAGTTTTTCACCCCGCCATGGCGCAGGTGTACTTCACGGTCGAGACGGGACAACAGCGTGCCGACCGAACAGCAATTGTCCTCGGCCATCCGGCCCAGGATATTCCAGTAAACCTGTTCGAGCCGCATGCAGGTCGCAAACCCGTTCAAGCGTACCGACCGGGACAACGGACGGATCAACGCCATGTCGAATCCGCCGAGAAACGGTTCCACAAACCTGTCCTGTTGCGAGCCGACAGCAATGCCGCCTCGCCTGTCTGCACATTCCATATCGTTGACACTCCTTTGTCATTCCTGCACTTGTTATCAAGGCAACATCCTGTGACCTCATTAAAAGCGCAGGCGCAAAGGCAGATCCAGATGACTTTTGGACCCTTCACGTAGGATAAGCCAACGCGACACGGAGGATCATGGAGCGGTGGGTCGCGTTCCTCGTTTCCTACTGTCGTGAATGACTTTTCCAGGGGAGAAGACAACAGCGCACGAACCCGGGGTGTCCGTGCGCTTCCCGCCATCAGGCCTCAAGCAGTGCGCGCAACATCCACGCGGTTTTCTCGTGAACCTGCATGCGTTGAGTCAGCAGGTCGGCGGTCGGCTCATCGCTGACTTTATCCAGCAGAGGGAATATCCCCCGCGCCGTGCGAGTGACGGCCTCCTGACCCTCGACCAATTGTTTGATCATGTCCTCGGCACTCGGCACCCCTTCCTCCTCTTTTATAGAAGACAGACGGGCGTAGGTTGCGTATGCGCCTGGCGCCGGAAACCCCAGCGCCCGGATGCGTTCGGCGATCAAGTCCACCGCCAGGGCCAGTTCGTTGTATTGCTCCTCGAACATCAGATGCAGGGTCCGGAACATCGGCCCGGTGACGTTCCAGTGGAAGTTGTGGGTCTTCAGATACAGCACGTAGGTGTCCGACAGCAGGCGCGAGAGCCCTTCGACGATGGATTTGCGGTCTGCTTCACTGATACCGATATCGATTGCCATGCTTACCCCCTAACGGCGATTGAGTTCATCCAGCAGGTGTCGTTCCACTGTAGCAAGGCCACCCCCGCCCCGCAGCCCCGTATGACACCGATAGACGCGACAAATCGTCCGACGCCTGCCGCCGGCCGGCGTAATTTGAGTACCCGCAGGCTTTGCTGTTAAATAGGCAGTGTGTCGCTACGCCCCGTTTTCCGGGCCTGCGCATAGGCTGATGCCGGGTACGTGTCCAACGCCTCTTTATTGTTCCGAAGCGAACCGTGCGCCTTCAGCTCTTCCTTGTGAGCCGTCATAACGTGAGTCAATAAAAATGTTGAAAATCGTCCACCTGCTAATGGGCGCAGCAGCCTTGCTGCTGTCCTTCATACCTAGCCTGAAGTCCGAAGCGGTACCTTACCTGCAACAACCCGATGCACTTTACCTGGCCTTCTTCGGCCTGCTGAACCTGATCCTTGCGCCAGTCATCCCTAACTGGAACAAAGGTCCGCGCCAGCATCTGCAAAACCTGGTCAGCGCCCTGCTGGTGCTGACCGTTGTCCTGCAAACCCTGACCCTGATCGCGCCGATGCCTGTCATCGCCGGCCAGCCAGCCGTGCTGTTCAGCCTGGTGATCGCTCTGGTCGCCGTGGTTCTGCACCTGGCCGTCAGCTTCTACAAGTCCTCACCGGCCGTCGCGACGCAAAGCTACGACATGAGCAACCGCGATACCGGCACCGTCAAGTGGTTCAACACCTCCAAGGGCTTCGGTTTTATCTCCCGGGATTCCGGCGATGATATTTTCGTGCACTTTCGCGCCATCCGTGGCGAAGGCCACCGCGTCCTGGTCGAAGGCCAGCGCGTGGAGTTCTCGGTGATGAACCGTGACAAGGGCCTGCAGGCCGAAGACGTGATCGCCGCCCTGCCGCGTCGCTGATTCACGCTTCCCGGCAATAAAAAAACCGCGAACAGCCTGGCTGTTCGCGGTTTTTTTATTCACGGGAGCATGCCCACAGACCTCTCAATAGTGCGGCGGTGGCGCGTCTTCTTCAAAAGACCCGATCTGGCCGACCATCTCTTCCTGACGCTTGAGCACGGCAGCCATCTGCAACTGCAAACGCTCAACCACCCGCTGCTGCTCCACCAGCACATCATTCAATGCCTGAATGGTGTCGTCCTGAAACGCCAGGCGGCTTTCCAGCTCGGTAACACGTTGTTCGAGGCTCATGACTCAGCCCTCCAGAAAGGTGAAATCTTCGTCCAGCACCAGACGCAGGCGCTCGCGGATCGCGGCCACTTGCTCGGCACTGTAAGGTTTGGCGGGGTGCTTGCCCCAGACCGGCGCCGGCCAGGCGGCATCGTCCCGCTTACGCACGATCACATGCATATGCAGTTGGCTGACCACATTACCCAGGGTCGCGACATTCATCTTGTCGGCGTCGAAGGAATCCTTGAGCACCTCGGCCAGTGCCGTGGTTTCCTGCCACAGGCGCTGCTGGTCGGCGACATCCAACTGAAACAACTCGCTGATATCGTCGCGGCGTGGCACCAGGATGAACCACGGGTAGTTGGCATCGTTGGACAACAGCAGTCGGCACAGCGGGAAGTCGCCGATGGTCAGGGTGTCCTGTTGAAGTCGTGAATCTAAAGCAAACACTGCGCGCACTCCCGGCGAAATGACCTGTTTTCAGCTTAGCGCCCCACCCTGAAAGCAGCGCGCCAAACGACTGGAGGGCAGCATACCTGCGATTGACATGTCCTTCACGGCGAATGCGCCACGGCAAGGAATCTTGCGCGCCCTGCAAAGTGACATTTGTGGCACGAGCGCACCAGAACAGAACCAGCACTGTATTCGAACGCGGGAAATGACCGGTTCAGGAAGCAACGTTTACGCACCATCGACGGCTCAACTGTATGAATTCAGTACAGCCAATAAAATTTTTTGCACCAAAACCGCACAGTGCGTCTACGCTCAGTGCGTCGGGCATCCGCCGAATACTCACCGACGGGGTGAACCGGTAACGTTTTTGGTTGTCGCGCCGCGACTTTCAGGGAGCAACACCATGCGAAGGATGGCGTCAAGCCTGTTCGAAAGCCCCTCGAAGCCCCCGGTTTTATGCGGTTTTTACAGCTCCGGACGAGCATCTTGAAAAAAACCGGAACAATTCAGCGGTTTGTGCACGCTTGTTGCATTCATACCCATATGGACTATAAGCGCACCACAAGAAGTGGATGCCTTGAGCCCCATAAAAACAGTGGCAGGGTTGCCCGATGGAGATTCAAGCGTTTTGCCAAGGGACTCTTTTTTACCGATGCTCAAGCTCTGTAAAACAGCGCTGAAGTTGTCAGTCCCATTGCATTTGGACTGTAAATTTGCGACATCTACCAAGCCGTTTGCGACACGCTCGTAAAGAAGCTGAAAGGTTGGATTCGCAAGTATCGCCAACATGGTCGGCGTGATATAAGTTTGCGCCGACACAAAAAGAAAGAGCCGCCCAGATAATAAAACAGGTGGGACGGCAGTACTCTTCTAAAACCAAAGGAGCAAATCACGATGCGCGTGATGAAGTGGAGCATGATCGCACTGGCAGTTGCTGCAGCAGCCAGTACTCAAGTGGCTACGGCCGCCCCGTTTGTAAGTGACCAGGCTGAAGCCAAAGGTTTTGTTGAAGACGCACAACTCACCGAGACGTTGAAGAACTACTACTTCAACCGCGACCGCAAAGGCGGTTCCAACGATCAAATCGACTGGACACAGGGTTTCCTGGGCAACTTCAGCTCCGGCTACACCCAAGGTACTGTCGGGATTGGTGTTGATGCATTCGGTTACCTGGGCATCAAACTGGATGGCGGTGACGGTACTGCCAGTTCGGGCAACACGAGCGTCGACTCCCAGGGCCACGTCAAGGACAGCATGGGCAAAGCAGGCGCAGCGATCAAAGCTCGCATCTCCAAAACCGAGCTGAAGTTCGGTGAGTTCCAGCCAAGTACCTCTCCAGTATTTGCTGTCGGCGGCTCCCGTCTGATTCCTCAGACCGCTACCGGTTTCCAACTGCAAAGCAGCGAAATCCAGAACCTGGATCTGGAAGCAGGTCACTTCTACTCGGCCTCCAGCCAGGACGAGATGAACAGCGACGGTGAGCTGCATTCGCAGTACTCCAGCACCACCGATAACCCTGTCACTGGCAAAACCATGGACTTCGCCGGTGGTAAATACGGCATCACCGACAACCTGAGCGTGTCGCTCTACGGTTCGAAGTTCAAGGACATCTGGAACCAGTACTACGCTAACGTGAACCTCACCACCCCGATCAGTGGTGACACTTCGCTGAACACCGACTTCAACATCTACCGCACCAACGACACCGGTAGCGCCAAAGCCGGTGACATCAGCAACACCACGTTTTCCCTGGCAACCGCACTGTCGTTCCTGAAAGCACACACCGTGACTCTGGCCTTCCAGAAAGTCGACGGCGACACCCCGTTCGACTACGTCGGCGTAGGTGACAACAACCGCGGTGGCGACTCGATCTTCCTCGCCAACTCCATCCAGTACTCCGACTTCAACGGTCCTAACGAGAAATCTGCACAGATTCGTTATGACCTGAAAATGGCCGAGTACGGCGTACCTGGCCTGAGCTTCATGGCCCGTTATGTAAAAGGCTGGGATATCGACGGTACTAAAATGGATGCTGACAGCCCTTACCGCTCGTACGGTTACGGTGAAGATGGCAAACATCACGAAACCAACCTTGAAGCCAAGTACGTAGTTCAGTCCGGCCCGGCCAAAGATCTGTCCTTCCGTATTCGTCAGGCATGGCACCGTGGTAACACCGACCAGGCTGAAGGTGATATCAACGAGTTCCGTCTGATCACCGAGTACCCACTGAACATCTTGTAATCGTCAGCGGTTAGTTTGGTAGCATAAAAAAAGGCCCATCTTCGGATGGGCCTTTTTGTTATCTGTCACTTGTAATAAACGCCTGACCAACAAGTCAGGCAATCAATTAGCAACCTATCATTACACTGCCGATTCCTGAACCACACGAATCACTCGCTGCGGAAACGGGATATCAATTCCGGCAGTTTTTAAACGATCACGGGACTGTTCGTTAAACATGAACATCACATCCCAGTAATCCGCCGTTTTAACCCAGACGCGCAGAGAAACAGTGATCGAACTGTCACCCAGCGTCGAAATAACGGCCTGGGGTGCCGGATCCTGCAGAACACGATCATCCTTGGCCAGATCCAGCAGCACCTGACGGGCCTTTTGCAGATCGGCTTCGTAATCCACACCTACGTCAAACACAACCTTGCGGGTCGGCTGACGGTTGGTATTGGTGATGATGCCATTCGACAGGTTGCCGTTCGGGACAATGATGGTCTTGTTGTCGCCGGTACGCAGTACGGTATGGAAGATCTGGATGCTGTCGACGGTACCCGCCACACCCTGGGCTTCGATCCAGTCACCGATGCGGAACGGACGGAACAGCAGAATCAGCACGCCGCCGGCGAAGTTCGCCAGGCTGCCCTGCAATGCCAGACCGATGGCCAGGCCCGCCGCACCGATCGCCGCGACGAACGAGGTGGTTTCAACACCGATCATCGACGCCACGCTGACAATCAGCAGCACCTTGAGAATGATGTTGGCCAGGCTGCTGATGAAACCTTGCAGCGCCAGGTCGGCATTGCGCAGGGCCAGCAGGCCGCCGAGCTTTTGCGTGACCTTGTTGATCAGCCACCAGCCGATGGCCAGGGTGATCACCGCCAGCAGCACACGACTGCCGTATTCCATGATCATCGGAATCCACGCCTGGGACGCCTTGACCAGGTTGTCCACCTCAGCATTCAAATCCATCTTTTATCTCCTGATTGCCGGCTTCCCCGGGCTGTAAAAAACCAGCGGCAGAAAGACCGAACCGAACAGGGCTCAATCGTTTCTGCCGTTGCTTGGGCCTCGGACGCCTTAAACGCCGAGAGGTTCCCGACCGAAAAGCTTAGTCGCGGAAGTTGTTGAACTGCAGTGGCATGCCGAATTCCTTGGCGCGCAGGGCTGCGATGGCTTCCTGCAAGTCGTCACGCTTCTTGCCGGTCACACGCACCTGCTCGCCCTGAATGGCGGCCTGCACCTTGAGCTTGGCTTCCTTGATGTGGCCAACGATTTTCTTCGCCAGTTCCTTGTCGATGCCTTCCTTGAGGACGGCGTCCTGCTTCATCAGCTTGCCCGAGGCGAAGGAGTCTTTGACTTCCAGGCACTGCACGTCGATCTTGCGCTTGACCAGGGCCAGCTTGAGGATCTCGATCATCGCTTCCAGCTGGAAATCGGCTTCAGCGGTCAGGTGGACGGTCAGGTCCTTTTCCTTGTATTCGAAGCTGCCCTTGCCTTTCAGGTCATAACGACGATCGAGTTCCTTCACGGCGTTCTCGACCGCGTTGGTGAGTTCGTGTTTGTCCAGTTCGGATACCACGTCGAACGACGGCATGTAAGTTCTCCAATAAAAAGGCGCGCTCGTGCGGGACGCGGCGCGCTTGGCTTGCGGTTAAAATCGGGCTCATTATAACGGGTCTTTTCCCACCGACACGGCGAGCCTTGCATGCCTGTACCTTACCGAGTGAAAAACTGATGTCCACCCCCTGGCATGTCCTCGGCGCCGGAAGTCTCGGCACGCTCTGGGCCACGCGCCTGGCCCGGGCCGGCCTGCCGGTTCGGTTGATCCTGCGCGACATTGACCGCTTGCACGACTATGCAATGGCGGGCGGCCTGACCCTCGTCGAACAAGGCGTGGCCAGCAGTTACGCCATCCCCGGCGAAACCCCGGACAGCCCCGAACCGATCCGCCGCCTGCTCGTGGCCTGTAAGGCCTACGACGCCGAAGCGGCTGTGGCCGGACTTGCCCATCGCCTGGCACCGGACGCCGAACTGATTCTTTTACAGAACGGCCTCGGCAGCCAGGAAGCGGTCGCCGCGCGAGTCCCGCAGGCCCGCTGCATCAGCGCCTCCAGCACCGAAGGCGCATTTCGCGATGGAGACTGGCGCGTGGTGTTCGCCGGCCATGGCTACACCTGGCTGGGGGACGCCGGTCATCCGATAGCACCGATCTGGCTGGACGATCTCGAGGCGGCGAAAATCCCCCATGAATGGAGCGCCGATATCCTCACCCGTCTGTGGCGCAAACTGGCACTCAACTGTGCAATCAATCCGCTGACGGTGCTGCACGACTGCCGCAACGGCGGCTTGCAGCAACATCACTGCGAAGTCGCCACCCTGTGCGGCGAATTGACCGAACTGCTCGAACGCTGCGGTCAACCGGCCGCAGCGGACAACCTGCAACAGGAAGTCGAGCGGGTGATCCAGGCCACGGCGGCGAATTTCTCGTCGATGTATCAGGATGTGGCCAGTAAACGCCGCACCGAGATCAGCTATCTGCTCGGCCATGCCTGCAAGGTTGCCCAGCGTCACCAATTGAACCTGCCGCATCTCAAGCAATTGCAGGAGCGTCTGACCGCTCATCTGCACAGTCTCGGATTGCCCGTCGACTGAGCAGCGGCTACGCTGGCCACTTGTTCCTTTGCTGCGATAAACCTGATGCCATTGCGCCAGCGTCTTGAAAACCTGCCGGTCGGCCAGAAACTGCTGGCCGCCCTGCTGGTGCTGTTGACCACCGTGTTGCTGGTCGCCAACCTGACCTTTATCAGCGCCGCCTATTACATCTCCCAGGAAAGCATGGCGCCCCAGGCCTTGCAGACCATCGGCCGGCTGGTGTCGAACCCGAGTCTGGTGGCCGAGGCCTTGCAGTCGCCCCAAAGCGCCGAACGCCTGCTCAAAGAGCTCGACAGCTATTCGCCGTTGCGCGCCGCCGCTCTATATGACGGCAAGGGCGAACGTCTGGCGCAATTGCAACGCGGTGACAAACTCAACCTGCCGGAACGCTACCGGCACATCGAAGCCTGGCAACTGACCGAATTTCGCAGCAACCAACTGATCACCCTGCCCCGTCCAGGCACCGCACCGGGCCACCTGTTACTGGTCGCCAGCAGCGAACTGCCGGTGGCGTTCTACACCGGCACGCTCACCGCCAGTCTGGGGATTCTGATTTTCAGTGTGCTGCTGTGGCTGGTCATTGCCCGGCAGATCAAACGCCTGATTACCCGGCCGATCCATCAGCTTGAAGAGCTGTCCCGCCAGGTGACCCGCGAGGAAAATTACGCCCTGCGCGCCTCCCGGGGTAATCGTGACGAAATCGGCAGTCTGGCCGAGGCGTTCAACACCATGCTTTCGCGCATCGAGGCGAGGGAGCAGCAACTCAAGCGTGCCCGCGACGACTCCCAGGCGGCCTACGACCAGGCCCAGGGGCTGGCCGAAGAAACCCGCCACACCAACCGCAAGCTGGAACTGGAAGTCCAGGTGCGCAGCAAGATCGAGAAGAAACTCACCGGGTTCCAGAACTACCTCAACAGCATCATCGACTCCATGCCCTCGGCGCTGATCGCCCTCGACGAACAGCTCTACGTCACGCAGTGGAACCAGGAGGCCAGTGCCCTTTCCGGTACACGGCTGGACGAAGCGCTGAACCAGCCGATCTTCCTCGCCTTCGAACCGCTCAAGCCATTCCTGCCGCAACTCAAGCAGACTGTCGAACAACACACGGTAGCGAAAATCGAGCGCGTGACCTGGTTCAAGGACGACGAGCCCAAACACTACGCCCTCACCTTCTACCCGCTGATGGGCGGCGCCGGGCGCGGCGTGGTGATCCGCATCGACGACATCACCCAGCGCCTGTCGCTGGAAGAAATGATGGTGCAGTCGGAGAAAATGCTGTCGGTCGGTGGCCTCGCCGCCGGCATGGCCCACGAGATCAATAACCCGCTGGGGGCGATCCTGCACAACGTGCAGAACATCCGCCGACGCCTGTCGCCAGACCTGCCGAAGAACCTCGAGCAGGCCGAGCAACTGGGCATCGAACTCGATACCGTGAACCGTTACCTGCAAGGTCGGGAAGTCCCGCAACTGCTCGACGGCATCCAGCAGGCCGGTGCGCGGGCGGCGAAAATTGTCACGCACATGCTCAGTTTCAGTCGCCGCAGCAACCGCCAGATGGCGCCGTGCGACCTGCCGGCGCTGATCGATCAAGCCGTGGAAATCGCCGGCAACGACTTCGACCTGGCCATCGGGTTCGACTTCAAGGGTCAGGCGATCATTCGCCAGTTCGACCCGGCGCTGGGCCCGGTGCCCGGCACTGCCAACGAACTGGAACAGGTGCTGCTGAACCTGCTGAAAAACGCCGCGCAGGCGATCCACCAGCGCGAAGATGACAGCGAGCCAGGGCGAATCACCTTGCGCACCCGGCTCAATCCGCCGTGGGCCGAGATTCAGGTCGAGGACAACGGCATCGGCATGAGCGAGAACGTGCGCAAGCGCACCTTCGAGCCGTTCTTCACCACCAAGGAAATCGGCCAGGGCACGGGCCTCGGGCTGTCGGTGTCGTACTTCATCATCACCAACAACCACAAAGGCCAGATGGAAGTGCAGTCGGCGCCGGGGCAAGGCACCTGCTTCACCCTGCGCCTGCCACTGGCGCAACCGGCGCCCATCGCCGCCGAAACCAATCAACTACCGAGGTAAACCATGGGCTTTCGCCTGTCGAAGATCTACACCCGCACCGGCGACAAGGGCGAAACCGGACTCGGCGACGGCCGCCGGGTGCCCAAGGATCACCCGCGCATCGAAGCCATTGGCGAGGTCGATACGCTGAACAGTCAGGTCGGTGTACTGCTGGCTGGATTGATCGCCGAGCGCGAAACCTGCCCCGGGCTGAATGAGCTGATCGATGTGTTGGCGCCCTGCCAGCACCGATTGTTCGATCTCGGTGGCGAGCTGGCGATGCCGGAATATCAGGCATTGAACGCAGCAGAAATCGAACGGCTGGAAGCCGCTATCGATGTCTGGAACGAGGAACTGGGGCCGCTGGAGAATTTCATTCTGCCGGGCGGTTCGATGCTGATTGCCCAGGCCCACGTCTGCCGCAGCCTGGCGCGCAGTGCCGAGCGGCGTTGTCAGCATTTGAATGCGATCGAACCGTTGGCCGGGGTTGGCCTGGCGTATATCAATCGCTTGTCGGATCTGTTGTTTGTGGCGGCCAGGCTGATCGCCCGGCGTCAGGGTATTGCCGAGATTCTGTGGCAGCCGGCGGCGAAACCTTCAGAGGTGTAGCGCCTGTCAGTCAGTCATCGCTGGCAAGCCAGCTCCCACAAGGTTCTTGATCGTTCACAAGTATTCTATGAAGCCTTAAACCTGTGGGAGCTGGCTTGCCAGCGATGAGGCCACTGGCCTCACCGCAAACTCAGGCCTGTGGCCAGAACGCCCGAATCCCCGCCACACCCTGAGCCCCGGCATCCCACGCTTTTTCGCGCTCCGCCGGGCCGACGCCACCCAACAGAAACACCGGCTTGCTGAAGCCTTCGATCAGGGTCGAAGCCTGCTCCCAACCCAACGGCTGTGCATCCGGGTGAGTCAGGGTCGGCTGCACCGGCGACAGGGTGACGAAATCCACACCCATCTGCTCGGCCAGTGCCAGTTCTTCAGCGTTGTGGCAGGACGCTGCCAACCAGCGCTCCCCCGGCAGCGGGCGCCCCGCCGCCGCGTACTTGCGCAGTTGTGCCGAGGTGATGTGCCAGCCAGCGGACGGGAAATCGCCCAGCCACTCGAACGGGCCCTTGATCATCAACTGCGCCTTGCCGGCGCACAGGCCGACCGCGTCCACCGCCAGATCGCGGTACTTCGGGTCGTAACCATTGGGTGCACGCAGCTGGATCAGCTTGGTGCCACCGGCGATTGCCTTCTGGATACCGCGCAGCAAGGCCGGGGTTTCCAGATCTTCCGGGGTGATCAGGTATTCAGCAGGCAGACGCGCTGCCGCGACAATCGGCTGGTTGGCCGCCGGGAATTCGTAATCCGTCAGCTCCCTGGCCGAGACCCAGGCTAATGGCTGGCCTTCGGCGCCATGGGGTTCCCCGGTGAAGCTCGAAACTTCCCAGACATCCAGCAACACCTGCTTGTCCGGGTAATCATGGCGAACCTTGATCAGCGGCCGCGCGGCGCCGACGACAATGCCCAACTCTTCGTGCAGCTCCCGAGCCAGCGCGGTTTGCACCGACTCATCGGCCTCGACCTTGCCACCGGGAAATTCCCAGAGGCCGCCTTGATGCTGGGTATCGGCACGCCGGGCGATCAGGATTTTGCCGCTGTCGTCACGAATGACGGCAGCAGCGACGTGTACGCGTTTCACGACTGCAACTCCTCCAGTCCTGCCTTTTGCCAGGCCTTGAAGGCAGGCCATTGGTAGACGGTTTCAACATAGGCTTCATCATCGGCCGGCAACTTCACCTGATAGGTGCGCAGGCGCACGGCAATCGGTGCGAAGAACGCATCGGCCAGCGACACCCGACCAAACAGGTAAGGCCCAGGCTCGGTCGCGACAGCACGGCATTCGGCCCACAGCGCGAGCATGCGCTCGATATCGACCTTCACCTCCGGCGGCACAGGGTTAAGTGGCGCATCGTGGCTCAGGTTGAACGGCATGTGATTGCGCATGGCGAAGAAGCCGCTGTGCATCTGCGCGCAGGCGGACCGGGCCTGGGCACGGGCGGCGATATCGGTCGGCCAGAGTTGCTCGGAAGGAAACTGTTCGGCCAGGTATTCGGCAATTGCCAGAGAATCGGCGACGGTGCCACGGGCGGTTTTCAGCAGCGGCACCTTGCCGGTGGGCGAATGTTTGAGCAGTCGCTCGCGGGTGTCAGGCTTGCCGAGCTTGACCAGTTCTTCGGTGTAGGGCGCACCGGTCAGTTCAAGCGCTAGTGCCGCGCGCAGGGACCAGGAGGAAAGCAGTTTGTCGCCGATGATCAGGTGAAGGCTCATGTTCGGGTCCTTTCATGGGACAGAAGAAAAGGAGGTCCGCAGACCTCCTTCTTCGGCAGGGATCAGGTGCGGTATTCGGCGTTGATCTTCACGTACTCGTGGGACAGGTCGGTGGTCCAGATGGTTTCGCTGCAATCGCCGCGACCCAGTTCGATACGGATGGTGATTTCTTCCTGCTGCATCACTGCCGAGCCCTGGGCTTCGGTGTAGGTCGCGGCGCGGGCGCCACGGCTGGCGATGCACACGTCGCCGAGGAACACGTCGATCTTGCTCACATCCAGGTCCGGCACGCCGGCACGGCCGACAGCGGCGAGGATGCGACCCCAGTTCGGGTCGGAGGCGAACAGCGCGGTCTTGATCAGCGGCGAGTGGGCCACGGTGTAGCCGACGTCCAGGCATTCCTGGTGATTGCCGCCGCCGTTGACTTCAACGGTCACGAACTTGGTCGCGCCTTCGCCGTCACGCACGATGGCCTGGGCCACGTCCATGCAAACTTCAAACACGGCCTGTTTCAGCTTGGCGAACAGCTCACCTTCGGCGCGGGTGATTTCCGGCAGTGCAGCCTTGCCAGTGGCGATCAGCATGCAGCAGTCGTTGGTCGAGGTGTCGCCGTCGATGGTGATGCGGTTGAACGACTTGTTGGCGCCGTCCAGCATCAGGTTTTGCAGCACGTCACGAGAGACTTTGGCGTCGGTGGCGATGTAGCCGAGCATGGTCGCCATGTTCGGACGAATCATGCCTGCACCCTTGCTGATGCCGGTGACGGTGATGGTCACGCCGTCATGCTGGAACTGGCGGCTTGCGCCTTTTGGCAGCGTGTCGGTGGTCATGATGCCGGTGGCGGCGGCTTCCCAGTTGTTTTCCGACAGATCGTCGAGCGCGGCCTGCAGAGCGCCTTCGATCTTCTCGACCGGCAGCGGCTCGCCGATCACACCGGTGGAGTACGGCAGGATCTGGCTGGCATCCACGCCGGTCAGCTCGGCCAGTTTGGCGGTGGTGCGCTCGGCAGCGGCAAGCCCCGGTTCGCCGGTACCGGCGTTGGCATTGCCGGTGTTTGTCAGCAGGTAACGCACCGGGTTCTGTACGCGCTTCTTGGCCAGGATCACCGGCGCTGCACAGAAAGCGTTCAACGTAAACACGCCCGCCACGGTGGAGCCTTCGGCGCAACGCATCACGACGACATCCTTGCGCCCCGGGCGCTTGATACCGGCCGAAGCGATACCGAGTTCAAAACCGGCAACCGGGTGCAACGTTGGCAAAGGACCAAGACCAACAGCCATGAATGCGCTCCTTACTCAATGATGTCAGCACCGCCAAGCGTAGTGACGGTGGTGTAAATGGCAAAACGCCGCGACGGCTGGTGCCGGTCGCGGCGCGGGTATTTCAGCGATTGAAACGGGGTTTACTGGATCTGCCCGTGGCAATGCTTGAATTTCTTGCCCGAACCGCAGTAGCACAGTTCGTTGCGGCCCAGCTTCTGCTCGTTGCGAACCGGGGCGGCGGCGAGGGCCACATCGACCTCTTCACCGACCAGTGCTTCCGGCTGATCCAGACCTGGCGCTTCAGCGTGTTCAAACTGCATGCGCGCGGCCAGCGCTTCGGCTTCCTGACGCAGGCGTTGCTCTTCTTCGGCCGGATCTTCGCGGCGAACCTGAACATGCGACAGCACACGGATCGAGTCGCGCTTGATCGAATCCAGCAGTTCGGAGAACAGCGTGAAGGACTCGCGCTTGTATTCCTGCTTCGGGTTCTTCTGCGCATAACCACGCAAATGGATGCCGTGACGCAGATGATCCATGGTCGACAGGTGGTCTTTCCACAGGTCGTCCAGAACGCGCAGCACGATCTGCTTCTCGAACGAGCGCAGGGCTTCGGCGCCCGCCTGGTCTTCTTTTTCGTTGTACGCGGCGATCAGCTCGTTCATCAGCTTCTCGCGCAGGGTTTCTTCGTACAGGTGATCGTCTTCGTCGAGCCATTGCTGGATCGGCAGCTTCACGCCGAAGTCGCTGGCGATCGACGCTTCCAGACCGGCCACGTCCCACTGCTCTGGCAGCGATTGCGGCGGAATGTGCGCGCTGACGGTGGCGTTCAGGACGTCCTGACGGAAATCAGCGATGGTTTCGCCGATGTTGTCCGCGGCCAGCAACGTGTTGCGCATGTGATAGATCACTTTACGCTGTTCGTTGTTGACGTCGTCGAATTCGAGCAGTTGCTTGCGAATGTCGAAGTTGCGGCCTTCAACCTTGCGCTGTGCCTTCTCGATGGCGTTGGTCACCATGCGGTGCTCGATCGCTTCGCCAGGCTGCATGCCCAGGGCCTTCATGAAGTTCTTCACCCGGTCGGAGGCGAAGATGCGCATCAGGCTGTCTTCCAGCGACAGGTAGAAGCGGCTGGAACCGGCGTCACCCTGACGGCCGGCACGACCACGCAGCTGGTTGTCGATACGACGGGATTCGTGACGCTCGGACGCGATCACCTGCAAGCCGCCGGACTCCAGCACTTGCTGGTGACGCTTCTGCCAGTCGGCCTTGATCTGGGCGATCTGCTCAGGGGTCGGGTTTTCCAGCGACGCGACTTCAACTTCCCAGTTGCCACCCAACAGGATGTCGGTACCACGACCGGCCATGTTGGTGGCGATGGTCAGGGCGCCCGGACGACCGGCCTGCGCAATGATTTCAGCTTCTTTTTCGTGGAACTTGGCGTTCAGAACCTTGTGTTCGATGCCTTCCTTCTCGAGCAATGCGGACATGTGCTCGGAGGTTTCGATGGTCGCAGTACCCACCAGCACCGGCCGGCCGGCGGCCATGCTTTCCTTGATGTCATTGACGATCGCCGCGTATTTCTCTTCGGCGGTCAGGAACACCAGGTCGTTGTAGTCCTTACGGGCCAACGGCTTGTTGGTCGGGATCACGACGACTTGCAGGCCATAGATCTGATGGAATTCGAACGCTTCGGTGTCCGCGGTACCGGTCATGCCGGACAACTTGTCGTACAGACGGAAGTAGTTCTGGAACGTGGTCGATGCCAGCGTCTGGCTCTCGGCCTGGATGTTCAGGTTTTCCTTGGCCTCGATGGCCTGGTGCAAGCCTTCGGACAGACGACGGCCGGGCATGGTACGACCGGTGTGTTCGTCGACCAGTACGACCTGACCGTCCTGCACGATGTATTCGACGTTGCGGTGGAACAGCTTGTGCGCACGCAGACCGGCGTAGACGTGTGTCAGCAGGCTCAGGTTGTGCGCCGAGTACAGGCTCTCGCCTTCGGCCAGCAGGCCGATGCTGGTCAGCTGGTCTTCGATGAATTGGTGACCGGCTTCGTTGAGTTCGACCTGACGGGTCTTCTCGTCAACGGTGTAGTGGCCTTCCTGGGTGACTTCGCCTTCGACTTCTTCGACGTGCAGCTTGAGTTTCGGGATCAGCTTGTTGATCTCGATGTACAGCCTGGAACTGTCCTCGGCCTGACCGGAAATGATCAGCGGGGTACGCGCTTCGTCGATGAGGATGGAGTCGACTTCGTCGATCACGGCAAAATTGAGTTCGCGCTGGAATTTCTCTTCCATGCTGAACGCCATGTTGTCGCGCAGGTAGTCGAAACCGAATTCGTTGTTGGTGCCGTAGGTGATGTCGGCGGCGTAGGCGGCGCGTTTCTCTTCCGGCGGCTGGAAAGGCGTCACGATGCCGACGCTCAGGCCGAGGAATTCATACAGCGGACGCATCCAGTTGGCGTCGCGGCGGGCCAGGTAATCGTTCACGGTCACAACGTGCACGCCCTTGCCGGACAGCGCGTTGAGGTAAACGCCCAGGGTACCCACCAGGGTCTTGCCTTCACCGGTGCGCATTTCGGCAATCTTGCCTTCGTGCAAGGTCATGCCGCCAATCAGCTGGACGTCGAAGTGGCGCATGCCCATGACCCGCTTGCCGGCTTCGCGGGCAACCGCAAAGGCTTCCGGCAACAGCTGATCAAGGGTCTCCCCCTTGGCAATGCGGTCTTTGAACTCTGCGGTCTTGGCGCGCAGTTGATCGTCCGAGAGGGCGACCATCTTCTCTTCGAAGGCATTGACGAGCTGCACCGTCTTGAGCATGCGTTTGACTTCACGCTCGTTCTTGCTTCCAAAAAGTTTCTTTAACAAAGGCGCAAACATATCGGCAGGATCTTCCACACTAAAGGGATGGAGGGCGGCCCCGTGAGTCGCCCGTGCAGCCCTCATGGCCGCATGCGAACGAGCATTCTACCCGGAAACGGTGGTGAGGAAAGTGGGGATATTCCACGATGCTGGCACTGCGCTTTGACGGGGCTCACTTAAAATAGGGGCGTTTTGCTCAACTTCAAGCCGTACAGCGAAGAAGTTAGTCGTTGATTTAATGGGCAAAGCAGGGACAAAAGCAATGGGCGAGTGAAATGGGTGCTATCTGCTACCATGGCGCCTCTGCAACTTCAGGTCCTAGATCATGGCATTTCGCCCTCTCACAGCCAGAGCGCCCGCCGTTCTGCTACGCGAAGCCAGGCCGTTGAAAGCCATCCTCGGTCACGCCCAGCGCCTGGCTCATCTGCAACGTCTGCTCGAAAGCCAACTGCAACCCGCCGCCCGTGAACACTGCCACGTCGCCAAGTGGCGCGAAGGCGAACTGTTGCTGATCGTCACCGACGGTCATTGGGCCACGCGTCTGCGCTATCAGCAGAAACGTCTGCAACGGCAACTGCAGATGTTCGACGAGTTCGCCAATCTGACGCGGATCAAGTTCGCCGTGCGGCCACCGACCCTCCAGCGCGAGGCGAACGGGCCGACGATCGATCTGTCGACGGATGCGGCGGCGACCATCCAGGCCACCGCCGACGGGATCAGCGATCCGAATCTGCGGGCGGCACTGGAACGACTGGCCGCCCACGCCAAACCCAAGTCCTGAGCCTTGTTGATCAGCGGCGTTTGCTGCCGCCGAGCAATGACCCCATCAGGCCGCGCACCAATTGTTTACCCAGCGAGTTCGCTGCCTGGCGCATCGCCGACTTGAGCGCCTGCCCCGCCGCCGTGCCGAGAAATTCTCCGGCCTTGTCCGCCAGACTCGGCTCTTCAGCCGCCGGTTTGCCCGGCGCCGCTTCAGCCTCCGGCGCCAGCCCCTTGCGGCCCATCAGGATTTCATAGGCCGACTCGCGATCAATCGGTTTGTCATAACGGCCCTTGAACGGCGAACCGGCGATCAGCATTGTGCGCTCAGTCTCGGTCAACGGCCCGATCCGCGATTGCGGCGGCGCCACCAGCACCCGCTGCGCCATTTCCGGCGTGCCCTTTTCTTGCAAGGTGCCGACCAGGGCCTCGCCAATCCCGAGTTCGGTGAGCACCGACAATGTGTCGAACGCCGGATTCGGCCGGAAGCCGTCCGCCACCGCCCGCAGGGATTTCTGCTCCTTGGCGGTAAATGCGCGCAGGCCGTGCTGGATCCGCAGCCCCAGTTGCGCCAGCACATCGTCCGGCAGATCGCCCGGCGACTGGGTAACGAAATACACGCCCACACCTTTCGAGCGAATCAGCCGCACCACTTGCTCAAGCCGCTCCTGCAACGCCTTGGGCGTGTCACCGAACAACAAATGCGCCTCATCGAAAAACAGCGCCAGCAACGGTTTGTCGGCATCGCCACGCTCAGGCAATTGCTCGAACAGCTCGGCCAGCAGCCACAGCAGGAAAGTCGCGTAGACCTTCGGCGCCTCATGCACCAGACGACTGGCATCCAGCAAATGGATGCGCCCGCGACCGTCAGCGGTCGGTTGCAGAATATCTTCCAGTTGCAACGCCGGCTCGCCGAACAACGCCTCGGCGCCCTGCTGCTCCAGCGTCGCCAGACGCCGCAACAGCGCCTGGCTGGAGCCGGTGGTGAACAGCGCCGCGTCTTCGCCCAGCAGTTGCGGATTGTCCTTGAGATGATTGAGCAGTGCCTTCAGATCTTTGAGATCCAGCAACAACAGGCCTTCGCGATCCGCCACCTTGAACGCTGCGTACAGCGCCGACTGCTGGCTGTCGGTCAGTTCCAGCAAGGCGCCGATCAGCAGCGGGCCCATTTCACTCAACGTAGTGCGCAGCGGATGACCGGACTGACCGTGGATGTCCCACAAGGTCACGGGATACGCCTGAGGCTTGTGATTGAGCCACGGCATGCCGGCGATGCGCTCGGCGATCTTGCCCTGAGGGTTGCCGGCAGCACCGAGGCCGCACAGGTCGCCCTTGACGTCGGCGGCGAACACCGCGACCCCGGCGTCGCTGAATGCCTCGGCCAGGCGCTGCAAGGTGACGGTCTTGCCGGTACCGGTAGCCCCGGCCACCAGTCCGTGACGGTTGGCCAGGCGCATGGCCTGAGCGATCGGTTGCCCGGCGAGGTCGGCGCCGATTACGAGTTTCAAGGAGTCAGGCATTTGGTCACCCAATGGTTAATCTTTGTCGATCATGGCCGATAGCTAAAGGTGACAGATGCGACTGACATCCGCATCGGAGATTTCCCTAAGGAGAAGCGGAAATACCTGCTTGTACTCATCAAGCCCACCTAGCGAGCATCTATAGAAGCACGCCCTGAATAATAAGACCTTAGCGGAACCCCAAGCCATGAACAAAAATCTGCGTTTCAGCCACAAAATTTTGCTTGCCGCCGCCCTCATCGTCATTGCCGCCTTTGCCTCGTTCACGCTGTACAACGACTGGTTGCAGCGCAATGCGATCCGCGAGGACCTGGACAATTACCTCAACGAGATGGGCGAGGTCACAGCCGACAATATCCAGACCTGGCTCAGCGGGCGCATCCTGCTGATCGAGAACGCTGCCCAGAATATCGCCATCAATCCCGAGCCCGCCGCCGTCGCCAGCCTGCTGGAACAGAAAGCCCTGACCTCAACCTTCATGGCGTCCTACCTCGGCGATGCCACCGGGCACTTCACCATCCGCCCGGACGCGAAGATGCCGGACGGTTTCGATCCGCGTGTTCGCCCTTGGTATAAAGGTGCCGAAAGCAGCAGCACCTCGACCCTGACTGAACCGTACATCGACGCGGCCACCGGCCAGACCATCATTTCCATCGCCACCGCCGCGAAAAAGGCCGGCCAGAGCGTCGGCGTGGTGGGCGGCGACCTGAGCCTGCAAACCCTGATCAACACCCTCAGCGCCCGGGATTTCTCCGGCATGGGCTACGCGTTCCTGGTCAGCGCCGACGGCAAGATCCTGGTGCATCCGGACAAAGCGCTGGTGATGAAGTCCCTGAAGGAAGCCTATCCGCAGGACACCCCGCGCATCAGCAGCGATTTCAGTGAAGTCACCGTCGACGGCAAGACCCGCATCGTCAACTTCACCCCGATCAAGGGTCTGCCGTCGGTGAACTGGTATATCGGCTTGTCGGTGGACAAGGACAAAGCCTTCTCGATGCTCAGCGAATTCCGCACTTCGGCCGTGATCGCGACCGCGATTGCCGTGGCGATCATCATCGCCCTGCTCGGCATGCTGATCCGCATCCTGATCCAGCCGCTGCACGTGATGACCCGCGCCATGGAAGACATTGCGGATGGCGAAGGCGACCTGACCAAACGCCTGACCATCCAGAACCAGGACGAGTTCGGCGTGCTCGGCACGGCGTTCAACCGTTTCGTCGAACGTATCCACGGCTCGATCCGCGAAGTGTCGTCGGCCACCGGCCAGGTCAACGAAGTCGCCCTGCGCGTGGTCGCGGCGTCCAACTCGTCGATGTACAACTCCGACCAGCAAGCCTCGCGCACCAACAGCGTGGCCGCCGCCATCAACCAACTCGGCGCCGCCGCCCAGGAAATCGCCCGCAACGCCGCACAAGCCTCGACCCAGGCCAGCGACGCCCGTGGCCTGGCCGAAGACGGTCAGCAAGTGGTGGAGCGCAGCATCAAGGCGATGAACCAACTGTCGAGCATGCTCAGCGCATCCAGCAGCAATATCGAATCGCTGAACAGCAAGACCGTGAACATCGGCCAGATCCTGGAAGTGATCACCAGCATTTCCCAGCAAACCAACCTGCTGGCGCTCAACGCGGCCATTGAAGCAGCGCGGGCCGGTGAAGCCGGGCGCGGATTTGCGGTGGTGGCGGACGAGGTACGCAACCTCGCCCACCGCACCCAGGAATCGGCGCAACAGGTGCAGACCATGATCGAGGAGCTGCAAGTCGGCGCCCGCGAGTCCGTCAGCACCATGAGCGACAGCCAGCGCCACAGCCAGGACAGCGTAGAGATCGCCAACCTCGCCGGCGAACGTCTGAACAGCGTGACCCAGCGCATCGGTGAAATCGACGGGATGAACCAGTCGGTGGCCACCGCGACCGAGGAACAGACTGCCGTGGTCGAGTCGATCAACGTGGATATCACCGAGATCAACACGCTGAACCAGGAGGGCGTCGAGAACTTGCAGGCGACGTTGCGAGCCTGTTCGGATCTGGAGCAGCAGGCTTCGCGCTTGAAGCAACTGGTGGGCAGCTTCCGCATTTAAAGCCGTTCTCCCGGTCGTCTTCGTCGTTCACAACTGTCCGACGAAGACGACCAACATCCCTCCGAAACCGGCCTTGCACCCCACCGCGAAACCCCGACCGAACATCTATTCTTGATAAAGGTCAACCAAGGGAGATCAACGCGGAGGGACGTTCACCGTGCATATCGCTGACATCACCATGTTCTACGCCCCGGCCAGCGGCGGCGTGCGCACCTATCTGGATGCCAAGCACCGTCGCCTGGGTGTGAAGCCCGGGATCCGCCACAGCCTGCTGATACCCGGCGCGCATTTCGGTGAAGATGATGGCGTCTACACGGTTCCCGCCCCTGCCCTGCCTTTCGGCAAAGGCTATCGGTTCCCCTTGCGCCTGGCCCCTTGGCGAAACGTACTGCAGGATCTGCAACCCGATCTGATCGAAGTCGGCGACCCTTACCTCACCGCCTGGGCCGCGCTCGATGCACGGCGACAACTGGATGTGCCGGTGATCGGTTTCTATCACTCGGACCTGCCATTGTTGGTGGGCAACCGCATGGGCCACTGGGTCACGCCGAATGTCGACGCGTATGTGCGCAAGTTGTACGGCAATTTCGACCGGGTGCTGGCGCCCAGCCAGGTCATGGCCGACAAGCTCAGCGGGCTGGGCGTGCGCAATGTCTTCGTGCAACCGTTGGGCGTTGACCTTCAGACCTTCCACCCCGCTGCCCACGACGCCGCGCTGCGCAGCGAACTGGGGATCGCCGAGGATTCGCGCCTGTTGATCTTCGCCGGTCGGGGCTCCAAGGAGAAAAACCTGCCGGTGCTGCTCGACTGCATGAAGCGCCTGGGCCCGCGTTATCACTTGCTGTTGGTCGGTTCGTCGATGCCGGCGTCCGTCCCGGACAACGTCAGCGTGATCGACCGGTTCTGCCCGGCCGCACAGGTCGCGCGGCTGATGGCCAGTGCCGACGCACTGATCCACGCCGGCGATCAGGAAACCTTCGGCCTGGTGATCCTGGAGGCCATGGCCTGCGGCATTCCGGTGGTGGCGGTGGCGGCCGGGGCGTTCGAGGAAATCGTCAGCGAATCCTGTGGCCTGCTCTGCGCGCCGAACAATGCGCAAGCCATGGCCAATGCCGTGCGTGAGCTGTTCAGTCGCGGGGCTGGAGTACTTGGTCAACAGGCACGCCAGCACGTGGAGCGGCATTACGCCTGGGACACGGTGGTCGACAGCCTGCTGGGCCACTACCACGCCGTACTCGGCGATTCGGTTCCTCGGGTGGCCAATGGCTGAATCTCACGAGCGCCCGACGTTAATGCTGGTGCTGCATGACGTGGCACCCTCCACGTGGGCCGATTATCGAGAATTTGTCGAAGCCGTTGACCGGTTGGGCAACGTCCCGATGACGTGGCTGGTGGTCCCGGATTTCCATCGACACGATGCCCTCGAGGCCCACCCGGAGTTCTGTCGAATGCTCGACGAGCGCGTCGCCCGCGGCGATGAACTGGCGCTGCACGGCCATTTCCATGAAGACACCGAGCCTGGTCCGCGCACGGCACGCGACTGGTTCATGCGCCGGGTCTACACCCATGAAGGCGAGTTTTATCAACTGTCCCGTGAAGCCGCCCTCGCCCGCCTGCGCCTCGGCATCGATCTGTTCCGACGCCATTGCTGGCCGCTACACGGTTTCGTGGCACCGGCCTGGTTGATGAGCGCCGGCACCCGCCAGGCACTGCGCGAATTGCCGCTGCGCTACACCAGTGATCCGCAACATCTTTATCACCTGCCGGATTTCGCCGCAGTCGAGGCCCCGGGACTGGTCTGGAGTGCTCGCAGCGCCTGGCGTCGCGGGATATCGAGGATCGTCAGCGAACAGCGCGAGCAGCGCTGGCGTCAGGCGCCGGTGATTCGTCTAGGCTTGCACCCGGTGGACATGCGCCACCGTTTTTCCCGGGATTACTGGTGGCGCACCCTTGAACGACTGCTGGCGGACGGGCGCATCCCAATGACCAAAATCGACTGGCTGACACGCCAGCGCACGCAAGCCGAGCGTGCCGCTTGAGTCGCGGCATTCTGCTGCTGATCGGCCTGCTGGTGGCCGTGGCGGTTCCTGTCCTGCTTGGCGGCAGCGAGACCTGGGAGCGCCTGCAGGCTTTCCCGCTGAATTGGCTGTTGATCATGTTCGCCATGGTTCTGCTGTGCTGGGGCATCAACACCCTGCGCCTGCGGCTGTTGCTCGGCGATCAGCGTGACCGGGTCACACCGGTCAAAAGCCTTGGGGTGGTGATGGCGGCCGAATTCGCCTGGTGCGCCACGCCCGGCGGCAGCGGAGGGCCGTTGACGATCATGGCGCTGCTGGCCCGCAGCGGCGTGCGCCCGGCCCGGGGCAGTGCAGTGTTTGCGATGGATCAGTTGAGTGATCTGCTGTTCTTCCTCTGCGCCCTCAGCGGGATCCTGATCTACGCGCTGTTCCAGCATCTCAGCGACCGTATGGAATGGCTGCTGAGTGTCAGCGCCGTGTCATTGTCCGGGGGCTTGCTCAGTTGCGTGCTGGTCGCGCGCTATCACCGCCGATTGATTCGCCTCAGCGGGCGCCTGCTGGCCGGGATGAACGTCGAACCCCGCACCCGACGGCGCTGGGCGCGGCAGTTGCTGCACTTTCTGGCCGCGTTCACCGATGCGCTGAAGTTGCCGTGGCAGACATTGATCAAAGTTTTCGTCCTGACCTGCGTGCATTGGTCATTGCGATATAGCGTGCTGTATCTGGCGTTGCGCGGGCTGGGGGCGGATGTGCAGTGGGCCTGGACGTTTCTGATCCAGATGCTTTCGCTGGGGGCGGGGCAATTCAGCCTGCTGCCGGGCGGGGCCGGTGCTGCGGAATTGACCTCGGCGGCGCTGCTGGCGCCGATGGTCGGCAAATCGACCGCGGCGGCGGCGATCCTGATCTGGCGGGTGGTGACGTATTACTTCTATCTGCTGGTCGGTGGCCCGGTGTTTCTACTGATGCTGGGCCGGCCATTGCTGAAAAAGCTGCTGAGCGTCAGACAGGCTTCTTGAGGTCATCCTCTTCGTCCTTGAGTTGTTCCCACAGTTCGGCAGCGCCGGGAAACTCCGTGCCGTCCTCCGGACTGAGGTCATCCGGGTCATAGCGGCTCAGGCAGCCTTCGCCGAGGGTGGCGGGGGCTTTGGACGTGGCTTTGTCCAGTGGATCGCTCATCGGTATGTCCTCAAGGTCCGTGGATCGTTCCCACGCTCTGCGTGGGAACGCAGCCCGGGACGCCCTGCGTCCCAGAGCAGACGCGGAGCGTCTGAAGAGGCATTCCCACGCAGAGCGTGGGAACGATCCTGAATCAGAACACCACGGTCTTGTTGCCGTGCACCAGCACGCGGTCTTCCAGGTGGTAGCGCAGGCCACGAGCCAGCACCATCTTCTCGACGTCACGGCCGAAACGCACCATGTCTTCAATGCTGTCACTGTGGCTGACACGCACCACGTCCTGCTCGATGATCGGGCCGGCATCCAGCTCTTCGGTCACGTAGTGGCAGGTCGCACCGATCAGCTTCACGCCACGCATCGAGGCCTGGTGGTACGGTTTGGCACCGACGAACGACGGCAGGAAGCTGTGGTGAATGTTGATGACCTTGTGCGCGTATTCACGGCACATGTCCGGCGGCAGGATCTGCATGTAACGCGCCAGCACCACGACTTCGGCGTCGTGCTGTTTGACCAGACGCGATACCTCATCAAAGGCCGGTTGCTTGTCCTGCGGATTGACTGGCACGTGGTAATAAGGAATGCCGTGCCACTCGACCATGCTGCGCAGGTCGTCGTGGTTGGAAATCACGCAGGAGATCTCGCAATCGAGTTCATCGCTGTGCCAGCGGTGCAGCAGGTCGGCCAGGCAGTGGGATTCGCGGCTGGCCATCAGCACCACGCGTTTTTTCTGCTCGGTGTCGGTGATGCGCCAGTCCATCGAGAACTCTTCGGCGATCGGTGCAAACTTCTCGCGCAATACCTCGATACCGAAAGGCAGGGAATCGGCACGGATTTCGTGACGCATGAAGAACCAGCCAACCTGATTATCCGAGTGGTGGCTCGCTTCGGTGATCCAGCCATTGTGGGCCGCCAGAAAGTTACTGACTTTGGCAACGATGCCAACGCGGTCCGGGCAAGAAATCACCAACCGAAAAGTGCGCATGAGGGGGAAACTCCAGAACTTCGCAAAGGCCGCCATTCTAGCGACTGCGCGGGAAAACTGCAGTAATGATGACCCTCGGAGGCTTACGGCACCCCGTCGCAGCTTTTTTGACGCTCGCGAACGCCAGAATGATGGCGCTGCAATAGCCATGCTTGAACAGCCCTGTGTGAATATCTGTGAAGACTCCATCACAATATTTAACTGAACATTCAATTCAGGGCTTTTCAACGTAACTAATTCAAATAAAAACCCCGGTTAAATGTTTACTTGATGAAACAGCCTGACTATTATTGCAGCACTGTCCCCTGCCATCGCGCACTCCCACATAAGGTAGTAATCATGTCCTTGATCAACGAATATCGTGCCACCGAAGAAGCTATCAAAGAGCTGCAAGCCCGTTTGAAGAACCTGTCGCAAGACGACAAACTGCAAGCCGAGCTGGAATTCGAAGGCAAACTGCGCACACTGATGGGCGAATATTCCAAATCCCTGCGCGACATCATCGCGCTGCTGGATCCAGAGTCCAAAACCAAGGCACCACGTGGCGGCGCAGCCAAAACTACCGGCACCAAGCGTGCTCGCAAAGTTAAACAATACAAAAACCCGCACAACGGCGAAGTCATCGAAACCAAAGGTGGCAACCACAAAACTCTGAAAGAGTGGAAAGCCAAGTGGGGCGGTGACGTGGTTGAAGGCTGGGCTACCCTGCTGGGCTAAGCCGCAACCCTTGTCGCAAAGCGCTTCTGTGACAAAAAAAAACGCCAGCGAATGCTGGCGTTTTTTTATGCCCGGCATTCAAGCGCCGGACATGTTCGATTTCAAAGATCCAAACGTTTGCGCAATGCCTGGACATAGTTCTGCCATTCAACCAACACCTCGGCCTGCATCGGCGTAGCACTAAGCAGCCATTGCTCCATGGCCTCGGCAAAAGATTTCAAGGTATTAGGCGCGCCCCACTCCGGCGCGGACAAGCGCTGCCGGCAAAAGATTCTCCAGCGCTCTTGCTCTTCGAAATTCAACGTATCGGGAAAGTTACGTGCTCGATATCGAAACAACAATTCAGGCAAACGTTCGTCATCGAACGGCCATTGCTCTCGCGCCAATTGGCCAGGATCGGTCGCCCTCACTTGCTCACATAAACGACGATCACGATCACCGATAAATCCGTCGTACAACTGTTGTTCGGGATCTTCACTCGAGGTGAAATCTTCGCTGGCATAAATCGCCGAGACTTTATCTTTCCAAACTTGTTGTGCGTCACTTAGTCGCAAGGCGCGCGCCTGATACAAGGCCATGTCCAGACCCAAGCGCTGCTGATCGTCAGCACGCAACACCGACAATGGCGCCACCACCGGGCACTTGTTGATGTGAATAAGCTTGAGCGGCACCGGCAACTCGTCTTCGGTCAATTCGTCACGCCGGGTATACAGGCGCTGACGCAATGTTTCGGCATCCAGGTCGAGCAGCCCCTGCGGGTCCAGGTGCAGATCACACACGATCAGCGCGTTCTTGTTGCGCGGATGCCAGGCCAGCGGCAGCACCACGCCGACATAACTGCGCGCAGCCGAGAAGCGACCGGAAATGTGCACCATCGGCTGCAACAGACGAATCTGGTCCATCACCTTCTGTTTGCTGCGCAGCTGGAACAGCCAGTCATACAGCTTCGGCTGTTTCTCGCGGATCAATCGGGCCAGGGCAATGGTGGCCCGCACGTCCGACAAGGCTTCGTGCGCGTTGCCGTGATCAATGCCATTGGCAGCGGTCAGGCGTTCGAGCTTGAGCGTCACCCGGCCTTCATCATCGGTCGGCCAGACCAGACCATCGGGGCGCAATGCGTAGGCGGCGCGCACTACATCAATCAGATCCCAGCGACTGTTGCCGCCCTGCCACTCACGGGCATAGGGATCGAAAAAATTGCGGTACAGGCTGTAGCGGGTCATCTCGTCGTCGAAGCGCAAGGTGTTGTATCCCGCGCCGCAGGTGCCGGGGGCGGCGAGCTGAGAATGAACCCGGGTCATGAAGTCGGCTTCGCTCAAGCCTTGTTCGGCGAGACGACTCGGCGTGATGCCGGTGATTGCGCACGCCGCCGGGTGCGGCAGGATGTCTTCGCTGGGCTGGCAGTAGAGATTGACCGGCGCGTCGATTTCGTTGAGTTCGTGGTCGGTGCGGATCCCGGCCACCTGCAACGGACGGTCGCATCGGGGGTTGATGCCGGTGGTTTCGTAGTCGTACCAGAAGATGGAAGTCACGGGCGGTTCCTGAACTGAAGATCGGCAAAGTCTAGGCGTTCAAGCGCCGTCGCGGCCAGCGCCGCATCATTCGGTCACCTTTGGTTGAAGGATGTGTATGACATAGTTATGTCGTTTCCCCCCGAGAGACTGCTAGCATCGGACGCACTTGCATCCCGATCCGGCAACATCAGGTAGCCCATGCTCGAGACCACAGCACCGCCAAGGAAAGCACCGCTGGCCCCGCCACTGGACACGCGGCACCAGGTCGAAACGCCGGAAGGCATCGACCTGCCGCTGCGTCCCGCCGGCCTGATGGTGCGCGCCGTGGCGTTCACCATCGATCTGGGGTTGCGCGGGCTGCTTCTGGGCCTGCTGCTCATGGTGCTGGCGCTGTTCGGCAAGCTCGGCATCGGCCTGGGCTCACTGTTGCTGTTCGTGGTGAGCTGGTGGTACATGGTGCTGTTCGAAGTACTGCGTCAGGGTCGCTCGCCGGGGAAACAATGGATGGGCCTGCGGGTGGTGCACGACGATGGCACGCCGGTCGGCTGGTCGGCCTCCCTGTTGCGCAACCTGCTGCGCTTTGTCGACCTGATGCCGTTCGGCTATTTCCTCGGTGCGATCAGTTGCCTGCAACACCCGACCTTCAAACGCCTCGGCGACATCGCGGCCGGCACGCTGGTGATCTACAGCGAACGCCCGCTCAAGCGCCCGCAATTACTCGATGCCGAACCCCGTCGTTCGCCGATCCCGCTGACCCAGACTGAACAACGTGCCCTGCTCGCTTTCGCCGAGCGCCAGGGCGAGCTTTCGACGGCACGGGTCAATGAACTCGCTGCACTGCTCGCTCAACCACTGCACATCAGCGCGCCGAAAGCCGTCGGTGAGCTCAACGGCATCGCTCGCGGCCTGTTGGGGCCGACATGAAGCAAAGCCTTTTCGAATCCCGCCACAAGGCCGAATGGGAGCGTTTCACGCTGGCTCTCGAACGCCTGGAACGCGGCAAGGGCACCTCGCAGGTGGCGGAATTTCCCAAGGCTTACCGGCGCCTCTGCCAGCATCTGGCCCTGGCGCAGGAGCGCGGCTACAGCAGTTTTCTGGTCGACTCCCTGCAACAGCAAGTGCTGCGCGGTCATCAACAGCTTTACCGGCATCGCAGCCGGATCGGCGCGAACGTGCCGGGTTTCATCCTGGCCGGTTTTCCACAACTGGTGCGCGCCGAATGGCGCTTCGTGCTGGCCGCCGCTCTGCTGTTCTTCGGCAGCCTGATCGGTTTCGGGGTGCTGGTGTATCTGAGTCCCGAATTGATCTACAGCCTGATCCCGGCCGAGCAGGTCCGCGAGATGCAAAGCATGTACGACCCGGTCGCCGGCCACCTCGGGCGTTCGGCCGAACGCGCGGCGAGCGAAGACTGGGTGATGTTCGGCTACTACATCATGCACAACATCGGCATTGCCTTTCAGACCTTCGCCAGTGGTTTGCTGCTGGGAGTGGGCAGCGCGTTTTTCCTGTTCTACAACGGCCTGATCATCGGCGCGGTGGCCGGGCACCTGAGTGAAATCGGCTTCGGCCAGACCTTCTGGTCATTCGTGATCGGGCACGGGGCATTTGAGCTCAGTGCGATTGTTCTGGCCGGTGCGGGGGGGCTGAAACTGGGCTGGGCGTTGATTGCGCCGGGACGCCTTACACGAATCGAGGCGCTGCAGATTGCGGCGCGCCGGAGCATCCTGCTGATCTGTGGCGTGATGCTGTTCCTGTTGATCGCCGCGTTAATCGAAGCCTACTGGTCGTCGCGCACCGGGGTTTCGCCGCAGACCAAATACCTGGTCGGCGCCGGGCTCTGGCTCTGCGTGGCGCTCTATCTGCTGTTCGCCGGAAGGACCCGCCATGCGCCTGAGTGACGCAACCGTGGCAATCCGTCCGCGCACCACCTGGGAAGCCATGGACCTGGGCGTGCTCATGAGCCAGCAGCACCGGCGCCTGCTGATGACCAGTTGGGCCCTCGTCACCCTGCCGCTGTTCGCAATACTCAGCCTGTTGTTGTGGGATTCACCGTCACTCGCCGTGTTCATCTTCTGGTGGCTGAAACCGGCCTACGAACGCTTGCCGCTGTACATCCTGTCCAAGGCGCTGTTCGGCGAAACACCCACCTTGAAACAGGCCTTGCGCCAATGGCCGCGCCTGCTCAAGCCGCAACTCATCGCCAGCCTGACCTGGCGCCGGTTCAGCCTGAGCCGCAGCTTCCTGCTGCCGGTGCTGCAACTCGAAGGCCTCGACGGCACGGCGCGCCAGCAGCGTTTGCAAGTACTGTTGCAACGCAATGCCGGCGCCGCGCAGTGGCTGACGATCATCGGCGTGCATCTGGAAACGGCGCTGTGGATCGGCCTGATGGTGTTGTTCTACCTGCTTCTGCCGCAACAGGTCGAAACCGATTGGGACTGGCAAAGCCTGATCTTCGCAGCCGACCACGAATGGCGCTGGCTGGAGCATCTGACCAATGCGTTCTATGCGCTGATCCTGGTGATCTGGGAACCGGTGTATGTCGCCTGCGGGTTCAGCCTGTATCTGAACCGCCGCACCGTCCTCGAAGCCTGGGACATCGAACTGGTGTTCCGCCGCTTGCGCCAGCGTTTGAACAGCAGCGCAATCGGCTTGCTGCTGGTGATGTGTCTGCTGTTGCCGGGGTTGCCCTCAGCCTGGGCTGCCGAACCTGCCACTGCGCCTGATGCACCGCGTCTGTTGAATCAGCCGCTGACCAGCGAGGCATCACGCGACAGCATCAAGGCCTTGCTCGAACAACCGCCGTTCAAGAACAAGGAAACCGTCACCCGTTATCGCTTCGGCGAAGATCCCGCTGCCGCCGAAAAAGCCAGGGAAAGTGAAGCACCGCAATGGTTGAAAACACTGCTCGACTGGCTGGACGGCCGACACCTCGACGGCCTGGCCAAGGCGATTGAAGTCGTGCTGTGGGGCGCAGTGATCGCAGGACTCGGCTGGCTGCTCTGGCGCTATCGGGACTTTCTGCAAACCTTCGTCGGCCGCCGTCCGCGCTTGCCCAAACAGACCAAAAGGCCCTTGCCACAACAAGCCTTCGGTCTGGATCTGCAAAAGGAAAGCCTGCCGGATGACATCGCCAGCCACGCGGAACAGCTCTGGCAAACCGAGCCGCGTGCGGCATTGGGGCTTTTGTACCGGGCACTGCTCTGTCATCTGCTGCACGATTTCAACCTGAACCTGAAACCCGCCGATACCGAAAACGAAGTGCTGGCCCGGATCGAGCAGTTGCAACGTCCGGATCTGCTCACTTATAGCCGTCACCTCACCGGCCATTGGCAGAACATGGCCTACGGGCACCGCGTACCGGCGGCACATCTGCAACAGGAATTGTGTGATGGCTGGCGCTCCCTGTTCGGCCACGGAGCCGCCCGTTGAACCGGCGCGCGCTCTGGCTTCTGGGCGGTGCGCTGATCGTCGCCCTGCTCGCTGCGCTGGGCATTTATCTGTACCTCAAGGCCACGCCTTACCAGGCCGAGGTCGATCACGGCCCGTCTCCCGCCGCGCAAGCCAACCCTTATCTGGCGGCTGAGATGTTTCTGCGCAAGCGCGGGATCGACGTCAGCCATGCCGAAAGCCTTGCCGTGCTACCTGAAATCGATCCGCGCCAGCACACTTTGCTGATGTTCAACGACCGCTCGAAAATGACTCCGCGTCAGGTTGACCAGGTATTGAACTGGGCCCGGGCCGGCGGAAGGCTGGTGTTCGTCGCCGAATCGATCTGGGATGAAAAGACCGGCCAGAGCAACGACCTGCTGCTCGACCGCGTGCAACTGCGTCAATCCTTCAGCAAGGATCTCAAGGATCCGCCGCCGGATGCCGCCGAAGACCCGTTCCCGAATCTGACCAAACTCTATCTGGAAGACGAAGACGCACCCGCCTACGCCGGATTCGACACCGCGTTCCACCTCGACGACCCGAAAAACCTCGCCCAGGCCTGGGCCAACAGCGCGAAAGCCACGCACATGATGCAACTGGCTTTCGGCCTCGGCACGATCACCGTGGTCACCGATGCCGATCTGTGGAAAACCCCGGCGATTGCGCAGCACGACAATGCCTGGCTGCTCTGGTACCTCAGCGCCGACACCGCCGTGACCTTGTTGTACAACACCGAACACGACGGTCTGCCGACCTTGCTCTGGCGCTATTTCCCGCAGGCCATCGTCGCCTTGCTGGCGTTGATCGGCCTGTGGCTGTGGCATGTCGGCGTGCGTCACGGCCCGGTGCAGGCGACCGCCCCCAGCGGTCGTCGGCAGTTGATGGAACACCTGCGCGCCAGTGCCGGTTTCGTCCTGCGTCACAACGGCCAGCAGACCTTGCTGCAAGCGTTGCAGCAGGACGTCCTGCGCCGTGCCCGTCACCGTCATCCCGGTTTCGACCAACTGAATGTCGCCGAACAATGGCTGGTGCTGTCGCGCCTGACCCGCCAACCAACCCGTGCCATCAGCCAGGCCCTGAGCCCGGCACCGAAGCGGCGCATGTCCAGCGCCGAATTCTGCCGTCAGGTCGCCCACCTGCAAGCCTTGAGGAACACGCTATGACCGAACACATCGAACCCGGCTCACCCAGCCACGTGGCTCAGCAACGCCAGCGCGCCAGCCAGTTGGCCCAGGCGGTGCGCGGCGAATTGCAGAAGGCGCTGATCGGCCAGAACCCGGTGATCGACGATGTGCTGACCGCGCTGATCGCCGGCGGCCATGTGCTGCTCGAAGGCGTTCCCGGCCTCGGCAAAACCTTGTTGGTACGCGCCCTGGCGAAGTGCTTCGGCGGCGAGTTCGCGCGCATTCAGTTCACCCCGGACCTGATGCCCAGCGACGTCACCGGCCACGCTGTCTACGACCTGCAGACCGAACAATTCAAACTGCGCAAAGGTCCGCTGTTCACCCACCTGTTGCTGGCCGATGAGATCAACCGCGCCCCGGCCAAGACGCAAGCCGCCCTGCTCGAAGCGATGCAGGAACGTCAGGTCACTCTCGAAGGCCGGGCCCTGCCGATTGCTCAACCGTTCATGGTGCTCGCCACGCAGAACCCGATCGAACAGGAAGGCACCTATCCCCTGCCGGAAGCCGAGCTTGACCGTTTCATGATCAAGGTGCGCATGGATTACCCCGACGCCGACCAGGAGCTGGACATGGTGCGTCAGGTCAGCCGCTCGACCCGCGCCGACATGCTCGATGTGCAACCGCTGCGCACCGTGTTGCAGGCCAAGGACGTGCAAGCCCTGCAACGCATCGCCAGCGATCTGCCGCTGGACGATCAGGTGCTCGATTACGCCGTGCGTCTGGCGCGCAGCACCCGCACCTGGCCGGGACTGAGCCTCGGCGCCGGACCGCGCGCCTCTATTGCACTGGTGCGTTGCGCCCGCGCCAGGGCCCTGTTGCGCGGCGGTGAATTCGTGATTCCCGACGACATCAAGGGTTGCGCACTGGCGGTGTTGCGCCATCGTGTACGCCTTGCACCGGAGCTGGACATCGAAGGGCTGCAAGTCGATCAAGTCCTTCAGCAATTGCTCGACCAGATCCCGGCGCCGCGCCTGTGAAACCCTCGCGCCTGCTGTTGATCTGGCTGGCGATCCTGCTGGCCATCGGCATTGTGCTGGGCGCGTTGCAGGCGCTGGACGTCGAGGTGCCTGCGAGCCTGCTGTCGATCAACTGGGGATTGTTGCTGGCGCTGTTTGCACTGAGCCTGCTGGACGCACTGCGCCTCAGGCGCCTGCCATCGCCTCGGGTACACCGACAAATGCCCGGCAGCCTGGCCCTCGGTCGTTGGAGCGAAGTGCGGCTGGAGGTCGAACACGACTTCCCGCAACCACTGGAGATTCAAATCTTCGATCACATCCCCGATGGCCTGGACTTTGAAAACCTGCCACTCGCCACCGAGCTGCAACCCGGCCAGCGCAGCCTGATCGGCTATCGCCTGCGCCCGCTCAAGCGCGGCCACTTCAGCTTCGAAACCTGCGAGCTCAACCTGCCGAGCCCCTTCGGCCTGTGGTTCGGCAAACGCCTGCTGAACATCACCGACCAGACCCGCGTCTACCCCGACTTCGCCCGCCTCTACGGCGGCCAACTGCTGGCGGTCGACAACTGGCTGAGCCGGCTCGGCGTGCGCCAGCGCCAACGCCGTGGCCAGGGAATGGAATTTCACCAACTACGAGAATTTCGCGAAGGCGACAGCCTGCGCCAGATCGACTGGAAAGCCACCGCCCGCCATCGCACACCGATTGCCCGGGAGTACGAAGACGAGCGGGATCAACAGATTGTTTTCATGCTCGATTGCGGGCGGCAGATGCGCAGTCAGGATGGGGAGCTGTCGCATTTCGATCATGCGTTGAATGCATGTTTGCTGCTGAGTCATGTGGCGTTGCGGCAGGGGGATGCGGTGGGATTCATGACCTTTGCCAGTAATCAGCCGCGGTTTATTGCACCGGTCAAAGGTGCGGGGCAGCTCAAGGTGTTGCTCAACGGTGTTTACGATCTGGATAGCACGCGGCGTTCGGCGGATTATCCGGCGGCGGTGAATCAGTTGCTGGCGAGGCAGAAGCGGCGGGCGCTGGTGGTGTTGGTAACCAATGTGCGGGATAAGGATGATGAAGAACTGCTGAGTGCCGTCAGACAGCTTAGCCAACAGCATCGAGTACTCGTTGCCAGCCTGCGAGAGAGCACACTTGAAGACGCACGGCATGCGCAGGTGCAAACGATCGGGCAAGCGCTTGAATACTGCGCGACTGTGGATTACCTGAATGACCGGGCAGAACTTCATGAGCAGTTGAGCGCCCATGGACTACAAGTTCTGGATGTCGAGCCCGACAAGCTGGGTACAGAGATGCTGACCCGGTACTTGAGCTGGAAAAGAGCCGGGGAATTTTAATGCCCCGGCTCGATGGCGGCGTTTTGTGCAAGCGCTCGGCCTATGCAATCACTTCAATGAGCATTCGCTGCACAAAGATGGCGTCCCTGGAAGCAACGACTAATGCCAGATGCGTGCCCACTGGGGCTGAAAGTCTGATTGCCCAATTGAACCAGCCGTTTCCATTCATAGGCTGGTAGTGACCCTGCACTGGGTCAGACGAAATATCGTTGTCCAGAAAGATGGCAAATTCCTTGTCTGCTGTCCCTTCATTCGCATCTCCAATGAATCGAATGAACTGCTCCTTGCCGGGCCTCAACTCGACGACAAAATCTGGAAGCAACAAAGGGCGATCATTGACCCATAAAGTAATACCGCGCGCTGCGGGGTCCCTGACCCACACCCTCTTCGCCAGCGTCTTCTCCCCTTCCTGCCCCGCATTGATCGTTGCGCTCACTGTTGCAAAGTGATCATCCACAGGTCGCTTAGCTTTGAAGACAAGAGGAAGTGACCAGCCTTCAGGGTCAGTACGAGAGTGCAGGTTCATTTCTCCCGTAGAACGCATCAGCACGCTGACGCCTGATATCGCCGGGGATACGCGAGCTTGAAGCGTAAAATTACTGCCGGCTTCGGCTTCAGGAACCGAGACCTTCAACTCAGCCAACTCAAGAAATACCACGGTATAAGCCAGCGATTTCTCATTACCAAACCCTACCGTCGCCGTCAGAACCTTCTCCCCGGGTTCAGTCGGTGTGAAAAGAATGAATGACGTCCCATCAGCATTTGAATGAGTGAACGGCAACGACTCTCCACCGAACACCCAACTGATTCTGACTCCGCCCATCGGTTGTCCGCTTTGGCTTCCAATGACCTTGATATCAGCCCTCACCTGCTCACCCACTGCAATTGTCGTGGCTGGCGTCGTCAACGACTGAATCAACGGTACGTCCCCGGTATACGCCAATACCGCCTCATCCCACCCCACCCGCCCGCCTTCAACCATGGCTGTCAGGAGACCATCGCCCTTGTTTGAATAAGTGAAGGTCAAACTGGCGATACCCAGCTCATCGGTCAGTGACGGTTCCAATGTTTGTCCGGCGAACGCCCACACCACTGAAACCCCGGCCAATGGCAAACCGGTCAAGGCAGATGTCACTTTTGCTTTGGCGTGAGCCCGAGACACATCCGGAGGCTCTCTGGAGCCGGTCGGTTCATACAGTTCAACAATTTTCCGGGGTTCTGCGAGAGTAAACCCCATCGCAACCGAATCCGAATTCACAGCGTCGCCAACCTTCGCAATCACCTGACTGGCACCGGGCGTAGCAGGAACAAAGCTCACAGTCGCTCGACCGTAAAAGTCAGTCACCGTGTTCACGTCCCTCAGATCAGGATGACTGAACGTCACGACCACCCCCCTCATCGGTTTCCCGCTGGTCGACGATATGACCTCTACCACAGCGACAAACGCTTCTCTCCAGAGAAGCTGCGAACCGGCCCGACTGACCGTACTGAGCTTCATGACCTGCGAGCCCGGCCCCTGCGACATCGCATTGGCCGGTGACAGACGCGCCAGCCGCTCGGCAGAAAGCAGCAAGTTAAAGCCGGCGTTGATCAAATCACCCGCACTCAACTCGAACCTCGCCAGCCCGCGACTAACAACCTGCGGCGCACCCAACGGCGGATCGTAGCGATTGCCCAATGCCGACGGCGCGGTGCCGGTCTGTCCCAGACACACAACTTGCCCTTCCAATGACTCTGGAAAAAACGCCACGATACTGTGCCTGCCCTTTCGACGGGGAAAACCGGTTTTATGGCCCCATGGTTCCTGCTTCTCGCCGTCGATACTCATCGTGACCCGTGTCCACGGATCGAATGCCGACGGCTGAACTATCGCGTTTTTTTCTTCCGGATAATTGTCGTACAGGCTGAGCAACGACAACTGCACATGATGAATGTCGTCATTCGTGGGGACAAAACCATAACCGGAGTTGCCTTCGGCATCAGTCTCTACAACAACGGGATCACCCTCGGCGCGCCATGTGACCGACACTCCCGGGACGCGCTGCCCGGTGAAACGCGACACCACCCGTGCCCACGTCCAGGCCCGATCCTGATTCACCACCGGATCCACCGGCGACTCAAGCACACCGTCAAAACGCACGGCGTTATGCGCCAGACTCATCGGCACAGGGTGGGCGATAAATTTTAGTTGAGGCACACTCAGCGTCAGCGCGAACTCGCCTTTCACCTCACTGTCGATAAAGACCAGTTCCCACAAAGCACCGTCGGCACCCAGCATCTGAGGCTCATCCAGGAGAGGAAGCACCGTGGCGCCCAACTGCTCGGCTGGTGTCCCCGACCAGGTCAGTGTTGCCATCAGTCCCGCCAACGGACTCAGGGCTTGGGCCCAGATGGAAAAACGATGCTCCGCCCCCAGGCAGGGATAAAGCCGCCCTCCATCGAGTGCAGCCGAAACCTGATCAAACCGGACGCTGAGTTCTTTTGTCAGGTCTTGATGGATGAGCCGCCCGGACAGCTCTCGAGCATCGGCAACCCCCTGCGCCTCAAGCTTCAGCTCAAACAGGCGGCTGATGCTGGTGTCCTCACGGGAGCTGAGCGACCAGGTCACGCCCTCAGCCACCAAGGGGAAAGGTTGGTCAAGGCCGGAAGGCTCCAGACCGATCTTTGGGTCAACCTCTCGCCAGTTCAAACGGATGGTTTTCGTGCCGATCCAGGCACTGCCGCGTACTGGCACGATTTTCAGGCTATGGGTCTTGCCACGCCGACAGATCAAGCCAAGCGCTTGGCGGTCGACGGTCTCGCCATCCAGAAGAATTTCCACATGCTGCTTCCAGGAGCTGGTCGCGATCGCCTGCACGGCGAAGCTTTTCTCGGTGGGCTCGGCCTCCTCATGAGCCATGATCCTGGCAATGACCGTGTGACTTCCGGCAGCGCGAGGCTGATAAGTGTGACTCGACCAACCGCCCGCCCCCGTGAAAGACCGCGTGACGGTTCCGTCGGGGTCGTCCCAGAGAACCAGCGCCCGTTCCACCGGATCACCAACACCGGACGCGGTTTCATGCAACACCTGCACCCACATCCGTGCGCTTTCGTTTTCATCCACCACGCAAACCCTGTCAGGCTCACGCACATCGCCTGGCTTGACGACGTTGCGGGCGAGTGACATGGGCTTCAAGGATGAAGCCTTCTGCAAGTGCGAACACTTCAATGCCAGAGAGAACTGGCCGTCGATCCGGTCCTGACATTGCAGTATCCACTCCAGATCGTCATTGCCGATCAGAACCGGGCTTGACGGTTCCGGCTTGGTGGTGATCCCCAGATAATCGGCATGCTCTCCGCTCCACTCCAGGCTTACCAAGGTGCCCTTCAGTACGGCGGGAAACCTGACCTTCAACGAATAACTCGTTCCGCGATTGGGATACCCTTTCTGCTCCCATGGCCGCAGCTCCGCTGCGACGAGGGTCAAGACGTCTTTCAACGGGTCGGTCGCCAATGCCTTGACTTCGAAGGTCTCGGTCACGACTCCACTGGTGTAATAGTGACTTTCGACCGACACATGAATGCGCAAGTCGCCGGCTTGGAGTGGTCTGTGATCAAACCAGGCCCAGCCCTGATCGTCGGTCAGCGACGTGGTTTTTATGCTTGTCCCTTCCACGGTCCAGGTGACCGTTCTTCCCTCCAGGGCCTTGTCGGTGTAGTACGACCCCACACGAACCCCAACCCGCGCCGACTGATCTTTGTACTCCAGAACCACGTAATGTGCCGCCGCCTTCAGCTCGAGAAACTTCAAGCGATGATGATCCAGTGAAACCGGAATCAGCTTCGGCGGTGCGTTGAACTCGTTCAATAAGCGCAGGGTAAACCGATGCGGTGGTTCGCCTTCGATGTCCGGGCAACTGAGCGCCCAGGGATCTTCCAGCGGCTTGTCCCCGCCCCAGGGCGGATCGGCGACTATCGCCCCCTGCGGATTGTTTTCAATCTCCAGGGATGCACGCGTGCCGAGCCATTGGTCACCCTCTGCGTAAACGCCGATGAAGCGGTGCGCAAAAGATGAGTCCGCTCCCAGACACAAAGGCAAGGATTGATCCAGTGGCAAAGTCTGCTCATCCAGCTTTATCGCTTGCAGCTTCGTCGCTGGCAGGTGCAATTGAAGATTGATATTGGTAATGCGCAAACTGGAAAGGTAATCACCCGGTTCATTGGGTGGACTGGCAATCGCAACACGCAATTGCTGCGCTTGCTGAAGTGGCAATGTGACTTTCACTTCGTATGAAACAGGGTTGAACTCGCTGGACAGGCCGTTCGCCTCACGTACCTGGTCGGCTTTTCGGTCGCGGGCCGGCCCCACACGCAACGGGATTTCCTGCTCACCGGGAACCCCTTCCACACTCAGTTTCAGCACGCCTTCCTGTTTGTGGTACATCTCGCAAAGGCAGGTTAAAACATAGTAAGCATCGGCACTTGCGGTCTTGGGAACCTCGATAAGCTGAAACGCCGACGAGCGATCCTGGGCAGATAAACAAAATATGCGGAAGCCGCCGTATTGCAGCTCCTTTTTTACGGTGTAAGCCGGGTTGATCGCCCCTCTTGTCCAACCTGTCGTGAGCGGTTTAGCGAAGTCTCCGTTGACGATCAGGTTTCGCTCAGCATGAATGCCAGGGTTAGCCATGATCGCCGCTCCTTTTGAGATTACGCTTGGCAGCCTTCGCTTCGGCGGATGTCACCAGGTTTTCCACCGCCAGCCTGAAAGTCGGCTCACCGACCTTGGCGGTGTAGCGAATGTGGAAAATGATGTCTGGCAGCGATGCGAGCACCGACTCTTGAGGTTGTTTTTTCGGCCACGGGAATACGATCACCCAGGAAGAGTCAGCCCCGGTATTCTCAAAAGAGCGAAGCAGGCCTGTATCCTGATCTTCCATCACCCGCCCGTCATCACCCACCCCTCTGGAAATGCCGATCTGTTGACCAACGCGGGTGTTGAACACCACACCTTCCGGCACGAACGAGCTCTCGGGCTCGTGCAGGTATTCCACAGCCCTCGGTGCAGGCCGGATGACAGTCCGACTACCAGTCTGGGTCACGGTGGCCTTTGCATTCTCGAAGGGGCCGAACACTCCGGGCAAGTCGACCTCGACCGATCGGATCAAACGGCAGTATTCACCGGGATGGTCGCGGTTGTAGTTCAGCTCGCTGACCTTGAACGCCAACTGGCCTGTGTCCTTGAGTTTTTCAAGTGCCTTGACCCAACTGTCCGCGCCAGGTTGAGGCTCGGTGGGATCATCGAACAGCGCGCGCAAGGAGACCGTTTTGACCCGCTCCAGACGCCGCTCGAAGCTTTGCAAGTGGTCGCGCTCCATACGCATCAGAAATCCGCGCAGTTGTTCCCCGGCCGTCAGGCCATGATGCTTATCGGACCAGACCTTCGGCAAGAGTTCCGGTGAGTCATAGTCACCGGTCTGGGCGCTGAGCGATGCCTGGGCGCTGATGCACAGACTGACGGTCGCGTCATAAGCCTGATAGTAAAGAGCCTTGAGCTGGCCCAGCAGCCATTCGTACAGGGCACCGGGGGCGCTGCGTTTCTGCAGAAAATCGTACACCGCCAACGCCTGGCGATTGGACAACAGTGCCAGCTCCAGGCTGGATCGGGCAGCCTCTACCGCAATCTCCTGCGCTTTGATCTGCTCGTCTGTAGCCAACAGTTCGGCCTGTGCCAGCTTGCGTTGCAGTTCCCATTCTCGAAGACGCAGTCGGTAGCCTTCGGTCACGGATCTTTTTTCGGCATCGGCCTGCTTGCCCATCGAAGCAATCTGCAAGCCAAAGGCCAGCGCTTGGGGCACAGCTTCCGGATTCCCCCCGCCGTTGGCTGTCCCGACGATCTTCGGAAGGGCCGAGACCAGACCCGCATAGGCCTGTACAGCCACCGATGCCTGATTGATCTGCTTGGCGGCGTGCAGATCATCCATGATCTTGTATTCTTCCTGGCTGACATTTACTTCGCACCACCCGGAATATTCGTCAGCCCGTTGCTGTACCGTTTCGCGACTCTGACGCAACGCCGCCAGGGTTGCCTGCATCTGGGCGATGGACTTTTCCTGAAGGATTTTCGTCCATTCGCCCTGCTCCACCAGATGCCTTTGCTGCAGTTCGCCCTGTTGCGCCGAATCGCGTTGCTCCATGAAGCGCAGTACTTGATTGCCGTAATCCTGCAGCGCCTGCACCGAGCGTAACGCCAGTTCGAACGTCACCCGCCAGTTATAGGCATTGACCACTGGCCGACCGCCCATCGGCCTGGGCCCGGCACTGCCGCCGGCGGCCAGGTCTCGCAACAGTTGCGCGGGATCGCCAGCAGGCTCGTACAACCGCACATCCATGGGCTTGCCATCAATGGTCAACCATTCACGCATATTGTGCAGACGCTGCCGGGGCTTCTGGAAAATGCTCAGCAACCGCTCATTGTTCGGCTTTTTGAACGACTCGCTCGCAATCAGGCCCATTGGCGGTGCAGTGGGAGCCGAGGACGCGATGTCAGCAAGGGAATACTCGTGCGTTTTTTCAAATGCCTCCATTGTCGGACCAATCGCACTCTTTTCAATCAGAGTGCCGAGCGTCTGCTCCTGCCAGTCAGTCATCGAGCGTACCAATGGAGGGTCACCCATCAGGCGCTGGGCCTGCTCGTAACACTGTTTGGCTACCACCAGGCTGTCCATCGTCTGTTGCCGGTAATACCAATCGCCCTCCGCTATCAGGTTCAAGACGTAATCGAGGAAAATCTGAATCCGAAAATGCCTTGGCTTCGACATACTGATCGCATACGGATCATCCACGGCTTGACTTTCATACCCCGGATGACCGTTACACACCAAAGGGCGGCATCGCCAGTAGAGCGATTTATCGGAAGGTTTCACGGGGTCTGAAGGTTCGTCCGCGACGCCTTGTGGATCGAATATCCGACGCAACCAGTCTTCCGCTTCGCGGTAGCGGTTCTCATCGCGAAGGCGAATGGCCAACAGGTGAATCAGGTAAAAAAACAGCTCCCAGAAATACAAACCATTGGCACTATTGAACGCTCCGTTGGGTTCACTGACCGCCCCGGCTTCCGAGTCCGGTTCTTCCAGAAACTGTGTAGTCCAGCCGAGTACGGCATCCACCGATATGTTGGCGAGGGCAACCAGACGCGGACCAAATAGCGAATTCAGGCGTACCCGTTCCAAAGTGCCCGCTTTATTGAAGGCAAGAAACTGCGCCGCATTGGCCCGATTCCTTTCCAGCACGGCAGGATCGAAGCCCACGATGTTCCTCATATTCAGGACGAATTGTTTTCGGCCATATCCCTGGGTTGCAGATGTGGCACCAAAGGTGAAAGTGAAGTCGCTGGTAAAACCGCCTGAATTGCGTTTATAGATCAGCCAGTCGGTGGCCCATCCCCCCTCACCTGAAAAGGATCCTTTGGTTGCCTCTGGATCGTCACCCGACGGTGTTCCGGACAATTTCAGATCGAATTCGACTTTTGCCACATTTCCTTTGCGATTCGCCTTGCAAACGCCTCTGACAGCCAGGATGTCTCCAGTGGAATGAGTCAGAACAAAGGCTTCGAGCTCAAAGAAGTTCGTCAATGTCCCCGGCGTCAATACCGTGGTGGCAATTTTCGGCTGTGTCTGCGCAGTCAACGAGTGCTGGACCGTCAATACACTGGCAAACCGTTCTGCCAGTATTATTAGCCAGCTGCCATCATCGGTAATCACCGGACTAAACAGCACATCGCGCACTATGGGCTGCGAAGGCTCGTTCCCATTGAAAAACAACACCCCAAGACAACCGTCGGGATGACCTTCAGTGCTGCGCACCGTGGCAATCAAACGACTGCCGGCGGCCGGCGCAACGTCACTGGTGGTGCTTTGCAGGTTGGAGGTGGGGGACCAGTCTCCGTTCTGCGATCGGAACGCCACATTGATATCCAGTTTGAACGGCACATACCCTGGTTCCCCCTTTACACCGATCGCGTTGGTCAATTCAGCCCAGATCAGACAAGGCCGCCCGCTCCAGAACACAGGACGCATGTCGAGCACCGTCCCGGTGACCCCCACATCGATGATGCTCCACTCGTGCCAGGCCGCTGGATTGACCGCGGTGCAGGTCGGTGTCAGCTCGATATCCGCTTCGCGCCAATAGTGTCTGAACGGGGACACTCGTTCACGTCCGACGAAAAAGTAACGCCCATTCACTGCCGCCGTGCCATGCAAGAAGGCACTGATGACTTCCAGATTGCAGATTCCCTCAAAGGCCGTCAGGTAATTGCGCAGAGCCACCAACACCGAGTCCGTGCTCAAGCGCGTCTGGTTCAGATCTGTCACCAATGCCTGGAACAGGCTGGTCGCGTTTGGCCGTACGAGAGGCGTCATGAAATCTTCCGGATAGATGGAAAGCAGCCGCAGCGCCGCCCAGTCCGAGTAATTGCGATAGAACGCCCAACGCTTCAGATCCTCCTCGGGGAACGCCGTTTTCAAATATCCCGGTTCAAGCTTCTGGTAAGCAGCGTGGATGAACTTCTGCGCACAACTGATTGCTTCAGCACCCTGGGTACTCGGCACCTTGTGGCTGTTCTGCGAATCCATACGCAACAGCTCATTCAAGTGGTCGACGTTTTTAATGATGTTGAATGGACCATCAGTTGCGCCCATAGAGCCCAGGCAATACTCGACCAGTGCAGTGCGACGCTGTTCCAGCAACTCGTTGATGATGCTCTGACTCATGATCCATTCTCCTGTCGCAAGGGCTGCGCGGACGTAGGGGTTTCACTCAGGAGCGGCTGGGGATCAAACACAATCGGATCGAATATATGTGTGATTTCGCTGGATTCGGAGTGCACGGCGCACTCAAACATCCCACCGGTCGGGCTGTACACAACCGCGCGGGCGATGCCCTCCTGAGTTGTGAACCCCTGTGCGGGCCGGATTACCGCCTCGACATGCCGCGAAGGGTCGTCGCCGGTAGCTGTCGCGGTCCAGCGCACCAATTTGTGCTTGCCCAGGTTTCCGTAGCTATCCATGAGCTTGGCGGACAGCTCGACCGCCTGCCCCGATGGAACGACGCTTACCGGCACGGCTGAAATGAACTGCGGCGGGAAATCCAGATTCTGCGAATCTTCCACCAGTGCTATGAGCGGCGATTCCTTTGGTGCAATCAGGGCGACCCAGAACAGCACTCGCTCGGTGCCCATGATCTTGCCCGGCGTAAACGTCACTTCTGCTACACCGAGAGGGTCGGTTTTCCCGACCTCAAGGGTTCCGAGGCTGGCCTGCCCATGGATTGACACGCCACTGAGCGCCTCGCCGGCCGCGCTTTTCAAAGTGATGGTAAAAACGATCTTGCCAAGGCTGCCGGCAATGACTTCGGTGTTGTCCGGTTTGATTGTCATGGTGACAAGCGGCCGGCCAAGTTCGTCGGATGGCCGGATCGGCGACGCCGTGTCCGAAAGGCTCAACAAGGCGCGCTCGGCAGCATCCTTGTACTTCTCCTTGACGATGGTTTCGGGCAGCGCCCCCAGCAGAAAGATCATCTGCGCATCCATGTTCGTGTGCCTGGCCAACTCTCGCACCCGAATCAACAGATCCAGTTGTTTCAGCGTCTTCAGGAGCTTGTATTGCGGGTCGATCCGGGTGATGCACTCGTGTACTTCCTGCTCGCTCCAGTCGAAAAACCGTGCCAGCCACACTTCGGATGCCTGTTGCGCCAGCCGCAGGGCGTCCACGGACAATTTTTCGGGATCGCCCAGCTCATGGACTTGCCGCAGATACTCGAGCAACTCGGTGTGAGGCCGCTTGCTGATTTCGAAGGCATGATTCAAAACCGTCAGGTAATACAGCGTGGTCACGTTGAAAGCATGGGGATCGTCCTGCTTCCACCAGACATTGAGGCCGTAGTCGAGCAATTCACTGAGCTCTTCGATACTCATGTCCAGTTCAGTGACGACTGCACTGCGCCGGAGTACATCGGCCAGCAGCGTGAACAACGGATCAAGCGGGACGTTGCGCGCCATGCCCGGCAACAGCATGTCCTCGCCCATGTGATCGACAATCCGTGTCAACAACTCGTAGGGCGTCGACTTCGCCCAGCGAAGAATCCGCAACGCCCGCTCCGCGTCCAGTCCGGCATACACCGCCAGACTTTCCCTGACCACCGAAACCTGAGTATCGCGAGCCTGCAACAGAACCGTGAGCATGATCTCGACAATCGGTTTGCGCAAAGCGGCGTCGTCCTCTTCCAGTCCATCCCTGACTGCCTTGTCGAGCTCCTCACGTGCAAACGCCAGGTACTCGGCCTCCGTGCCAACCACGGATTTCACCAGCCCGCGCGGATCGGTAAGCGTCGTCATCAGATCTCGCCAGTCTCTGCCTGTCAGCGGCGGCACTCCGGCCCTCAGAAAAGCGATGTGGGTCAACAGCGCAGCGTCCAGCAAATTGCGGACCTGCTCGAACAAGCGCAGTTCAGCCTCGGACGCCACGTTGGAGACCTGCAGATCGGCCACCCGCTGCAATACCCACAGCACAGACAAGTTGCGGGTCTGGCACCAATAGCGGCAAGACACCAGGGCGAGGATGAGGTCCAGCACGTCGGGAATATCGTCGTCCGGCTCTCGGGCGGGCTTGATGGCCGGCACACCTGCCAGACCAGCCACCCACGCCTCCCCACCCAACACGCTGAGCATCAACAGACCTTCCACAGGTGTCATGTTCAGCAAGCGCGGCAATTTCACCAGGCGATAAAACGCCGACAGGATCTCGTTGCTGCGCAGCAACGTGTCATTGAGTCCATGAGCTCTCGCGATGGCCAGCGCCAGGTATTGATAGGTTTGCAGGTCGATGTCCAGCGCGCTGCAAATATGGGAGATGGTGAGGTCAATTTCGTCGGGAGCGAGCAGTAAGGGAAACGGTTGATCGTCCAGCGGAAGTGGCACGCGGTAGTCACCCTGGCGGTTGTTGAACACTTGATCAAATGCTGACAACGCCTCCTTGCGCCCATAAATCGACAGTTTGTCGATGAATGCTGCGAAGTCCAGTGGCGTGCATCCATACGCTTCACGCAGGGTCTGGAAAAGACCGATCGCATGAACAGTGTCAGGGGTAATCCACAAGTCACCACTGCCTTCGGCGTTGAAAGCGGCGACAAGCATTGCGTCAACTTGTTCGGGCGGTAACCCGAGCCACAGATCCAGACGTCGTTTGCGGTTAATCCGATCGTAACGAGCAGGTTTGGTGGGGGACTCGGTCAATTTATGCAGAACAGAGGGCCTACCGTAATCGACACTAATGGCAGGTGCCGTACCGTTATTAATGTAAACCGAACCGGAGCGCTCGCTCTCTTGCTCGGCCTTTGGCCCATAGATTTTCACGTTGGGAGACCGTACCGGAGCGTAATGAAGAATCGACAAAAACGCTTCAACCCCATCAGCATCGAGTTTGGTCTTCTGACCAAAAATCTGCACCCGATCGAGGTCTTTCCAATCCACCTGACCAGTACCGAAGTTCTTTACATAGAAGTCCACTTTCTCGTCGTCAGAAGTGACCGGGGGTTCAGTCAGCAAAGCGCGTTGAAACGGTCCAAGCCGTGAAGCATGGGCCAAAGCGCGACCGGAATCGTCATCCCTGGCATAAGGCTGGAGAAAGTTCGGGTAGCCGGCACCCACCCAGCGTACAAAATGCCCAACCGACAAACCATGGTGAGCGGCGACCGCATTGAGGGTTGCCCAATGCTGGTAGTACGGCAAGCCATACGGGTGACGTCGCTGGATCATCGCCTCTTCCAGATCCGGCTCGCCGTCGTTGCAGGCAATGAACCTCTCCAATACCTTGACGATGATCTCGACGGCAGAAATCGTCTTGTGAATCGCATTGTGGTCAATGGGCAGCTCTTTGATATCGGCCCGGCGCTCGTGAATGGGCAACGTTTCAATCTTCGGATCAATAACCACCAAGCCTTCGATGTGGTCACGGATCCATTGCCACAGTTCCACCAGATAGGCCACGACTCCCGAGCAATCCTCCAGAGCTCCAACCGGAGCGAATTGATCAAACTCAGTGGGAAACAGCAACTCGTAGCTGGGACCGGTGTTGAAACCGCCTGAACGTTGCGCCGCAGATGTCGGCTGTCCGATCAACGATTGCTCGATAAACTCGCGTCGAAGGTAAATCGCCAGAGCATTGGCCCGGTGCAAAAAACGTTGCGCGTCCTCCAGGCTGATTCCGAAGTCCTTGACCAGCCCTCTGGGGCCCTTTTCCACCAATGGAAAAATCGACTTTCCATCTGCCAGCCAGGTTCTCAGGCCAGAGAGTCTCTTGAAACGCTGCTCTTTGCCGAATACCTGCTCAAACAACTCCAAAGGGGGGCGTTTCGAGTTTTTTTTCCTGGCCATGCTGGCAGTCCTTGATAGAGTGAAATCCTGCGACGGGGCACTTGCAGGCATTTCGTTCATTCAGGTTATTCAGCGCTCCGGCGCGTCAAGCGTCTACTGTCATAAATGACAGGCTTGATGACCATTCGTCGGAGATTTCCGATCACGGTTTGCCTGGTGACTCGACCCGCACGTAGAGAAGTCCGCTTTTCTGACCCGCCGGATTTTGGCGTTTCAGCCTCAAGCGCTTGCTGGAACCGGCACTCGTGAGCCTCTCGCGCGAGTGGCCTTCCAGTTGCAGGAACCGGGATTTCAGCCACTACGGCGTCCGGATTAAACCAACTGACCAAGGCTCCCAGGCCCGGCTGCCCTTCCCCTGCCAACGTCGAGATCGGCAGGTCAGTCAGAGGTCGACCTCAAAGTTGTGCGGCATTGAATCGATCCAGCCGCCAGCGCTATTGGAGATCATTTGAACAGCTTTCATCCGGTATGAACCAAGCGGCCAGTTCTTCGCCGTCGTCTCCCACCTGCCATTGTTTACTTGCACATCAGGCGGAGCCACTCCGCCGGGACCGCTGACGATACTCAACCGGACGGTAGACCCATCGTCTCCATCCCCAGAGAAACGCACCGATTTATCGTCAGCCAAATCAACGGCTACCTTTGTCAGCGCAGATGGCGCGACATAAAACAAAACCGGCGCCGTTCGCCCTGTGGATGCCCCTCCCTTGAATGATTGCGCCACAATGCTATGAGCACCCGGAGCCAGATCGACGGACGTTTTCCAGGATCGGGTGGAGGGTGTGTCTTCGCCGATCGGTTGCTGCCCCTGATCCAGAAACACTTTCACCGTTACCCCGATGAATGTTGAATTCTCAGGTAATCGGCCCGATACAAGCACGGAGCGGTTATGAACAATTTGCTTCGGTCCTGGATTCGCAATAACAGGAAGGCCAAGCGGCTGACTGACTGTAAACGTCTGAAGAGACGTGTTGTAGCCAATACCACCCACCACATATTGCGCAAATATTTGGTGTGATCCCTCACGCCAGAAAAGATTTGGAGTGGTCCAGGCCACAATCTTCCCCCCCTCGGGATCCAAGGGGTCAGGAAATGGGATCAGTGTGGTCGTTGCCGTCCCCAATAATGTGTTCTCACCATTGTCCTCACGCCTGAAAACAAACACGATCGCCAAAGACAGGAGGGCACTGATAACCCCTCCGACATTGTTCAAGTCAGAGTCGCTTACTTCACCAGACTTAGGTTTAGTAATCCGAAAAGACAATTCTGCATCAAGCACCGATTGAAGCTGTTCATCATTTGTCATAGCGGCTCCTCTCTTTACAAGCGACCTCTTTGTGATGTGTTTTACGCTCAATGAACAAAGTGCGCCTACCTGTAAAATCTGACAGTTTCGACAAACGGCAACTGTTATTTGCCCGTCAATGACCATGCTGCGCTCTGACTGCAAGCGCTCACACAGCAAATGCTCGATCAGTTACTACCTGGCTGCTCGCCCCGCACATCGAAACGTTGGCTTTCGGACCAATCGGATATTGGCGTACCTGCTTCAAGCACTTGCTGGAACCGGCACCACTGTGCCCCTGGCGCGAGCGGCACCTTCGAGATGGCCGTCCACCCCTCTGCTGAAACCGGGATGTTGCCAGCCACTACAGCATTCGGATCGAACCAACTCACCAGCGTCCCCAAGCCCGGTCTGCCCTCCCCTGCAAATGTCGGGATCGCAGTGACCCACTCGCCCGCTGATGGTTTGAGGATTGTCGGCAGATAAAGGCCCAGTTGACCGACCCACTCGCTCGGTGCTGAATGAAAATCACCTTTCGAGGCCACAAGACTGAGCGTGACGGGTCCTTCGGGTGGACCCAGTGTTGCGCTGATTGACCACGTCCGGTCGGGAAGTACCGGGGCTTGCCCCAATACGGTATCCCCCCGGCTCACCGTAATCAGATCGCCAGGAACAGCGAACCCGGCCACGGTTACCTTTGCACCAAGGTGTTCTTCAGCAGTGGGGGACTCCGGAAATACCGCTTGGGGCACGAAACTGCAGAGAACCTCAGGGCTTGGTTTTGAGGTTTGTTCCTGGAAAGTCTGGGTAGCCCAAAAGGCCCGATTCCCCACATCCAGCGTCACTTCGCCTTCCCAATCGCCATTCGGACTGATCAGGACATTGCGCAATACAGGTTCCTCGACACTCTTGCACCAGACAGTGACCCGCCCACCCGGCCGGCCCTTGCCAGAAAGAGTTGAAGTACGCGGCAAATTGTCATTCGGCTGCGGAACCAGGAACGTCGGTGGCAACACGACGACTGCGAATTCGCGAATATCACTGTGCTCCGACGGCCGACCTCTGAGCGTCTGCTGGGCGGTGATGAACCATTGATCAATCGCCAACTCTTCGAGCTTGATCGCCCAATTTCCGTCTGCCTCCAGCTCGACGGGATCACCCAATGGCTTTTTGTCCCGGGCATCCCAGAGTTGCATCGAAGCACCCGCCATACCGTTGCCGCCGACCACTGTCAGGGCACTGTCGACTTCTTCACGATGTACAGGTTGGTTGATCGTGGGTTTCAGCCGTTCCTGATACACCGTAAACGGTTTGATCGCAGGTGCGGAGGGTTGCCCGCCAACCGTCTGGACAGCTTCAAGGGTGTAAGACACGCCTTCCACGAACGGCTGCGGCCGTTGAAAGTGCCAGGTCAATCCGCTGACCGTAGCGGCGTACGGTGTCGGATCACCGCTGAAGGTAAGGGTGACGGGGGCACCGCTCACGCAAGTACCGGTAAAGCGCGGAGAAAGGCTGCGTTCGTCGATTGGATCAATGGTAGGTGCCGGGAGCCGGACTATCACCTGTTTCTGCGCTGTCCATGCCGAGAACCCACCGCTAAACCCCAGCCGGGCACACACCTGATAAATGCCCGGCAGCCAGGGTTGTAGCGCAGTGATCGACCAGTCCCCACTCGAGTTCACCGCAGCAGGCGGCACTATCGGCTCAGTACCCCCACTCAGCCATACCTCGACCTGCGAAGCAGGCTGTCCAGACCAATATTCGCCGGTTCCAAAAAACCGCGGAATGTCGTTCGGACCGACTTCAGCCTCCAACGTAGGCGGCGGAACCGGCACGTCGAACGTTTTGCTCGTCCAGGCCGAATAGATCCTGCCTCCGAAATTGTCGCTGATACTCTGTCGTACAGAGATGGTGATGTCACTGCCGGGCAACCAGTTGCCGAAATCTTTCGACCACTGCACAGCCGTCAACGGAAAAGACGCAAACGGCTCAGGCTCGCCACTCATGTGGCAATCGAGTTGGGCGGCGATGGTCCCCTTTCCGGAAATTGTGACGGTAGCCCTCTCGACACTTACCGTCAGGTCGGAGACGGCGGCAGGGCTGATGTTGAAAACACGCGCAATGCTGCGTCCCGAGGAATGGCCGTTGATTGTCTGTTGAGCCACCAGCGAGCGGCGACCGGCTGGCACTGTGACCCTTACCTCCCAGAGGCTTCCCGTAACCGTCGATTCACCGACCTTGTCCTGAGTTTGGTCAATGAACACTTGCATGGTTGAACCCAGAACACCCTCAGAGCCTGACAGCACAAAAGATTCCGGCTGTGTCGAATTCGGATCAGGACGGAGAATGATGGGAGTGGCAGGTATCACAGTAACGAGCACCGTGTTGGACCACTTCACCAGTTCGTGATAAGTCTGACTGGCATGAAATATAAAACCGCCAATCGGTAGTGACTTGACCAGTGGTATGGCCCAAGTACCGTTTCGAACAACTCCCGAACCATAGACAAGGGCACTGTTACCGGACTCATAGATTTTGATTTCCGCCCCGTCATGGCCTTTTCCGGATACTGTCGGTGTGGGTGTGGTGATGATGTCATTGGGTTGAGGAATGTCGATGACAACGGGGTTTACCTTCAGTACCACAGTGACTGAATTTGAAATATCGGAAATTTTGCCATTTACGCTCTGCTTTGCGGTCAGCGTTATGCGATCCGACCCGCGCGGTATTTGAACCCGTGCCCTCCAGGTACCATCACCGTTGTTCGTTCCATTAGAGATGACATCATTGGGGCCTTTGTAAATGAACAGCAAAGCCCCACGTGCCGCCCTCGTTCCGTGAATATCAAACTCGCTCTCATATGTCTCATTTTTTGAAGTGATAACGAGCGGAACAGGCTTATATTTCACCTGAGCCTCGGACTTGATATATACCCAGCCATCGATTGCCACGCGGCAGTCAAACTTGAATCCGACTATCGCAAAGTCAGCGTTGCCTGGTACTGAACGGCTGCGATTTACCGACCGCCACTCACGATCCTGGGGAATTGCTGCCACAAACTCGTAGTCGGAATAGTTCTTCGAAGTACAAGAAAGATTGGCGCGACCGCTCCAATTACTGTCAGCGGAGGCCCTGCATTCCTCGGCCGTCCAAGTGAACGTAGAGCCGTCCTCGCTCCATTCTGTACGCACCTTGATTTCGGCCCAACGCAACTTATCTGAATGTTCTGCCCTGATTGTCATCGTTTCAGTCAAATTAGTTTGGCCCTGCTCCTGAATGACAAGCACGTCAGCATCTGCCGTGGTATTCAGAGCCGTCGAAGGCCTTTCAGTATTGGGTGCATCCTCAACGGAATTGCTGATGCCCTTATCATCGATTGCCATAACGTTCTCCGAGCACGCCAGGGCATTCACCGGCGGGTATGGAAAATTGAGCCATTCAAAATGCAATCCAACACCTGACAGTTCTGACAGTCCCGACAAACGGTAACTCTTCCCACAACCCGGTCCGGCAGCGTCCTGCAAGTCGTAACAGCGGGCTACGACGCCTTGTGCCATTGCCTACAAATCCCTCAGAATCCGCCGGCTTGTGCGCTTTGGCGTTGCCCCGTAACTTGATTCCCGTCGCTGCCAATCAGCGGCCGGGTTTAGTCGCCCGGGAGCAAAGTGCATTGCGTATAAGCGTCATCCAGTCGGGTATTCCCTATCCCCGCACTCGATGGTGGCTGTTCGCAGGGCGCCCCAGGGCGCGCCGGTTTATGCACTCCCGGTCGACTAACCTGCTTACAGCCGCCACCCTTCTCGTTTAGTCGCGAGCCAGGTGGTGGCCCCAACGAGAAGAGTGCTAATACATGAAAAAACCAGTTCCAAATCCCCCTGCGGACATCGATCCAACGGACCCGACCGACCAACCCGATCCGGTCTCTCCCTACGCCTCCGTCGATTCAAAAAAACTCCACGACGCGGCCCACCGGGCCCTCGATTTCTACCTCAATCCCAAGGCCGAAAAACCGCGCAACTCGGTGGATCGCGGCATGCAGATGTTCAAGGTCGACCCGGACATCAACCCCGAGGCGATCGCCATCCAGACCTACGAGACCTTTTCCTCGGTCAGCATCCTGCTGCTCGACCTGGCCGATAGCCTGGACGACAAGCCGCGGCATCTGGCGATGGCGATCTATCAATTGAGCGAGATGGGGTTGCTGCTGGCAGAGAGGACGCTGGATAACGAGCGGGCGATTGCTGTTGCCTAACCTTTGGTTATGGGTTGTCTGAAATGACGCCATCGCGGGCAAGCCCGCTCCCACAGGGATCAGCGCTGTCCTTGCGGGAGCGGGCTTGCCCGTGATGCTTTTGAAGGTTTTGAGTCAGGCCGAGGCCGGCAACGGCTGAAAACTGAAGTACTGCTTCAGCGCCTCGACCAGTTGCCCGTATTCGGGCGGCGTGCGGTACAGGCTGAAGCCGGCGTCGTAATGATGGGGGGTCGCGTCTTCGTGGCACCACAGGCAGCACGCCGTCAGGTCGATGACCTGCTGACAGCCATCGCCCATGGGGATTTTAAGGCGCAGGTTGAATTCGGCACCGAGCATCATCGGCAACTGGCTGATGAGCATCAAACCGTCTTCGGACACATTGCCCAGAAAGCCGATGGGTTTGTCGGTGACGCGGTTGAACACTCGCAGAAAATACGGCAGCTGGTGCCGTTCGATTCGACGGTCGGTAAACATGAGCGTATCGCCATGCAGGGCCCGGTGCCTGGGGCCGCACTGTGATTCGGAACGAACCTGCCCGACAGGTCCGCTCTCCCCGCTTCCGGTGTGGCGGCGCTCGCCACGTCAATCTCAAGCCAGTCGCAGGTGTTGCGCCGGTTCAGAAAGCAGGCTTCAAACCGGTGTCTCTGGACTATAGCTCAGCTTGTACAGCCAGCCAGATTTTGTATGACAACCGCCATCAGAAGCGGGTCGGACGCACCACTGCCGCCGCGCTGCGGGTCGGGTAATGGCCCAGGCTCTGCAGGGTTTCCAGACGCGCGCGGGCGCGGTAGGCGTATTCGCTGTTGGGGTACGAGGCGATGATGAACTGATAGGTCTGCGCCGCATCGACGAACATCTTCTGCCGCTCCAGGCACTGACCGCGCATCATCGACACTTCCGGCCACACATACGGGCGGGCACGACTGGCGCGTTCGACCTTGGACAGTTCGAGCATCACCTGCTCGCAATTGCCCCGGTCGTAGGCGCTGTAGGCGTTGTTCAAATGATGGTTCATCGACCAACGGGTGCAGCCCGTGACGGCGAGGACGCTGAGGGCAAGGGCGGCAATGGGCACGAATCGCATGGGGGGTTCTCCTGTCTTGTGCATTGTATCGACCTAACGCCGAAAATCTTCAATGCACGCTGTTGTGTCGAGGCCCCTTTTCATCCCAATCGAGCGGCCGTCTCATTCCAAATTGATGTTCACAACCTCCGAGCGTGGGGAAACAACAGTGCCATCCTTGGTCTTTTCGACCATATAGAAACCAAATTTATGAAGGTCAATGTGGTTTTGCCACTGGCCAGTGTCGCTAATTGACTGCCCAAAAATCGGATTCATTGGGTCTTTCGTGCTGTAGCAAACCGCCGTATTCCCTGGTGTACCAGTTCCTCGCACGATAAAAAACACTCCGGGAGCAGACCCGTCCAATGGCTCCAGAACACGGGGAGGCTCATTTTGAATCTGAGTATCGTTTTCACTGGTCATATCATTTGCCTCGGAGGCTCGCCAACCATTGGCGAGGTTCAGCTTTTTATATCGCGCCGTAAAAACCACGCCACCTGATAGAAATAACAGTCTCGACGAGCGGTAGGCCTACGCCGGCCGAATGTTCAAAAATGTTCGTTTCAATAAAGAAACCAATAAGTAGTGCAAACGAACAATGACTACACCCTTCGAGCATAGTAGCCTTCGCTGGCGCTTGAACCTGAGGAGTCTTTGCATGTCCGTCCGTCGTACCAAAATCGTCGCTACCCTTGGCCCGGCCAGTAACTCGCCGGAAGTTCTCGAACAGCTGATTCTGGCTGGCCTGGACGTCGCCCGTCTGAACTTCTCCCACGGCACCCCCGACGAGCACAAGGCTCGCGCGAAGCTGGTGCGTGACCTCGCTGCCAAGCACGGCCGCTTCGTCGCCCTGCTGGGTGACCTGCAAGGCCCGAAAATCCGAATCGCCAAATTCGCCAACAAGCGCATCGAGCTGAAGATCGGTGACAAGTTCACCTTCTCCACCAGCCATCCGCTGACCGAAGGCAACCAGCAGGTGGTCGGCATCGACTACCCGGACCTGGTCAAGGACTGCGGCGTGGGCGACGAGCTGCTGCTCGACGACGGCCGTGTGGTGATGCGCGTTGAAACCGCCACCGCCACCGAACTGCACTGTGTCGTGACCATCGGCGGCCCGCTGTCCGACCATAAAGGCATCAACCGTCGCGGTGGCGGCCTGACCGCGCCGGCCCTGACTGAAAAAGACAAGGCCGACATCAAGCTCGCCGCCGAAATGGAAGTCGACTATCTCGCCGTGTCCTTCCCGCGAGACGCTGCCGACATGAACTACGCCCGTCAACTGCGCGACGAAGCCGGCGGCACCGCCTGGCTGGTGGCGAAGATCGAACGCGCCGAGGCCGTGGCCGACGACGAAACCCTCGACGGTCTGATCAAGGCTTCCGACGCGGTGATGGTTGCCCGTGGTGACCTGGGTGTGGAAATCGGCGATGCCGAACTGGTGGGTATCCAGAAGAAAATCATTCTGCACGCACGCCGCCACAACAAGGCGGTGATCGTGGCGACCCAGATGATGGAGTCGATGATCCAGAACCCGATGCCGACCCGCGCCGAAGTGTCCGACGTGGCCAACGCCGTGCTCGACTACACCGACGCCGTGATGCTGTCGGCCGAGTCCGCTGCCGGCGCTTATCCGCTGGAAGCCGTGCAGGCGATGGCGCGCATCTGCGTCGGCGCTGAAAAGCACCCGACCAGCAAGACCTCCAGCCACCGCATCGGCAAGGAATTCGAGCGCTGCGACGAAAGCATCGCACTGGCGACCATGTACACCGCCAACCACTTCCCGGGCGTGAAAGCGATCATCGCGCTGACCGAAAGCGGCTACACCCCACTGATCATGTCGCGTATCCGTTCGTCGGTGCCGATCTACTGCTTTACCCCGCACCGCGAAGCCCAGGCCCGCGCAGCGATGTTCCGTGGCGTGTACACCGTGCCGTTCGACCCGGCTTCGCTGGCCCCGAACGAAGTCAGCCAGAAAGCCATCGACGAGCTGGTCAAGCGCGGCGTGGTTGAGAAAGGCGACTGGGTCATCCTGACCAAGGGCGACAGCTACCACACCACCGGCGGCACCAACGGCATGAAAATCCTGCACGTGGGCGACCCGCAGGTCTGAGTGACCGGTTGCTGAAAACGAAAAGCCCTGCCGCTTATAACGGCAGGGCTTTTTTATTCCAAAAACTTCTTTATACCTGTCATTTCTGACAGTAGGCGCTCCCCATCAAGTGACATCCAATGGGTCTCGGAAAGCCCACGTACAAACGTCGAACTGATCAAACAGGAGAAGCGCCATGAACGCAATCGCCAGTACCGTATCTTTCGATCCGACTTTTGCCAATAAAGGCGTTCTACGCTTCAACATTCCCAACGCTACTCATGCAACTGCTACTGCGGTGGCCATCGCACCGAGTGGTGCCATCTATGTGGCAGGGGGTGTCTACGATCAAGACTTCGATAAATTCTGGATCACACGTCTCAACGCTGAGGGTACTATCGACCAACGTTTTGGCAAAAATGGCTTCGTTATTGATATTTTCGGCCCGAATGAGGTGTCATATCCCAACAGCCTTAGCATCTTGAGCAATGGCGATATAGTGCTCATTGGCACCACCGGCTTAAAGCACACCGCTTTGGCACGGTACCTGGAATCCGGTAGTCCCAACCTGTCTTTCGGTAACAACGGCAAGGTCATCCTTGACACCAGGCCCGACCAGCCTGACACCCCGCGCCGTTTTGCCACAGTGCAGTCAAGGGCGGATCGCAACGCTCCTCATTGCGTGGAGATGGCGGATGGAAAGATTGTCATAACAAGCCTTTACATTTTCAGTTTCCCTTCACATTCAGCCAGCATGATCTACCGCCTCAATCCTAATGGCAGCCCGGATCCAACATTCGCTGGCACAGGCCATGTCGCCGTACAGCATCCCGACTATGAGCAGCAAACAACGAACATTGGTCTCGTGGTGCCCCAGAAGGATGGCAAGCTGCTTGCCGCGGGCATTGTCACCGGCGGCCCGAATCCTCGTTGCACCGTGTTCGTCCGTTATCTCAGCGATGGCTCCCGTGATATCTCGTTTGGTAACGATGGTTACAAACTGGTTCCTGCGCCGAATTACCTCTTCTATCGGCGACTTCAACGCTCGGATGACGGAGTTGTAGCTATCGGAACCACCTTACAGGCGCCATTTACTGGATATCTGGAAGCTTGGCGTTCCGACGGTTCTCATGATCCCGAGTTCAATGGCGGCAAACCCTTGCTCACTTCTCTGAACGATCAGATGACGCTGTTTACTGACGGTTTTATTGATGATGATGAAAAGTTGATGATTGCCGGTGTCGTGCTCGATTCGAATGAACAGCCAGACACAGTTTTAGCGCGGTTCAATCCAGATGGCACACTGGATAAAACGCTGGACAATAAGGGCTGGGCGCTATTGCCAATCGGAAGTGATTTCAATATGCCCAATGCCCTTATCCCACAAGCGGACGGTAAATTGCTGGTTGCCGGCGAAGAAGGATGGGGAGCATTTATTTCACGGTTAATGGTTGGTTAAGCGTCGACCTTACAAGTCAAATTTCCGGGGTTGAAGAATGCATAGAAGCCCCGCCCCTTTCCCTCCGGGCATCCGACGTTTCGGGAGAGTTGGGCGGGCGGCGTTCCGATGAGGGTAAGCGTTTCAATGCCGTTTGATGAACCCCGTCAACGCCGCCAACGCCTCCGGCGAGCGCAACCGCTGGGTGAACAGCGCGCCCTCCTCCTTGATCACCTTGCGAATCAACTCGCGATCCGGTGCGCGCATCAACTGCTTGCTGATCCGCACCGCCTCGGCCGGCAGCTCGTCAAACCGCAACGCCATCTCCCGCGCCTTGGCCAACGCGGCTTCGCCACTGCCCAGCGCCTCGGTTGCGATGCTCCATTGCGCCGCCTGCTCACCGGTGAAGCCTTCACCCAGCAACAACAGCTCCGATGCCTTGGCCTGCCCGAGCAAGCGCGGCAGGATCAGGCTGGAACCGAACTCCGGGCACAAACCGAGATTGACGAACGGCATGCGCAGCCGCGCATCCCGCGCCACGTACACCAGATCGCAATGCAGCAACAGCGTCGTGCCGATCCCCACCGCCGCCCCGGCCACCGCGGCGATCACCGGTTTGCGGCACTCCAGCAAATTGAGCATGAAGTGAAACACCGGGCTGTCGAGGTCGCTCGGCGGTTGCTGGATGAAGTCGGCGATGTCGTTGCCGGCGGTGAAGCACTCGGCGCTGCCGGTGATCAGTACCGCGTTGATTTCGGGGTCGCGGTCGGCCTGTTTCAGCGCGTCGGCCAATTGGCTGTACATGGCGCGGGTCAGGGCGTTTTTCTTGTCCGGGCGGTTGAGGCGCAGGGTCAGCAAACCGCGTTCGCGGTGCAGCAGGATGGCGTCGGGCATGGCGTGTCTCGCGTCTGAGAATTCAGCGCTCAACCACGGCTCAGGAAGACATCGGCCAGCAGTTGATTGCGCGGCAGTCCGGCCAGGAACAGACGCTTGGCAAACGCGTCGACGCTGGCCGTCGATCCGCAGACTAAGGCCAGGGTTTGTCGGGAGACAAGGCGCAGTTGCGCCAAAGCGCCCGGCAACTCGGCCGCGGTCCACCGTTCGACGCTGAGGTTTTGCCGCTGCGCGGCCAGCGCTTCAAGGGGTTTGGCCAGGTAATGCCCGTCGGCGTCATGAGCCAGGTGAATGACGCGAATGGCGCCCCGATGATCATGACGCAAGGCCTCGCGCAACACGCCGAACAACGGGCCGAGTCCGGTACCGGCGGCCAGCAGCCACAACGGCCGGTCGTGCCAGTCCGGGTCGTAATGCAGCGCGCCGCCGCGCAGTTCACCGAGACGGATCGGATCACCGATCTGCAAGCGGCGCGCGGCATCGCTGAATTCGCCGGGCTGGCGGCAATCGAGGTGAAATTCAAGAAAGCGGTCTTCTTCCGGCAGGCTGGCCAGCGAATACGGCCGCGCAACGTGGCCGGCCCACAGCACCAGATGCTGGCCGGCACTGTAGCGCAGCGGCCGCTGGGGTATCAGGCGCAGGCGCAACACGCTGTCGCCGAGCCAGTCCAGCGCTTCGACCGTGGCCGGGCGACCATCGGTGACGGGATCGAAGGTGTGCACCTGCAAATCCTCAATCACCTGGCACTGACAGGCCAGCCGCCAGCCCTGATCACGTTGCTCGGCGCTCAAGGCATCCGGGCGACTGTCGGCAGGCAAGCCCTGCACGCATTGCACCAGACACGCGTGGCAACTGCCGGCGCGACAGCTGTAAGGCACTGCCACACCGTTCTGATTGAGGGCATCGAGCAGGTTGCTGCCCGCCGCCACCAACCACTGTCGTTCACCGACCCGCAGTTCAGGCATCGACGTTCTCCCATGCCGCTGCGCAACGATTGCGGCCGTCGCGCTTGGCCCGGTACAGCGCCTGATCGGCACGCTGCAAGGCGTCGTCCAGATCATCGCCCAGTTCCAGCAGGGTCATGCCGGCGGACAGGCTGAGGTTTTTCACATTCAGGCCTACCAGTTCAACGTCGGTGAAGGCGATGCGCAGGCGTTCGCAACAGGCGGTCAGGCGCTCGGCGTTGCAATCGGGCAGCAGCACCACGAATTCCTCACCACCATATCGCGCCAGGACATCGCCGTCGCGCAGACAGGCCCCGGCCACCCCGGCGAAAGCCTGCAACACCTGATCGCCAGCGGCGTGGCCGTGAATGTCGTTGATGCGTTTGAAGTGGTCGAGGTCGATCAGCGCCAGACCATGCACCACGTCGGCCTCCATCGCATTCAGCTCGCGGGTGGCAAGGCGCAGGAAGTGCCGACGGTTGAACAGCCCGGTCAGTTCGTCGGTGGCCACCAGGTCTTCGAGCTGGCGCATCATCCCGCGCAGGGTGTCCTGATGCGCCTGCAAGGCGAACCGGCGCTGACGCATGCGTTGGCGCGAGGTCTGGACGAAGCGCGCATAAATCACCAGCCACGCCAGCACGATCAACAGGATGCAAGCCTGCAACGCGGAAAGCGCCGGATCGTGCAGATGCAAGTGGTAACCGTCCCACAGCGTGATGGCGCAAAAGCTGAAGAACACCAGCATCGCGCAGCGTACGAACGCCCGCTGTGACAGATGGAACAGGCCGAACAGCAGGATCAGCACATAGAAGACCAGGAACTCGCCCCGGGCTTCTTCCAGATGCGCGATCAGCCACGTCTGCCAGCCGAGGCCAAGCAGCACTTGTGCTTCGGTCAGGCTCGGGTCGGAAAAGCGCAGATTGCAGCCGGAGAAAAACACCGCGAACAGGATTGCCTGGCTGATGACCACCAGGGCGCTGCCGACGGCGACGCCAGCCAGCGAATCTTCGTAATGTCCGGTGAAATACGCCAGCCACAGCAGCAGCAAAGCCAATCCATAGGTGGCTGCAGCGAGGGCGAAGCGTTTGAGCAAAAGACGTTGAATGGCGTTATGGGTCAATCGTTGACTCACCGTGCGATAAGAGGCTGACCGAGTGTCCTACTCTACAGACCGGCTGCCACTTTAGTGGCGCAGGCGATAAATGACCATTGATTTTCGGGCCGGGTATTTGGCGTCAAAAACCTGCAGCCATGCGACCAACGAATGACTCCCGGCAGATGTGCCCGCCACCGAGGCGCGGTATACTGCCGCGCCTTTTTAGCGTCGCGCCAGCAGCCCCGGCGTGCCTTGAAAGGTGTCTGCGACCGACCGATGCACCCAAGCCGCAGGCACCTTATTGAATGTTCCCGTCTTTTAGAGGAGCGCGACTCATGACCGTGATCAAGCAAGACGACCTGATTCAGAGCGTTGCCGACGCCCTGCAGTTCATTTCCTACTACCACCCCGTGGACTTCATCCAGGCGATGCACGAAGCCTACCTGCGCGAAGAATCGCCAGCGGCCCGTGACTCGATGGCGCAGATCCTGATCAACTCGCGCATGTGCGCCACCGGCCATCGGCCGATCTGCCAGGACACCGGCATCGTGACCGTGTTCGTGCGTGTGGGCATGGACGTGCGTTGGGATGGCGCGACCATGAGCCTGGACGACATGATCAACGAAGGCGTGCGTCGCGCCTACAACCTGCCGGAAAACGTCCTGCGTGCTTCGATCCTGGCCGACCCGGCCGGTGCGCGCAAGAACACCAAGGACAACACTCCGGCGGTCATCCACTACTCCATCGTTCCGGGTAACACCGTGGAAGTGGACGTGGCGGCCAAGGGCGGCGGTTCCGAGAACAAGTCGAAAATGGCCATGCTCAACCCGTCCGACTCGATCGTCGACTGGGTACTCAAGACCGTTCCGACCATGGGCGCCGGCTGGTGCCCGCCGGGCATGCTGGGCATCGGCATCGGCGGCACCGCCGAGAAAGCCGCTGTGATGGCGAAAGAAGTGTTGATGGAATCCATCGACATTCACGAGCTCAAAGCCCGTGGCCCGCAGAACCGCATCGAAGAAATGCGTCTGGAGCTGTTCGAGAAGGTCAACCAGCTGGGCATCGGCGCCCAGGGCCTCGGTGGCCTGACCACCGTGCTCGACGTGAAGATCATGGATTACCCGACCCACGCCGCTTCCTTGCCGGTGTGCATGATCCCGAACTGCGCCGCCACCCGCCACGCGCACTTCGTGCTCGACGGTTCCGGCCCGGCCTCGCTGGAAGCGCCACCGCTGGACGCCTACCCGGAAATCGTCTGGGAAGCCGGCCCGTCGGCCCGTCGCGTCAACCTTGACACCCTGACCCCGGAAGACGTGCAGAGCTGGAAGCCGGGCGAAACCGTCCTGCTCAATGGCAAGATGCTCACCGGTCGCGACGCGGCGCACAAACGCATGGTCGAGATGCTGAACAAGGGCGAAACCCTGCCGGTTGATCTGAAAGGCCGCTTCATCTACTACGTCGGCCCGGTTGATCCGGTCGGTGATGAAGTGGTTGGCCCGGCGGGCCCCACCACCGCCACGCGGATGGACAAGTTCACCCGTCAGATCCTCGAGCAGACCGGCCTGTTGGGCATGATCGGCAAGTCCGAGCGCGGCCCGACCGCCATCGACGCGATCAAGGACAACAAAGCCGTGTACCTGATGGCTGTTGGCGGCGCCGCTTACCTGGTGGCGCAAGCGATCAAGAAGTCCAAGGTTCTGGCGTTTGCAGAGCTGGGCATGGAAGCGATCTACGAGTTCGAGGTCAAGGACATGCCGGTCACCGTAGCGGTGGACAGCAAAGGTGAATCGGTACACATCACCGGTCCTGCGATCTGGCAGCAGAAGATCAGCGAAAGCCTGGCGGTGGAAGTGCAGTAAGCGCTTCTGCTGTTTGAAAAAAACCGGGGGGTCAGCGATGACCGCCCGGTTTTTTTTTCGCCTGCCGTCAGTCGGCACCTGTCAGATCTGACAGGTGCCGACCCCCGACGCCCTCTGTTAGCGTGGAATCTCGGCGTTCACAGGTTGCGTTGCCATGGCCCTTGATGCAGATGCGCTCGTCACTCCTCCCTCTATTGCCAAGACAGCGTCCATTGCTACGAACGGGCGCAGTTGGGGAGAGATCGGTGCGACCGGGCAGCGGTCTTACACCTTGCCACTGCCGATCCTGAACGCCCGTACGCTCAATCCTGAGTTGCAGCTGTTTTATGACGGCAATGCGGGCAACGGCAAATGCGGACTTGGCTGGGATCTGTCGGTGGCTTCCATTTCGCGCAAGACCAGCAAGGGCGTGCCGAAATATGCAGCCGACGATGTCATGCAGGCTGACGGAACCGACCTGCGGCCCGAACGGACAACGCGCGGCAGGATCAAGGCAAAAAAGCGTACGCGCGGTAAAGGCAGGAGCGCCAGAACCTATTCAGTGGTGCTCTACATTCCACGTCTGGAAACGACATTCACCCGCTACGAACTCTGGACTCCCACCGATGGCGGTCATCCGTTCTGGATGGTCTCTGGAGCCGATGGCACTCGATATTGCTTTGGCAACACCCTGGATTCCTGCATCCATGACCCGGCAGCCCCGGCGCATATCGCTGTGTGGTTGCTGACGGAAGTCAGGAACCCCGTGGGCGAAAACATCTTTTACCAGTACAAGACCGACGACAAAACCACTGACGCCCGTTTTGACTACAGTGCTCAACGCTACCTGCGCCAGGTCTGCTACTGCAACAAGACCGCCAGTGCCGATCTGTACTGTCTTGATCACCCTCAACCCGAATTACTCGACTGGCTGTTCCGAATGATCATTGACTACGGCGAACGCGTCTCCGGGCATGACGATGTTCCACCGTACCCCGCCAATGAAGATGCCTGGACGGTGCGTTCCGATCCGTTTCGTATGCATCGCCATGGCTTTGAAGTCGGCACTCGGCGCCTGTGCCGACAGTTCCTGCTGTTCAATGCCATCGGCCCCGCTCCGGTGCTGGTCAATCGCCTGTTGCTGGAGCACGAATCCACATCGCATCGATACAATCATCTGAAAGCAGCGCACTACATGAGTTACGACGCTACAGGTCACGTCAAACACATGCCGCCCCTCGAATATTTTTATGAGGCGCTGATACTCGACACCACCCCCAAACCCTTTCTGCAACTTGATCACATGCCCGGTCTCAACGACGGCCAGCCCTACCATTGTGTCGATCTTTACGGTGAAGCCCTGCCCGGTTTTCTCTGCCAGCGCGACGGGGCCTGGTATTTCCGCGAACCGTTGCGCGGCACGCCCGGCACAGACGAAATCGTCTACGGCCCCTGGACCCTGCTGCCGCTGATTCCGAACGCCGACAGCAGCAAACCGGTGGTGCAGATTCTTACCGACCTCACCGGTGACGGCTGTCTGGACTGGGTCGTCGCGCAGCCCGGTGGCAGCGGGTATTACACGCTCAAGCCGGATGGCACCTGGTCGCCTTTCAAATCGTTCGATCAGTTTCCCGTGGAGTTTTTCCATCAACTGGTACAACTGGGCGATCTGCGCGGCGATGGCCTGGACTCCATGGCGTTGATCGGCCCGAAAAGCGTGCGGGTGTATGCCAACCTGCGGGAAAAAGGATTTGCTCCCGGCCAGGATGTGCCCCATACCCCGGACAGATTGCCGCTGTTCGGCAATGCCCGCAGCGAACTGGTGTCATTCAGTGGCATGGGCGCCAGCGGCATGGAGCTGTGCCGGATCCGCCATGATGAAATCCGTTGCTGGATCAGCCTGGGTCATGGCCGGTTTGGAGAGGGTTTCAAATTGAGCGACTTGCTGTTCGACTATGGCAAATTCGATGCCGACCGGGTACGCATCGCCGATCTCGACGGCTCCGGCGCCCCGGCCTTCATTTACCTGTCTTCGGATTACTTCGAGATCTGGTTCAACCAGGGTGGCAACGGCCTGGCCCCGACACCCGTGCGTGTCACGTGGCCTGCCGGCATTCGCTACGACAACCTCTGCCAGGTGACCTTCGCCGATCTGCAAGGCATTGGCTGCGCCAGCCTGCTGCTGACCAAACCCCACATGAAACCGCAGCACTGGGTGTATCACTTCGTCAGTAAACGGCCCTACCTGCTCACCGGCTGCAACAACAACATGGGCTACAGCGCCACGCTGCAACATCGCAGCAGTGCACAATTCTGGCTGGACGAAAAACGCCGGGAACTGATGGCTCGCAGGCATCCGGTCAGCCGGTTGCCGTTTCCTCAGATGGTGCTCCACTGGCTGGAACAACTCGATGAAATCACCGGCAACTGCCTGAAGCAGTCATTCGACTATCTGGACGGCTACTACGACGGGAAAGATCGCGAGTTCCGTGGCTTCGGCCGGGTCTGTCAGATCGACAGTGAACTGGAACCGGGAAAAGCCGAAGACGGCCATACGGCGCCGATGAAGGTGACGCACTGGTTTTATACCGGTCAATGCACTGACCCCGTTTTGAAAGGTATCTGCGAACTCGACCCTGAAATCACATCGCTGGGCCCCACGGTCTTTTCAGCGTTCGATGCCAAACGCCGTAAAGAGCGCATTCGCAAGCGGCACAAAGCCGAGGATGATCGCGAAACCGCCTACGCCCTTGCCGGTCACCTGCTTCGCACCGAAGTCTGCCAGGCAGACGACCGCCCCCCCGCGCGCCTGTTCTCTCTGAGCGAAACGCGCTATCTGGTGCGAGAGGTGAACCAAAATCCCTCCAGTCTGCTGGTACTGGAACTGGAAAACCGCAGCCATCAATACGAACGCTTCATGGACGATCCACGCGTTGAACATAGGGTCAATCTGGCGTGGGACGAATACGGTCATCTGACACAAGGTTTTACCGTCGCTTGTGCTCGTCGCCGCACCGAGAATGACGAACCGCCCTTCGATCGGGAAGATCAACGACGCGCCTGGCTGGACAGCCACGATGAGCAACAGCAATGCTTTTATCTGGCGGAAGCTCTCGCCGAATTCATTCACTTGACCAGTGACAGTCACTGGCTGCTCGGTTTGCCCTGCCGCCAGCGCGGTAATGCGATGAGGCTGCCCAAAGGCTCTCTGCCGGACGGTTTGCGCGCAGCGGACATCAGTTTCGAAAATTTCGATCGGCATAAAGACAGCGCCGCATGGAAAGCCGCGCGCGAACTGACCTCGCTTTCGCAGCAGACCTATCTGGAGGCCGCCGGCAAAATGCTTTACCCACCGTTGGCAGGCCCGACGAAACAGGCCGTGTTCGACAAGACTGCACTGGCTGCCTACGACGACGTCCCGATTGTCATTCGGGACGAGCTGATCAAGATCGGCTATGAGCCGATGAATCTGTTTCTCCCCGAAGATTCGGAAGAGGACAAACTGGAAAACCTGTGGTCAGCCCTGAGCGGTTTTTACACCTACGCCGATGCCAGCCAATTTTTCCACGTCACCGATGTGCAGCAGACCGCCAGCCATGGCGTGACGCACATCGCCTGGGACCCGAACCATCTGGTGACCGAGACCCTCACCCTGCCGGACGGCTGCGTCACAACCATGACATACGACTGGCACACCCTTCTGCCGTGCAGTGTCAAGGATGCCAACGAGAACATTCAGGAAGTGCTGTACGACGCAGACAGGAAACCCACCGCCCTCAGTTCTTATGGCACCGAAAACGGCGCTCAGGCCGGTTTCGCTCCCCTGTCCGCTTACCCGCCACAGCCTGACCTGAGTGTCGAATACGCCCTCGCCAATCCGAAAACCGCCCTGGCATCCGCTGCCAGCGTGGTGCGCACCGACCTGCAAAGCTGGATGCCGGTACTCCCGCTCAAAACGCTGCCCATCAAAAGAAAGGAATGGATCGCCAAGGGGCTGATTCTGCCCGACGGCCACATCCGCGCCTCGGCCCTGCGCTGGCTGAACCAGCTGAAAAAACGCAGCACCAGCGAACAGGCCCTGCTCAAGTTCATCCGAACCACCCTCAAGCAGCCGGTACACAGCCTCAACCTGGTTGCCGACCGCTACCCCACCGACCCGCTGCAACAGATTCAAATGACGATCCGCTACTTCGACGGCTTCGGCCGCGCACTGCAAAGCAAACAGCTCGTCCCGCAGGGTGAAGCCTTTATGGCCACCCCCCGACAGAACCTTGCGCTGGACCGTGGCCAGTTGCGCACGGCACCGGCAGATCCGCGCTGGCGAGTCAGCGGGCGTGTGGAATACAACCACAAGGGCGAAACCATCCGGGTGTACCGCGCCTACTTCCTCAATACCCACCGCTGTATCAACGACAGCGCAATGCGCGAGCACGGCTATCACGACCGGATGTTCTACGACGCCTTGGGGCGGCCGATACAGACGATCAATGCGCTGGGCCACCTGGCGTTCGACATCCTGCATGCGTGGTTCACGCTCCGCTATGACTTCAATGACACCGACAACACACCTGCGCCCTCATCTGCGAAACAACCCGCCAGGCCGGCGAAAAAGGTCAAGGCATGAACACCAGCCTGCATTGGCGCACGCCGACAGCCGTTGTCACGGATCCGCGTGGCAACGCCATCAGACAGGTCGACTACCTGCGCAGGGTGGCAGGGGAGGATGTGCAGGCGCTCATTACCCGACAGCAATATGACGTTGCCGGCCGACTGGTCGCGCTGCGCGATCCGCGTCTGCCCACGCCCAATACCACAACGGTGCACAGGCTGGACGGCGGGGCGATCAGGACGATCAACGTTGACGGTGGCGAAAACACGGTGCTGCTGGGTGTCGGTGGCGAGGTTCTTCAGAATTGGGATGCTAACCGCAATCACCGGGAAATGACCTACGACCCGCAACTGCGTCTGCGGGCCGTCACGGAAAACGGTGCAGCGAACTTCGAAACCTTCCGCTACCTCGACGCTTCGGCCGACCCGACGCACAATCTGCGCGGACAGATGACGGCGCTGAGCGATCCATCAGGCACGCTTGCCCTCGACAGCTTCGGCATGCACGGACAGACGCTGGAAGAAACCCGCACCTTCAAGGACGGCAAAACCTGCACCAGCCGTCGGGTCTACAGCGCTGTCGGCGCAGTGTTGCAAACCACTGACGCCGGCGGGCACCTGCAACAGTCGACCTACGACATCGCCGGGCAACTCGTCCAGGTACAACTGCAACTCAACGGACAAGCCTTCCAGCCGGTTTTGAAAGGTGCGGATTACAACGCCGCCGGCCAGATCACCGAACAACGGCTCGGCAACGATGTGACCAACCGCTGGTGCTACCGGGACACCGACGGACGCCTGCTGCGACAGTACGCGCAAAAGGCTTCAGAGCCGGCGATTCTGGATAACCGGTATGAATACGATTTGGAAGGTAACGTTACGCGCATTGTTGACCACACCTACACACCGACGTTTTTCCGCAACCAGCGGGTCGACGGTGAACGCACATTTGGCTATGACTCGGTGTACCGCCTGACCCGCGCTACCGGTTACAGCGACGCCCCGCCCGCGGATAACTCCGGTCGGCCGCAACCCACCGATCCCGATGACCGACGCAACTATGTCGAATCTTTCGAATACGACGACGGCAACAACCTGAAAAAACTGACCCACGTACGCGACGGCAACACCTACACCCGCGAGGTGTTCATCGACACTGCCAGCAATCGCGGGGTGCGCTGGAAACAGGGGGATCCGGTGCCTGACTTCGGCGCCCGGTTCGACCCGACCGGCAATCTCAGGCACCTGCAGGCTGGCCAGCCGCTGCACTGGAACAGCCGCAACCAACTGCAATCGCTGACGCTCGTCGAACATGTCGGCGGGCCACCGGATCAGGAGTTGTACCAATACAGCCGGGGCACACGGGTCTACAAACGTCACGAAACCCACACCCGCAAAGTCAGCCATGTCGATGAAGTGCATTACGCGGGGTCCCTGGAAATCCGCAGCAAAAGCTCGGGCGAAGAACTGCATCGGATCACCGTCGCAATCGGCGTCGGCGAAGTGTCCTGCCTGCACTGGGTGGCCGGCAAACCGTCAGGCATCGACGCTGATCAATTGCAGTACTCGCTGAGTGACCACCTGGGCTCAATCACAAAAACACTCGATGCAAGGGCGCTATTGATCAGTGCCGAGGGCTATTTTGCCTTTGGCGGCACCGCCTGGATGGCCGCGCGTTCGCAGATCGAAGCGGACTACAAGTTCATCCGCTATTCGGGCAAGGAAATGGATCGCACCGGGCTTTATTACTATGGCGCCCGGTATTACGTCCCTTGGTTGAGTCGCTGGATCAATGCCGACCCGGCCGGAGATGCGGACGGGCCGAACCGGTATGCGTTTGTCGGCAACAACCCGCTGCGTTACGTCGACTCTGTCGGAGCATACAAAACGGAAAGCACTATCAGACATTATTCGGACTTCATTTCCGTCGTCTTCGGACACTCCGAACATTTGCTCCAGCAGCTTCACAACATCTTTCATAAGAAAAACATCAAAAGAAATTTGGCGGCGAACTTCGCAGTCGAGGTGGGCAAAGGTGTTGCTGGCTACGAAGCAGGCGTTTTCGGCGCAGGGCTTGTTGAGTTGGTGCTTCCAAGCCCCCAGTCCTTTATCCCCTACCTGACAACTGGCGGGCTGATTGGTGGAAACATCGGCGGTGACATCGTCGGTGCGATGATTGACCCGTTCACAAACGAAGTCGCCTCCAGAACCGGGATCATGCTCGGCCCGCTGATCCCGCAAACGTCGAAAATGTCAGTCAGTGAAATCAATAAAGGATTAGGGATCACGGATCCCGTGAGGCAAAACAGAACGTGGCGAGAGGCCTCGGATGATCTGGTCCGTCAGATGCCTGAATTTCTCATGAACCGAATGATGGCGTCGTGGCTATCGATTATCCCCGCCGCTATCGCCATTATTGCTCGAGCAATCGAAGCCGAAGACATAAAAAACGGGCTCGACCCGGTGAAGATTATAAAGATCGAGACAATGCTCTCTGACTGGCAAGTGGCCGTCGAAAGTTATTCCGCCGCTGCAGAAGGAGCGTTCGATGCATTAGGCATCGATGTTCTGGACCCAGACGGAATTGCTCCGATCAGCCGCTCAGACCTGCAGCAGCAAACCCACGAGGCGCTAGCCAACATCGGTCGAGCGAAAGCTTCTGTTGCCGCTTACAGGGAGTCGCGGTCCACCGATAACCAGTTTTTACAGCAGCAACTACGTCATACCCCGGAAAAACACTCCAGGCTTTACAACTGGTGGACCAAATCCAACGGCACACATGGTCCCTGACCGCTGATGTCAGTTGAGGCCTGCCAAACCGTCGCCGATGATTCCGTACAAGGACTCGTCGCGCCCTGGATGCCAGACTCAAAAGCGGTCGTGTGACCAATCGGCTTTTATGCAGCCATAGCACTGTAGCCGCACGATGGCGTGCTATCGTGCCCGCCCGACCTGCCATCCGTTTGACCCAGCATGCTGCCGACTTCCCGTACCCTGCGTCTGTCGTTGTACACCCTGCTGATCCTCGCTGGCGCCGCCCTCGCCGCGACGCTTGCGATCCGCCACGCCGAGCGCCAGGCGCTGGAAGAAGACGCCGCGCGGGCCAATCAACAGTTGGCGCTGTACGCCAACTCGCTGCACACCCTGATCGACCGCTATCGCGCCCTGCCCGCCGTGCTGGCGCTGGACCCTCAACTGCGTGCGGCGCTCGCCGGTCCCGTGAGCGCCGAACAGCAAACGGCGCTCAATCTGAAGCTGGAAAAAATCAACGGCGCCGCCCAATCCTCGACCCTTGAACTGCTCGACCGCACCGGCCTTGCGGTGGCGGCCAGCAACTGGCGTCTGCCCAGCAGTTACGTCGGTCACAACTACGGCTTTCGCCCCTATTTCAGTCAGACCCGCACCCAGGGCACCGGACGCTTTTACGCGGTCGGCGTGACCAGCGGCATTCCCGGTTACTTCCTGTCCAGCGCGGTGCTCGGCGACAATGGCGAGTTCCTCGGGGCGATGGTGGTCAAGCTCGAATTCCCCGAACTCGAACGCGAATGGAGCCAGGGCAGCGACACCCTGCTGGTCAGCGATGCGCGCGGGATCATCTTCATCGCCAACCAGCCCGGCTGGCGCTATCGCCTGCTGCACCCGCTGAGCCCGGCCGATTACCGCGAGATCAAGGCCACCCGCCAATACGACAAACAGTCGCTGGTGCCGCTGACGCATCTGGCGCTGCGCAGCTTCGATGACAACAGTGATCTGCGCCGCGTCGAAGGCCCGCAAGGCACGGCGGATTACCTGTGGGAATCGCTGCCGCTGACCGCCGAAGGCTGGACCTTGCATCTGCTGCGCCGCCCGCAATTGTCCTTTGAAGACCAGCGTAATGCCGGGCTCGCCGCCGCCGGAGTGTGGCTGGCGCTGGTGTTCCTGTTGCTGTTCCTCAACCAGCGCTGGCGTCTGGCGAAGATGCGCCAGCGCAGCCGCGAAGAGCTTGAGCAACTGGTCGAGGAACGCACCCGGGATTTGCGCACGGCGCAGGACGGTCTGGTGCAGTCGGCAAAACTGGCGGCACTGGGGCAGATGTCCGCCGCGCTGGCCCACGAAATCAATCAGCCGTTGACCGCCCAGCGCATGCAACTGGCGACCCTGCGTCTGCTGCTCGATCATGGCCGGGTCGATGACGCCTGCAAGGCACTCAAACCGGTGGATGACATGCTCACGCGCATGGCCGCCCTCACCGGCCACCTGAAAACCTTTGCCCGCAAGAGCCCCAGCGGCCTGCGCGAACGGCTGGATCTGGCGACGGTGGTCGATCAGGCCCTGCAATTGCTCGATGCGCGCCTGCGCGATGAACAGGTCAGTCTGGTGCTGCACCTGACCCGCCCGGCGTGGGTGCGCGGCGATGCGATCCGCCTGGAGCAGGTGTTGATCAATCTGCTGCGCAACGCCCTCGATGCCATGCAGGGCAAGCCCTGCAAGCGTCTGGAAATCCGCCTGGAAGCCGACGAGCAACTGTGGCGCCTGAGCGTCATCGACAACGGCGGCGGCATCGCCGAAGAACATCTGGGTCAGGTGTTCGATCCGTTCTTCACCACCAAACCGGTGGGTGACGGACTGGGCCTGGGACTGGCGGTATCCTTCGCCATCGTCCATGAATCCGGCGGGCGCCTGTGCGTCGAAAATGGTGACAATGGCGCGGTGTTCAGCCTGACCTTGCCGATCGATCTGGAGGCGCACATCTGATGCTCAACTCGGTGATGGTGGTCGATGACGAAAGCAGTATTCGCAATGCCGTCGAACAATGGCTGAGCCTGTCCGGGTTCGAGGTGCAGCTATTCAGCCGCGCCGAGGAATGCCTGGCGGTGCTGCCGAAACACTTTGCCGGGGTGATTCTCAGCGATGTGCGCATGCCGGGGCTCAGCGGTCTTGAGCTGCTGGCCGAAGTGCAGCGCCGGGATGCCGACCTGCCGGTGATTCTGCTGACCGGCCACGGTGACGTACCGATGGCGGTCGAAGCGATGCGCGACGGTGCCTACGATTTTCTGGAAAAACCGTTCAGCCCCGAGACTCTGCTCGGCAGCCTGCGCCGGGCGCTGGACAAGCGTCGGCTGGTGCTGGAAAACCGTGCCCTGCACGAGCAGGCCGACAACCGCGCCAGACTCGATGCGACGTTGCTCGGTGTGTCCCGTGGCTTGCAGACCTTGCGCCGGCAGGTGCTTGACCTGGCGACGCTGCCGGTCAACGTGCTGATCCGTGGCGAAACCGGCAGCGGCAAGGAGCTGGTCGCCCGCTGCCTGCACGACTTCGGCCCGCGCGCCGACAAGCCGTTCGTGGCGCTGAACTGCGCGGCGATCCCCGAGCAGTTGTTCGAAGCCGAGTTGTTCGGGCATGAAAGCGGCGCGTTCACCGGCGCCTCGGGCAAGCGCATCGGCAAGCTGGAATACGCCGATGGCGGCACGCTGTTTCTCGATGAAATCGAAAGCATGCCGCTGGCCCAGCAGGTGAAACTGCTACGGGTGTTACAGGAGCAGAAGCTGGAGCGGCTGGGGTCGAACCAGAGCATTCGCGTGGACTTGCGGATTGTCGCGGCGACCAAACCCGACTTGCTGGATGAAGCGCGGGCCGGGCGTTTTCGCGAAGACCTGGCGTATCGCCTGAACGTCGCAGAGCTGCGATTGCCACCGCTGCGTGATCGTCGCGAAGACATTCCGCTGTTGTTCGAATCCTTCGCCCAGAGCGCCGCCCAGCGTTTGGGCCGGACCTTTCCACCGCTCAGTGGCGCGCAGTTGAGCCACCTGCTCAGTCACGACTGGCCGGGCAATGTGCGCGAGTTGGCGAACGTGGCCGAGCGGCAGGTGCTGGGGCTGGATGAACCGGTGCAGGGTATCGATCCGGGGCAGTCGCTGGCGGCGCAGCAAGAGGCGTTTGAGGCGCAGTGTTTGCGGGCTGCTTTGACCCGGCACAAGGGCGATGTGAAAGCGGTGCTTGAGGAGCTGCAACTGCCGCGTCGCACGTTTAATGAAAAGATGCAGCGGCATGGTTTGACCCGAGAGATGTTCGTACCCGACTGATCGTTTGATGATTGATCGTTCCCACGCTCCGCGTGGGAATGCCTAAATGGACGCTCTGCGTCCGCTTTGGGACGCAGAGCGTCCCCGGCTGCATTCCCACGCAGAGCGTGGGAACGATCACGCTGAATGAGCGGAAATCCGCTCATTCATTCCGGATCATCGGCAAAATCCCGCTCAACCCATCTCACCAACCCCTCTAAACCGGCCCTCTCCCCGTTGGCACAGCTCCTGCTATAGCCCTCGCAGGCTGCGTTCCAACGCGCTCCACAAAAACAATTAAATGAAGGATCCTTCAATGGATAACTCCAACGCCCTGCCTCTTGGGTCGGCTGCCGTGCCGGCCAAAGCACGAACCACCGCCAGTCGCATCAAGTCGATCTTCAGCGGTTCCGTCGGCAACATGGTCGAGTGGTACGACTGGTACGTCTACGCCGCCTTCTCGCTGTACTTCGCCAAGACCTTCTTCCCCGCCGGTTCCACTACCGCCCAGTTGATGAACACCGCCGCGATTTTCGCCGTGGGCTTTCTGATGCGTCCGATCGGTGGCTGGCTGATGGGCCTGTACGCCGACAAGGTCGGCCGTAAAAAGGCGCTGATGGCTTCGGTGTACCTGATGTGCTTCGGCTCGCTGCTGATTGCCCTGAGTCCGAACTACGAGACCATCGGCATCGGCGCGCCGATCCTGCTGGTCTTTGCCCGCTTGCTGCAAGGCCTGTCGGTCGGTGGCGAGTACGGTACCTCCGCCACTTACCTGTCGGAGATGGCGACCAAGGAACGTCGCGGCTTCTTCTCCAGCTTCCAGTACGTGACCCTGATCTCCGGCCAGCTCATCGCGTTGGGCGTGTTGATCGTGCTGCAGAACATGCTGACCACCGAACAGCTGTACGCGTGGGGCTGGCGTATTCCGTTCGCCATCGGCGCGCTGTGCGCAATCGTCGCGCTGTACCTGCGTCGTGGCATGGAAGAAACCGAGTCGTTCACCAAGAAGGAAAAGTCCAAGGAAAGCGCCATGCGCACCTTGCTTCGTCATCCGAAGGAACTGCTCACCGTGGTCGGCCTGACCATGGGCGGTACGCTGGCGTTCTACACCTACACCACCTACATGCAGAAATACCTGGTGAACACCGTCGGCATGAGCATCTCCGACTCCACCACTATTTCCGCCGCCACGCTGTTCCTGTTCATGTGCCTGCAACCGATCATCGGTGGCCTGTCCGATAAAATCGGTCGTCGCCCGATCCTGATCGCCTTCGGCGTGCTCGGGACGATCTTCACCGTGCCGATCCTGATGACCCTGCACACCATCCAGACCTGGTGGGGTGCGTTCTTCCTGATCATGGCGGCGCTGATCATCGTCAGCGGCTACACCTCGATCAACGCCGTGGTAAAGGCCGAGCTGTTCCCGACCGAAATCCGTGCGCTGGGTGTCGGCCTGCCATACGCACTGACCGTGTCGATCTTCGGCGGCACCGCCGAATACATCGCGCTGTGGTTCAAGAGCATCGGCATGGAAACCGGTTACTACTGGTACGTGACCGCGTGCATCGCGGTGTCCCTGCTGGTGTACATCACCATGAAAGACACGCAGAAACATTCGCGCATCGTCACTGACTGACCGCAAAAAAACGCGCGAAGGTGCAAGACCTTCGCGCGTTTTCTTTCCTGTCCGATTTCCCGATCAGGACAACTCGGCAACGCCCTGTTTGCTGCCATAACGCTTCTGCGCATACGACGCCCCGACGATCATCACCAGCAGAATCCCCGCCAGCACCGCCGACGAACCGATGGTGCCGAAGTCCAGACCGCCCTTCTCATGGGACTTGGTCATCAAGTCACCCAGGGTTGCGCCAAACGGCCGGGTCAGCACGAACGCCACCCAGAACAGCGCCACCGGCGAAATCTTCGTGAAGTACTTGAGCAGCACGACCACGCCAATCGCCGAACCGATCAACAACGCGCCACCGGCAAAGCCCAGGCCCGAGTCGTCCGCCAGGTAATCGCCGAGCGCGGTGCCCAGGGTGTTGGAGAACAAAATCGCCATCCAGTAGAACATCTCGCCGCGAAAACTCTGCACCTTGGTGACGTTGAGCGAGTCGCCGCTCAGGCGCCATGCCGCGAAGATCGCCAGCAGGATCGCGATCAGGATCATGGAACCGGTGGCGTAACCCAGTTCCAGCGTGCGGTCCATGAAGTCCGACATGGTGGTGCCGGCGGTGCTGGTCGACAGGATCACGATCCAGTACAGCAGCGGCTTGTAGGTCTTGGACATCAGCTGCGCGATCAGCGTCAGGACAAACACGCTGATCAGAATCAGCGAGCTGATGGCATAGCCGACGTTAAGGGTCATCGACAACAAATCCCCCGCGGTTTCCCCCAGGGTCGTCGCGCAGATTTTCATGACCCAGAAGGCCAGGGTGATTTGAGGCAGTTTGTTCATCGCGGGCAACGCTCCAGTGTGTGACGGCCGGTTTTTGGCTTTATGGCCGTGGGCAGACTGGCGTTGAGCGGGTGAAAAACCGGTCGGGAATGTATGAAAAATCTGTCACACAAGCCAAAAACGGCGATTAATCACCGGTTAATGCCCCTGCCGCATCCTGCACCTACCTGATCGATGACCTGCGCGACGCTCGCTCCGACGACGGAAGCGAATTGAATGCGCCGCCCTTAATATCAATTTAATCGATTGTTTTTAGCATTATTTTGCACTTTTTAATCAACTTATTTGGCGTAGCATGAATCCCATGCGAAACACATCGCCAACGAATTTCGAATCTGGAGAACGACCATGAAAACCAAACTGATCCTCGCCCTGACCCTGTCCGTCCTGGCCGCCAACACCTTCGCCGCCGATGGCTCGGACAAAACCAAATCCGCCGACTTCATTTCCGGCGCCAGCGCTGCCATCGAAACCAGCCACACCGGCACCTACGCTGCCGACGGCTTCGACAAGACCAACGTCGGCAAAGCCGTTGCTGCTGATGGTTTCGACAAGACCGGCACTGCCAACGCTATCGCCGCCGACGGTTTCGATAAAACCGGCACCGCCAATGCCATCGCTGCCGACGGTTTCGATAAAACCGGCACCGCCAATGCCATCGCTGCCGACGGTTTCGATAAAACCGGCACTGCCGCAGCCATCAGTTGAATATCCGCACCGCCTTCACAGCCCGGCCTCGGCCGGGCTTAGTCATTTCTGGGGGATGACAATTACTTGAGTTCACACCAAACCCTGTGGGAGCTGGCTTGCCAGCGATGACATTTTTTCATTCAAAGTCATTGTCGACTGACAGGCCGCCATCGCTGGCAAGCCAGCTCCCACAAGGTTCTCACTGGGTGGAATATCGGTGTCTGGCTGGAAATATGCGTCGTGTGCTTGCACTATTGGCCACTTGATCCCGCCCTCTTCAGGACCACCCGCCATGCCCGATGACATTCATTTCTACGAACCGGCCAACGGCCACGGCCTGCCGCACGATCCGTTCAACGCCATCGTCGGCCCGCGTCCCATCGGCTGGATTTCGTCGCAGGATGCCGAGGGACGGCTGAACCTGGCGCCCTACAGTTTTTTCAACGCGTTCAACTACATTCCGCCGATCATCGGGTTCTCCAGCGTCGGTCGCAAAGACAGCCTGAACAACATCGAGCAGACCGGTGAATTCGTCTGGAACCTCGCCACCCGCCCGCTGGCCGAGCAGATGAACCAGAGCTGCGCGATGGTCGGACCGGAAGTCAACGAGTTCGAACTGGCGGGGCTGACGCCAGTGGCTTCGAACGTGATCGCCGTACCGCGCGTGGCCGAAAGCCCGGTGTCCTTCGAGTGCAAGGTCACCCAGATCATTCAGTTGCAGCGCGCCGACGGCGAGACCGTGCCGAGCTGGCTGGTGCTCGGCGAAGTGGTTGCCGTGCACATTGCCAAATGGCTGTTGAAGGACGGGATCTACGACACCGCCGCCGCCGAACCGATACTGCGGGGCGGCGGGCCGGCGGACTATTTCCAGCTGGGGCCGGAGGCGTTGTTCAAGATGTGGCGCCCGGGGGCGACGAAGTAAGCGCTTACCAGATCAGCTCGGCGTCGTCGGTGACGCCCTTGAGCTTGTCCAGTTCGTTGATCGCGGCTTCATCGGCGGCGATGGCGCCGGGAAAAACCTGATCGTTCAGCAGTTTGTGAAAGCGCGGTGCGCCGCCGTCGACCAGGGCCTTGACGGCAATCGCCGCGTGATAACCCTTGTTGCCGCCCAACTCGACGGGGACTACAGCGGAAACCGCTTCGAAGTGTTCGAACTCTTTACGTGCCATATCGCAGGTCCTGGCTCAGTCAGATAAGCCGGACATTAAACATTCAACCGGCGAGTTTGTGTATCGGCGCAGTGCATTGCCCTACGGCCTGTGCAGCCGAGACTTCCTTGAACGTGTGGAAATCCAGGCTGTTGACCACCAGGTCCTGCACCAGCTCGGCAAAGATTTCCATCGACGGGCTGCTGAAGTAAGCGGTCATCGATTGCTGGTTGCTCCAGAAACCGGAAACCAGCCACAAATCCGGATCACACTGCGAATGCTGCAAGGCGAAGCTCAGGCAACCGGGGGCGGCGCGGGACGGCTCGATCAGGGCGCTCAAGCGCATGCCGAGTTCCGCCGAGCGTCCGGCACGCGCTCGAACGAAGGCCATATGACTGACGGGAATCTGCTTGGACATGTTCAACCCTCCCAGGAAGTTGCGTGGCAGCCGGGGACGTGCTGCGACAGGATCCAAGGTTAAGGGCCGGGCACGGCTCGCCGTTAGTCGATTCCTGCCGTCGCGTTGCACAATCCTGCGAGACTGTCGTGCAGACCTGTAACAAGTCGTGAATTCCTGTCACCGTCCTGTCACACCGGTTTCGGGCAATTCTGCCGACCCGCGTCCTGCTATGGCTGGACGAGTCCACAAACCCATGCAGGATCAGGCAAGCATTTGACAGGATGTGTCTACCGCTCGCGCTTGCACAAACTTATGCTCTGCTCCCATTCCATCCCTTGCCGAGGAGGCTGTGCATGACGTCATTCGATCGTTTTCAGGCGCCGCCCGATGCCGACATGGAAAAGCAGCGCGCGGAACTGGCGGCCATCATTCGCCGCAACACGTCCGAAGATGGCAGTTATGCCACTGCCGTCGGTTCGCTGTTCATGTCACGCCACACCCAGTCCCATGACTTCGCCCCGGTGCTCGCGCAACCGGCGCTGTGCATCATGGCCCAGGGTCGCAAAGAGGTACGGCTGGCGGACGAATTCTTCAATTACGATCCGCTGAATTACCTGGTGGTGTCGGTTTCGATGCCGTTGAGCGGTCGGGTGGTGAATGTCTCGCCCGAAGAGCCGATCCTCGCCGTGCGCCTGGATATCGATCCTGCGGAAATCACCGCGCTGATCGCCGACGCCGGCCCGATGGGCGTACCGACCCGGCCGACCGGACGTGGTCTGTATGTGGAGAAGATCGACAGCGCCATGCTCGATGCGGTGCTGCGTCTGGCACGCCTGCTCGACGCGCCGAAAGACATCGCCATGCTCGCGCCGCTGATCCGTCGGGAGATTCTCTATCGTCTGCTGCGCAGTCCTCAGGGCCATCGGCTGTACGAAATCGCCATCGCCAACAGCCAGAGCCACCGCATCAGCCAGGCGATCAAATGGCTCAACGGCAACTTCGAACAGCCGCTGCGCATTGATGATCTGGCGAAGGAAGTGAACCTCAGCGTCTCGACCCTGCATCACCGTTTCAAGGCGATGACGGCGATGAGCCCGTTGCAGTATCAGAAGCAGCTGCGCCTGCAAGAGGCGCGGCGTTTGATGTTGGCTGAGGGGTTGGAGGCGTCGGCGGCCGGGTATCGGGTGGGGTATGAAAGTCCGTCGCAGTTCAGCCGCGAGTACAGCCGGTTGTTTGGCGCGCCGCCGTTGAGGGATCTGGCGCGGTTGCGCCTGACCGTCTGATCTGGATTATTGCGTCGCGGCTACTGGCCTCTTCGTCGGATCGCCGCCCGGACCAAGCCCGCTCCCACAGTGACTGGTGTCTACTACAAAGCTTGTGTACGACGAATAACCTGTGGGAGCGGGCTTGCCCGCGAAGAGGTCGGCAGAGCCAGCATCAAATCTGGATCAGGCGCCCAACACCCGACACGCCTCACTCGGCAACGTCACCGACACCGGATGCCCGATCCCCAACCCAATCCCCTGACACGGCGTACTCAGCGCCGTAAACGTCACCCCGGAACATTCCACCGTAGTCTCGATCGTCGCGCCAATATCCCGCACGAACGTCACCTTGCCCAGCAGCCGATTCCCCGCCGTGGCCTGCGGCGCCGACAGTTGCAGGTCTTCGGGGCGGATCAGCATTTTCACTTTCTGCCCGACCACGATGCTGTTGCAGATCGGCACTTGCAGGGCATCGCCGCCCGGCAGCACGACCTTGCCATCGCCAAGCGCGGTGGCCGGGAAGATATTGCCGGAGCCGATAAAGTCCGCGACGAATTCGTTGGCCGGGTGCCGGTAGATTTCAATCGGCGTACCCACCTGCTGCACCCGATGCTCGCCCAACACCACCACGATATCGGCCATGGTCATGGCCTCGCGCTGATCGTGGGTCACCATGATGGTGGTGATGTTCAGGCGTTGTTGCAGCTGACGGATTTCCACCTGCATCGACTCGCGCAACTTGGCGTCCAGCGCCGACAGCGGTTCGTCGAGCAAAAGGATTTTCGGATGCGAGGCAATCGCCCGGGCAATCGCCACCCGCTGACGCTGGCCGCCGGACAGCTTGGCCACCGGGCGATCGATCATCGGTTGCAGCTGGATCAACTCCAGCAACTCAACGACTCGCGCCTGTTGATCGGGCTTGCTCACACCGCGCAGTTTCAGCGGATAGGCGATGTTCTCGCCCACGGTCATGTGCGGAAACAGCGCCAGCGACTGGAACACCATGCCGAAGTTGCGCAGGTGCGCCGGGGTGTGGCCGATGTCCTCGCCGTCCAGGCGGATCTCGCCGCCGGTGAGGGTTTCCAGCCCGGCGATCATGCGCAGTAACGTGGTCTTGCCGCAGCCCGACGGGCCGAGGAAGCACACCAGTTTGCCCTCGGGCAAATGCAGGTTGACGTCTTTTACCGCACAGGCCGAGCCGTAGTGTTTCTCGACGTTTTCCAGAATCAGTCCAGTCATATTGCACCTCACAATCAAAAGGAAACGCCGCCCTCACCGACCAGCTTCTCCAGCGCCCAGATCAGGACGAAGTCGATCAGCACGATCAGCACGGCAAACGAGAACACGGTAGGGTCGAGCGATGACACGGTGCGGCTGTACATCCAGATCGGCACGGTCATGACATCGATGGTGTAGAGGAAATAGGTCACGGTGAATTCGTTGAACGAGACGATGAACGCCAGCAGCATCCCCGCCAGAATCCCCGACTTCATCAACGGCACCACCACGTCGACAATGGCCCGCAACGGCGAGGCGCCGAGCATCTGCGCGGCCTCTTCGACTTCGCTGCCGATGGAAAGCATGGCCGCCGTGCAGTTCTTCACCACGAACGGCAGCGCCAGAATCACGTGGGCAATCACCAGCCGCGAGGTGGTCATGTGGAACGGCAGGCTGTCGAACACCAGCAGCAAGGCCAGCCCCAGCACCACCATCGGGAACACCAGCGGCAGCGACATCAATTGCAGCGCCACGCCCTTGCCACGGAACTCGCAGCGGGTCAGCGCGTAGGCCGCCGGCACCGCGATCAGCGTGGCGAAAATCATCGTCAGGCACGACACCAGCAAACTGGTGCCCATGGCCTGGCCGAGGCTCAGCACATCGCTGGCATCCGGCGAGACGAAGGTGTGCCACGCCGCCTTGTACCACTGCAGGCTGTAGCTGCTCGGCGGGAAGTCGAGGTTCGACGCGCCGCTGAACGACATCACGATCATGGTCAGGATCGGCAACACGGCCAGGAACAAAATGATCCCGGAGAGGATGCCGGCGAACTTGCCGGTGTCGCCCGGCAACAGCGACTGACGCTTCTTGATCAGGGCACTCATTGCGAAGCCTCCAGCAGACGGCGACGGCGGCCGGTGATGTATTCGGACAAGGTCATGATGGCGAGCGTGGTGACGATCAGCACCACCCCGGCGGCGGACGCGGCGGGCCAGTTCATCAGCGGGGCGATCTGGTCATGCACCATCACCGCGAGCATCGGCACGCGCCGACCGCCGAGCAGCAACGGCACCACGAAGCTGCTGGCGTTGTAGGCGAACACCAGGGTCGCGCCGGTGATGATTCCCGGCAGACTCATCGGCAACACCACTTGGCGGAACACCTGAAAACGACTGGCGCCGAGGGTCGCGGCAGCTTCTTCGTAGCTGCGGGCGACACCGCGCATGGCGCTGGCAATCGGCAGCACAGCGAGCGGAAACGCGGTCTGCACCAGCCCCATCAGCACACCGTTCTGGTTGTACAGCAGCATGATCGGACGCTTGATCAGGCCGAGGCCCATCAGGGTCTGGTTGAGCATGCCGCCGGGGCCGAGGATCACCAGCCAGCCGTAGCTTTGCAGCAGCAGGTTGACCAGCAACGGCAACAGCACCGCCGCCAGAAAAATCCGCCGCACGAATGGCGAGGTCAGGCGCGACATGGTGTACGCCACCGGGATCGCCAGGACCACCGCGATCACCGCGCTGATCAGCGCCAGGCGCAAGGTCAGCAGCAGCGATTTGAGGTAGTAGGGTTCGAGTAGCTGGGCGTAACTGGCCAGGCTGAAACCGGACCACTCCGCACCCTTGGTGCCGACGCTCATGCGCAGCACCAGCAGGCTGGCGGCAATCAGCACGCCGAGAAACAGCATCGACGGCGTGAGGAAAAACCACGCCCGCGCCGTCGGCGAAACACCGCGCGCCGGGCACGCGTCACCCGCGCCGACCGGTTGGGTCAGGGATTGATGTTCCATAGCAATGATCTCGTCAATGGAAAAACAACTGACAGACACAGATCTCCAAACCACCGCGAGCCTTGTGGGAGCTGGCTTGCCAGCGATGACGGCCTACCTGTCGACCATCATGTCACTGACAAATTGCTATCGCTGGCAAGCCAGCTCCCACAGGTACTTCGGCGTTTGAAGAACCTGCGTCCATCACTCGATCAGGAAGAAAAGATTTCCGTGTAGCGACGAATCCACTGGTCATGCACGGTCGCCAGGAAGGCGTTGTCGTGCATGATCGCCTTCTCCGCGATCTGCTCCGGCGTGAGGATGAACGGGCTCTTGCGTGCTTCGGCGGAGATGATCGCCTTGGCGTTGACCGGGCCGTTGAAGATGTCTTCGGCCATCTTGCCCTGCACCAGCGGGTCGAGGGAGTGGTCGATGAAGGCGTAGGCCAGGTCGGTGTCGCCCGGACGGTTCTTCGGCATCACCGAGAGCATCAGGTCGGTGTAGAAACCTTCCTTCATGCCGAACGTGGCACCGAGGCCATAGTTCGGGTCGCGGATCTGCTTGGGGAAAAACGCCGGGGCGTAGAGGCCGCCCATGTCCAGGGAACCGGTGCGGAACAGCTCGGCAATCTGGTTGGGGTTTTCGCCCAGGGTCACCACGCGGTCTTTCAGCTCCGCGAGTTTCTTGAAGCCCGGCTCGATGTTGTGCTCGTCACCACCGGCCAGTTTGGCGGCGATGATGATCAGGTCCATCGCTTCGGTCCAGTTCGGCGGCGGCAGGAAAATGTTCGGTGCCAGATCGGCGTCCCACAGTGCCGCGTAACTGTCCGGCGCGGTGCTCTGGGTGCGAGTGCTGTAGACCAGACTGTTGCACCACAACAGGTAACCGATGCCGTGACCGTTGGCCCCGGTGCGGTATTTTTCCGGTACGTCCACCAGGTTGGGAATGCGGTTGAGATCGGGTTTTTCCAACAGTCCGGCAGCAGCCAGACCTTCGGCGCCGACGCCAGCCAGGGTGATGATGTCGTACTGCGGACGATCACCGCCGGCCTTGAGTTTGGCGACCATTTCCGAGGTGCTGCCAGTGCGGTCGGCAATCACTTTGGCGCCGGTCTTGGCTTCGAACGTTGCCGCGATGTTGCGCAGTGCAGCGAGGCCGGTGTCATCGGACCAGGTCAGCAGGCGCAGGGTCTTGCCGGCAAAGCGGGTGTCGCTGGCACTGGCCCGGATGAAGGGCATGCTCATGGCCGCCGCAGCCACCGAGGCCACGCCGACGGTTTTGATGAATTGACGCCTGTTCAGATCGTGCTCGCCCATTTAGGACTCCCATTTTTTTTGTAAGTATGAGACTGATCGCAACCCTTGCATCTGCCTGACCGATATGGCTCAAGCGCCCGGTTTCAAAGGGCTTGAGCGTGGTCTGCGGGTTCATCCTGAGGTCGTGCAAAACACCTGACTATCGATAAAAACTCATTGAAGCCATGACGTCGGCGCATGCCTCGTTGCGAGGCATGCGCTGACCTTTTTCGGGCATTCAGAGCGCGCGGATCACGTGCTTGGTTTCCTGAAATGCCGCCAGACCCCACGGGCCCAATTCGCGGCCGATGCTGCTCTGTTTGTAGCCGCCCCACGCCGTCTGCGGGAAGATCACCTGCGGCGCGTTGAGCCACACCAGCCCCGCCTGCAAGGCGTTGGCGACCCGATCCGCGGTCTCGGCATTGCGCGTGACGACGCTGGCGACCAGGCCGAACTGACTGTCGTTAGCGAGCGCAATTGCCTCGGCTTCCGAAGCAAAACTGCGTACGCAGATCACCGGGCCGAAGATCTCTTCACACCACAGCGCACTGTCGAGGGGCACTTCGGTGAAGATCGTCGGCTGCAAGAAATATCCGCGCGGCAGATCGGCGGGACGATTGCCGCCACAAATCAGCTTGGCACCGGCACTCAGACCACGGTCGATGTGACCGAGCACACGCTGGTACTGCGCCTGATTGACCAGCGCGCCCATCTCGACCTCAGGATCGAACGGATCGGCGACACGGATTTTTTCCGCGCGGGCCTTCAGACGAATCAGGAATTCATCGGCAATTTCATCGGCCACCAGCACTCGGCTGGTGGCCGAACACATCTGCCCGGCGTTGAAGAAACCGCCACCGCAGGCCAGTTCCACCGCCAGATCAAGGTCGGCATCTTCCAGAATCAGCAGCGAGGATTTGCCGCCCAGTTCCAGGCTCACGCCCTTCACGGTTTCAGCGGCGCGCTGCATCACCTGCACACCCACGGCGTTACTGCCGGTGAAGGAAATCTTGGCGATGCGCGGGTCCGCCGACAGCGGCGCGCCGACTGCCAGACCGGTGCCGCACACCAGGTTGAACACGCCTTTTGGCAGACCGGATTCGGCGATGATGGTCGCCAGTTCCAGCTCCGGCAGCGGTGTGACTTCCGACGGTTTGAGCACCACGCAGCAACCGGCGGCGAGAGCAGGCGCGAGCTTCCACACGGTGGTGACCATCGGGAAATTCCACGGCACGATAAGCCCGACAACACCGCACGGTTCGCGGCGCAGACGTGCGCTGAAATCGTCGCTGGGCAGCGGCACGTTGCTGTCCTGTTTCGCATCGAGGCCTTCGGCGAGTTCGGCGTAGTACTCGAACGTGGCGATCACGTCGTCGACATCGATGCCCGCCTCGAACTGCGGTTTGCCGTTGTTGCTCGACTGCAACTTCATCAGATGTTCGCGGCCGTTGCGCACGCCATTGGCGATATTGCGCAGTATCGCGGCGCGCTCGGCACCGGTGGTTTTCGACCAGTCTTTGAAAGCTTCGGTCGCTGCCGTCACCGCTTGGTTGACGGCGCTTTCGTCACCGCCGTTGACCGTGGTCAGCAGCGCTTCGGTGGCCGGGTTGATCACGCGCAGGTGTTCGCGCCCGGCGGACCATTGGCCGTTGATGTACAGGCCGTCGAGTGTGGTCGGGAAATTCATCATTGGGCCACCGCCTTCATCCATTGGGTCTGGTCGATCTCGATCAGGGTCGGGCCCTGACGATCGGTGGCGGCGCGCAGTGCACCGCGCAGATGTTCAGCGGAGCTGATCGCTTCCGCCGCGCAACCCAGGGCCTTGGCCACGCCGATGAAGTCCGGGGTGTAAATGTCGACGCCCACTGGCTCGATGGCACGGTTGACCATGTATTTCTTGATCTCTTCGTAACCCTGGTTATTCCACAGCAGGATGATCACCGGGGTGCGCGCTTCCACGGCGCTGGCCAGTTCCGGCAGGGTGAATTGCAGACCACCGTCGCCGATCAGGCACACCACCGGCGGACGCGCGCCGTGTTCGAGGTTACCGCCGAGCCATGCGCCAATCGCCGCCGGCAAGGCGTAACCGAGGGTGCCGTAACCGGTGGACGAGTTGAACCAGCGGCGCGGACGCTCCGGATTGAACGTCAGGTTGCCGGTGTACACCGGTTGCGTGGAGTCGCCGACGAACACCGCGTTCGGCAATTCGTGCAGCACGGTTTCGAGGAAACGGGTCTGGGCCAGGGTCGGGGCATCCCAGGTCGCGGCCAGGTCTTCACGCAGACGGGCGGCGCGTACCTGGCCCCAATCGTTGCGGCGCTCGGCCAGCGGTTTGTGCGACAGCGCGCTGAGCAACGCTTGTGCGGCATTGCGCGAGTCGGCCACCAGCGCCACGTGAGGCGGGTAGTTGCGCACGGTCTGGTCGGGATCGATGTCCACACGCAGCAGCTTGCCGGGGATTTCGAAACCGCCGGCGAAGGTCACGTCGTAGTCGGTTTCCGCCAGCTCGGTGCCGATCGCCAGGATCACGTCGGCATCGGCCACCAGGGCGCGGGTCGCCACCAGGCTCTGGGTCGAACCGATCAACAGCGGATGGCTGGACGGCAGCATGCCTTTGGCGTTGATGGTCAGAGCCATTGGTGCATCAAGCAGCTCAGCCAGTTCGGTGAGTTCGGCAGCGGCATCGATGGCACCGCCACCGGCGAGGATCAGCGGACGCCGGGCGCCGGCCAGCAGTTCAGTCATGCGGCTCACGGCGGCCGGCGCAGCTCCGGCGC